>NZ_JAHLPQ010000008.1:0-142745 GCF_018917985.1 Blautia sp. MSJ-36 | reverse complement strand
ATAAAATCAAAGTTATAAAACGAATAATGTATGGCAGAAACAGTTTTGAATTATTGAAAGCAAAAGTATTATTCGGTGAACTTTTTCACAATAAATTCAACTAAGTGTGGAAAGAACCGGTTAAAATAAAGTCTTCAAAAGTTGCAATAACAGTGGTATTATTATCTTGGAACTTCAACATAATGATGCCTCCTTTCGCTGTATTACCTACAAATAGGATAGCACATTTTGTTGAAGTTTCTTTATATTTTATTTTATCTAGCACAACAAGTTAAATTAATAGCAATAGTCAGCGGAATGTTTACTGCTATCGTTTTACTTCTGTCAGGTCTTACCCGGGTATGGTTAGTATCAAAAGAAAATAAAAATAAATTTCAGATACTGGCACACACAGATTCTCTCACCGATATTTACAACCGCTATGGATTTGATGAATTAGCCGAAAGGATGATCACCAAAAATCCAAAAAATCATTTTGTGGCCGCACTCCTTGATATTGATGACTTTAAGTTTATCAATGATATTTACGGACATATCTATGGGGACAGGGCATTAAAGAGTCTCACAGATAGCATGAAGGCTTTTTTCCAAAAAATACATTACTGGGAAGAAACGGTGGTGATGAGTTCTGCATTCTTCTGCCGGATCATACCTATGAAGAAACGGAAGAACTGCTGCGGCAATTCACCAAGCTTCCAAAGACATTTTCATGTAAGGGAAAAGAATATCCGTTTTATATTTCTCTCGGATATGCAGAATATCCAACCTTTGCATCCACACGCTCACAACTCATGCGCTGTGCAGATGCAGCACTTTATGAAATAAAGCTTCACGGAAAAAACGGATGTATGGCTTACAGGGAGGGTCTCCGATCAGGAGTCCGCAAACAGCTCGGATTCGCATTCAGGGATATCTCTGAACACCTTCCGGGTGCATTTATCATATACAGAGCGGACAAAGATGATGATGAACTCCTGTATGCAAACCACGAGTTCCTTCAAATGACCGGATATAAAACTATAGACAAATTCTTCAGCCTCACAAACAAAAGCTTCCACAACCTGATCCGTGAGGATGAACAGCACCAGATAGAAACAAGCATCTGGAAACAGATCGATGCCGGCAATAACAATGACTATATCCACTTTCATCTTCGAAAAGCAGACGGCACCTACCTTTCTGTGCTTGATCACGGAAGGATCGTGGAAAGCCAGCAATACGGAAGAGTATTTTATGTATTGTTTATGGACTGGGATGCCATGCATGTTCATTACAGTGATAAATTTTCCGGCTAAGGTACAGACATCTCAGTCTGTGTCTTAGCCGGCTGTTTTTTTCCTGAACAATTCAATATCTTATAATATGTATTCCATCTGTCTTTCTTTTGTCCGCATTCCCATTTTCTCATAAAATTTTTCTGCTGAAGTATTTCCTGCCCATACATTCAATGTCACTTCATAGCATCCCAGCCGCTTTGCTTCGTTTTTTACATATTCAAACAGACTTTCCCCAATATGCTGGCCTCGTGCCTCCTGATCGACACACAGATCATCTATAAAAAGAGACTTAAACGGAACCATATTGTTTGAAAAAGGCTGCTCCTTTAATTGACAAAATGCATACCCCACACAAACATCAGTCTCATCCGCTGCAACATATATCGGCTTTTCTTCGTTTTTCAGAAGCTCTGCCAATTCGTCTGTCGTATATTTTGTTGTGCCCGGAATAAAAATATCAGGCCTTATATCTGCATGGATCTGCAGCACCTGCCCTAACAATTCCAGGATCCTGGGAATATCTTTTTCTTCTGCTTTTCTGATGAGCATATTTTTCCTCCTGTTTTTCAATAACTGATTTCATAGATTCTTTATACATACCATAATACCATCGTGTGAAAGCTTATAACAATAGAATCATTTTAAGCAGTCTCGCTTTCCTTTTGTATTATAATGAAAAAGTTTATCGTTTTCCGTGATGTATATCACATTTTTATTCCTGAATCCGTATCATTACAAACAATCAGCTCAAAATGGTTTCTTTTTGTTTTTATAAGGCCTTCTTTTTGCAGCTTTGATATCTCCGCAGACATTGCCGCACGGTCAATGCAAAGATAATCTGCCAGCTGCTGCCGGTCAAAAGGAATGTCAAAGGATAACGATGCCCGTCTGATAGATACCGATGACAGATAGGACAACAGCTTATCCCTGGTCGTTCGTTTGCCTACATGTGTGATCTTATCATTGAGGATCAGGATCTTATTTGCCAGGACACCGACCATGTTACGGATCAGCTTCTGATGATGCTCACATACTGTTGGGCAGGAAACCAGAAGCCTTTGAACATTTAAGAAAATAATCTCACAATCCTCATCTGCTACCACACTGACATTCAGAACAGCTCCCGGACTTGCTGCATATGGTTCACCGAAAAAATCTCCTGCATGACATTTTGACAGAATATTCCGATGTCCCCACAGGTCTTCCTGAATAACAAGAACACAGCCTGCCACCACAAGTCCCATTACTTCGGTAGAATCTCCGGCTCTGAAAATATAAGAATCCCGTTTTCTGGAGATCGTTGCTGCATTTACACAGTGCAGTATGGATAATATCTCATTATCAGTAAGACCTTTAAAGAAAGGACTGGTTCTTAGAATGGGTAAATATTTTTTCAAAATTAATCCTCCTGTTGGAAATCAAACATACACGTTGTAATTATTATACTATACTCCTAACAGAAACCGAGGATAAAATAATAAGAAAGATCATTCGGAAAAATCACAGAATAAAAGGAGAATACAATAATGGATAAGAAAATGTTTTGTTTTCAGTGTGAACAGACAGTCGGATGTACCGGCTGTACAGGAAATGCCGGTGTCTGCGGAAAAAAAGCAGATACAGCGAAATTACAGGACGAGCTGACAGGTGCATTGATCAGTCTGGCTAAAGCTGCCGACAGCACGGAAACTATTTCAAAAAGAACCGGACAGATCATAATCGAAGGACTGTTTACTACAGTTACAAATGTAAGTTTTGACAATGCTGCAATCGAAAATATGATACAAAAAGTCAGAGCTGAAAAAGAAAGACTGGTTCCTGACTGCAGAACAGAGGAATATGATCTTCAGCAGCTGTGGAATGCCAATGAAGATATCCGCTCCTTGAAGTCTCTTATTCTCTTTGGTATCCGCGGAATGGCTGCCTATGCCTATCATGCAAATGTTCTGAATTATGAAGATACCGAAGTGAATCAGTTCTTCTGCGAGGCATTATCTAAGATCGGTTATGAAGAAAGTACAGAAGCACTTCTTTCCACAGTACTCAAAACAGGAGAGATCAATCTGAAGTGCATGGCTCTTCTTGATAAGGCAAATACAGAAACCTATGGAACACCAGAGCCAACTGATGTCACACTTACGGTAGAAAAAGGGCCTTTTATTGTCGTGACCGGACATGATCTGAAAGATCTGCAGCTTTTGCTTGAACAGACTGAGGGAAAAGGAATCAATATCTATACACATGGTGAAATGCTCCCTGCCCATGCCTATCCATTCTTAAAGAAATACTCTCACCTGAAAGGCAATTTCGGAACTGCATGGCAGAATCAGCAGAAAGAGTTTGACCATCTTCCGGCCCCGATCCTCTACACTACCAACTGTCTGATGCCTCCAAAAAGCAGCTACGCTGACAGAGTATTTACAACCGAAGTGGTTACCTTCCCAGGCGCTGTCCATATTGACGAGAAGAAAGATTTCACACCGCTTATTGAAAAAGCGCTGGAGCTGGGCGGTTACAAAGAAGATCAGATGTTCTCCGGTATCAATGGTGGAAAAAAAGTGACAACCGGTTTTGGTCATGCAGCCATCCTGTCCCATGCAGATACTGTAGTAAATGCCGTAAAATCAGGTGCGATCCGCCATTTCTTCCTGGTTGCCGGCTGTGATGGTGCCAAGCCAGGTCGAAACTATTATACGGAATTTGTAAAGCAGACACCTTCTGACAGTATCGTTCTCACCCTGGCATGTGGAAAATTCCGTTTCAATGATCTCGATCTGGGAGAGATCGGTGGTCTGCCACGACTGATGGATATGGGTCAGTGTAATGATGCTTATGGTGCGATCCAGGTTGCTGTGGCACTTGCAGATGCATTTGGATGTTCTGTAAATGAGCTTCCGCTTTCCTTCGTACTCTCCTGGTATGAACAGAAAGCAGTCTGTATCCTGTTAACCCTCCTGCATCTGGGTATCAAAAATATCCGTCTTGGTCCTTCTCTTCCGGCGTTCCTTTCTCCTAATATTCTGAACTTTCTGGTTGAAAATTATGGTATTGCACCTATCACCACACCGGAAGAAGATATCAAAGCACTGACTTATTGATCATAATTATATTTTTCACTCTGCAAACCCGGAAGTTGTATCATCACTTTGCTGCCAGATACTACAGATCTGATACAACATTAATTGGCTCCCCTTCCATAAACTTCTTTATATTATCCGCCAGAATAGAAACCAACCGCTGTCTTGTCTCAAGTCCTTTCCAGCCCATATGTGGCGTCAAAAGGACTTGAGACATAGTATAAAGAGGGCTGTTTTCTTCAGGTGGCTCGGTTTCCTGAACATCAAGTCCGGATCCTGCAATCGTACCATTTTCCAATGCTTCTATAAGCGCTGCCTCATCAATAAGTGCACCTCTTTATCAGTCGGCCATGATCTTCTGAGAGCCATATAGGATATCAAAAAATTTGCAAACCAACCGGCTGGTACAGCAAGCCAGACAAATACAATGCCAAAACGCGGTGCACAGATCAAAGCAACAGACAGGCGGATCGCCAGGTTTACCATATTTGCAATAAGGAACGGGCGCATGATCCCAAGGCCACGAAGAACCCCATCCGTTGCCATTTTGATTCCCATAAAGATGAAGAAATAACCAATCCATCTCATATAACCCTCGGATACCTGATAAGCCAGGGCAGTTCCATCTTTACCAAGAAATAGCGAGGAAATCTGAGTATGCAATGTCTCAATAACTATAAAAGCAAGAACTGCAAAACATACATCTAACACCAGTGCAGCGTGATATCCTTTTTTGATCCGTTCAATTTTCTTTGCACCAAGATTCTGGGAAACATATGGGGAAACCGCATTGCCGATGGATACAAAAATCAACGAAAAAACATTCTCTACCCGCATCGTTGCCGCATACCCCGCAAGTGCCTGTGTACCGAAGGGATTTACAACAGCCTGTACGATCATCATACCGATGGACACTGTAGACTGCTGAAGAACCGAAGGTACAGCAATTTGAAGCATGGAATGTAACTCCTGCCTGTCAAACCAGTCAAAGCGACTTTTATATCGACGCATCCGGCTAAGGAAAAGCAAAAGTGAAAACACCGCAGAAATTCCCTGTGCTATAAGAGTCGCAAGGGCTGCACCAAACACACCGAGACCAAGTCCGGCCACCATCCAGAGATCCATAAAAATATTTAAGATTGACGAAAATATCAGAAGCCCCAGCGGGATTTTTGATTCACCTATGGAAGTAAACATATTGGAAAGAATGTTATACATAAACAGAAAAGGAAATCCCACGAAATAGACCCGCAGATATAACACTGCATCATTCAGTATATCGCCAGGGGTTTGTAACACACTCATCATCCAGTGGGAAAAGCAAAAGCCAAAAACCCCAAGGACTATACTTAGAATTAAAAAGCTAAACAAAGATGTTGACACAATGGTCTTCATTTTTCCATACTCCCTGGCACCGAAATGGCGGCTCACCAGCACACCGGCACCGACACCGGCACCCAGAGCCACACAAATGAAAACATTGGTCAGCGCTGCACAGGCCCCGACAGCTGCAAGTGCGGAGGAGCCAACAAATTGGCCGACGATGATAGAGTCAGCCATATTGTATATTTGCTGAAAAAAACTGCCCAAAATCATTGGCATTGCAAAAACCGTCAGCGCTTTAAGAGGCGCATCTGTGATCAAATACTCATCTTTTGACATTATCATATTCCTCCACCGATTTCATAATCTCACTTATCCTTCCCTTTATCAGATTTTTGTATATTCGAAATGTAAGTTTTAAATTACGTTACGAAATAATTATATGTAGTTACAGCTACTAAGTCAAGCCAGCGTTTACTTTCCGCAACATAAATGATATGATATTTAAGAAAAATTACTATCCGGAGGATATTACTTTACAGGAGGGACACTTATGTACCTGGACAGTTTAGATGAACTGGATCAGAAGATCATCCAGTTGCTTATAGAAAATGCACGTATTTCTTACTCTGATATCGGTAAAGAAACCGGTATTTCCAGAGTGGCAGTAAAAGCCCGGATTCAGGCTCTGGAGAAAAAAGGCATAATTGAAGAATATACAACTATAATAAACCCTCAAAAGATCAGCGGTGCTGTTTCCTGCTATTTTGAAATCGAAACAAAACCAGACCATCTGTCACAGGTGACAGATATATTACATAATAATGATATCGTCACACAGATTTACCGTGTCACAGGAAGAGACAAACTGCATGTACATGCCGTTGCTTCATCAAGTGATGAAATGGAACACTTCCTGCACACAGTCATTGATACACTGCCCGGCGTTATCAGCTGCAGCTGCAATACGATCTTATCACGTATTAAAGATATTAAAGGGTTGCGGCTATAGAAATCCGACCCCAAAGCTGAGACGTTCTCTCAATGAATTTCCCGACCGATCCATTCCATGATCACATTTACAACATATTCCTGCTCCGCTTCTGTCAATTCCCGTCCTTTCGGAATACATGTTTGTGGGGTCTGACCCACTGTGGAAAATACCATTTTCACCCTTTTTTATAATTTTAAAAGGATATTTTATCTTCGTCAAGAAATATGTGATTTCAGTTGATTTCGGCAGACTTTTTATAAACAAAAAAACAGCCCACAGTCCGCACTACCTGCGAACCATGAACCGCTGTCAGACGTCCCCGAGAGGATTTGAACCTCCGACCCCTCGCTTAGGAACAACTTTTATGCAGGTTCATACTAGTCCAACCGGAACAACCTATTCACTTATAAGTCCAGTAAAAATGCGCTTTCCCAGACTATTTCTGTTCATATAAGATCATTGAAAATTATTTCGGATTTTTACATTTTATGAGAAAATGAATGTACGTTTCTAATATAAAGCGCCAGTTCCATCTATAATTTTTCAAATCATAAAATCCAACTATCCTGCCCATTTACGCAAGATGCTTTGACCACTATTTTACCTCTTTTTTCTCACATGCTCTGATTTGATCTCATATATAAAACCAGCAGAGATTTTGCTCTCCACCGGTCTGCTTTTATCCTAATTATGTTCCCCTTGCATTAATTTTGCTAATGATGTCAGACAGGGATAGTCCACAGCTGGAAATTAGTTTTTCATTTAAGTAATTATTTCAGTCCCAAAAAGACAAATGGATTTTCACAGCCTGCTTCTTCTAAGGAATAAAAAAACATACCATATAACAACTTTATATGTTCTGTCTTTTTATTCCTACAAATCTTCGTGCAGTTTTACATCGCTATTATCTGCCATGCATTGTTTTAAGGCAACGATCATTTTTTCCGCATCCAGCGGCTTTGCAAGATGAACATTCATTCCAGCCAGCCGGCTGTTGATAATGTCTTCTGCAAAGGAATTGGCGGACATTGCAATGATCGGAACCCTCCTGGCATCCCTTCTTTTCATTTCCCTGATTGTCCTTGCCGCATCCAGACCATTCATCCTCGGCATCATAATATCCATATAAATTACCCCAAAATAATCCGGTGCAGATTTCTCGAAGATTTCAACTGCTTCCTGCCCGTCTACTGCACATGTAACTTCCATACCGCTGTCTTCCAGTATACATCTGGAAATTTCCATGTTCAACTCATTGTCTTCCACAACCAATGCCCGCATGCCTTCTACCGAATAATCATCAAGGCTTACTGGTTTATCTGATAAATTACTGTTTTTATCCTGTGTGCCAATTTTGAACAGAATTTTTACAATAACTGTTGTCCCGACACCTGCTTTGCTCTTCAGTTCAATACTTCCATCCATTCTGTCCACGAGTTGCTTCGTAATTGCAAGCCCCAGTCCGGTGCCTTCATACCTGGATCTGCTTGTCTTGCTTTCCTGAGAGAACATATCAAAAGCATGTGCAATAAAATCTTCACTCATACCCACACCCTGGTCTTTACAGTAGAAAGTGAAAATTGCTCTGCCATCATCCAGAGTTTCTTCCTCAACCCAGACCGTAATCACACTACCCGCCTGACTGAATTTTATGGCATTGTCCATAATATTCGACAGGATCCTGCCAAGATATACCGGATTTCCAACCAAAGCGCTATGACTGTATGTACTTTTCCAGTCAATCTCATACCGGATGCCTTTCTTGGCAGCCCGCTCATCATAAATCTGGTTCAATTCCCGCAGTACCATTGTCAGATCAAACAAAAGCTGCTGGTCCTTCAAATCTCCGCTCTGTAGTTTATTCATATCCAGTACATCATTTACCAGAGATACCAGATATTTCAGCGCTTCCATTTCCTTTTCTCTGATCTTCTGCTGCATCTGTGGATCATCTGCGTACTGATTTCCCATATTTACCATACCGATAATACCGTTCAGTGGTGTACGAATATCATGACTCATAGTTGTCAGAAACCTTGTTTTCATTTCGGCTTCACGCTTTGCTGCTTCCGCAGCAAAGTTAAGATTCTCTTCACGTCTCTTGGAATCGCTGATACTACGAACCGTACATAAAACATGGGTAACATTTCCAGACTCATCCCGTTTTTTCACAATAAAAAGCATCCTGTGCCAGCTGCTATCACACATTCTGTATTCTGTAGAAATACATTCTTCCGTCTTCAATCTTGCTGAAAGTGTAGAGACATCCAGAAATAGACGGATCAGCGAGCGGTATTCAGATGCAACCATTGTATCACAAAGCTGATACAGTTTCTCCGATACACAGCCTCTGTTTCCTGTCAATTTGTGTACTTCACTGTCATTTGATATCTCTTCAAAAAAATCTTTCTGCACATCAATCCTGTAGATAGAACAGTAACTCTTAGCAATTGCTGAGATTATTTCATTACTCAGCTGTGCTTCATCCAGTGCCTGCTTTAATTGATTCTGGATCGTAGTTTCTTTTTCCATGATATCATCAATATGCCGGAAACCCACCAGTGCGAAAAAATGTTTCTCATCCTCGTATATTTTGACTGCCTGTGCCTCAAAAAATTCATGCTGGTTCGGATTCGGTTTGCTTCTATAATGGTATGTAATGCGCTCCTTCCGGGAAAGCTGTTCCTTTAGATGCCCTGTCGAAATCCAGTCCTTAAATTCCTGTCTTTCTTTCTCATACAGATATTGAACCGCATATTGGTCAGCAGAAGAATTGAAATTATCACCCTGTTTCAGATTCATTTTTTTTGCGTTGGTTCCATCGTTTATATGGAGAATTTCAAAGGAACCGGTATTTAATTCAACATAATAGACAGCCGTAAAATCTGCACATATCTTATCCAAAAGCCGTCTTTCCGCCATCTGTTCTTCCAGCGTACTTTTCAGTTTTCTGTTCCTCATATGTACCATTACAGTCAGGATAAGAAGCAGAACGATCAGCACGGTTATAAAAACCAAAACTGCCATGGACTGCGGTTGCTTCGGAAATATATATTTAATTTCTGTCATAACAAAACTCTCTCTATGTTTCCTAGCTGCTTTTCCCATGCATCCAGGAAGGCAATTACAGCCAGTTTTCCAGAACATCATTCAGCTTATTCATATCCAACGGTTTCGCAAGATGTCCATTCATGCCTGTATTTTTGGCCAGCTGTACGTCTTCTGCAAAAGCATTGGCAGTCATGGCAATAATCGGCAGCTTTCCCCGTTCACCAGGAAGGCTCCTGATTGCTGCGGTTGCCTCATAACCATTCATGACAGGCATTTGGATATCCATAAAAATAAGATCATACAAGCCTTTCGGAGAGGCTTCCACTTTTTCAACTGCAATTTTTCCATTTTCCGCTGTTTCCACTTCTGCCCCTGTCATCTGCAAAATTTCAACACCAATCTCTCTGTTTAACTCATTGTCCTCGACCAGCAGAATTCTTTTTCCTGTGTAATCTGCTTCTGACAGTTTCTCCAGATAATTTCTCGCTGTATTTTCTTTTCTGCCTGAAGTAAACTGCCGCAGTGTAGCCGTCAGCCGGGAACGGAACAGCGGTTTTGCAATAAAAGCATCTACACCTGCAGCCTTTGCTTCTTCTTCAATTTCGCTGAATTCATAGGATGTCAATACAATGATGGTGATCTCTTTCCCGATCCGTTTCCGGATCTGTCTGGCAGTTTCTATACCATCCATCTCCGGCATCTTCCAGTCCAGGATAACAGCAAAATAATCATTTTTTAGCTCATGACGTGCATAACAACGTTCAACAGCTTCCCTGCCAGAGAGAACCCATTCACCTGTAATACCGATTTCTTTCAGTGTGGCAATTGTACTTTCACAGCATGTCTTATCATCATCCACTACCAGAACCGGCAGATTCATCAGATTTTCATCCTGTTCTTTTTCTTTTTCCTGAAGTTCCAGATAAATCCGCATTCCTGATCCAATACCGGTAATCCAGCCAAAGAACTGTGAACTTACCGCCACTGGCACTCTGGCTCTGAAATGATCTTCTCCATGAGGACACATCCATACATCATGACCAAAACGGTCAATCACAACACCAGCAAGTTCATTTCTGCATTCCAGCGTAACTTCCGCATCTACACCGTCATACATACCAAACGTTTTCTTGGCAAATGCAGCCAGATCAAAATTTTTGAAGGACGCTTCTCCTTTACGATCAGCCTCCATAATCTCAGTATCACGCATTTTATCGACACGATAATGTTTAATGATTCCGGCTGCTGCATCATAAGCAACCAAATAGTAGTTTTCATCATCCCATGTCAACGCCCACGGACTGACAACATAGAAAGCGCCATTCTTTTTAAACTTCAGCTCCTTCTTAACTGTCCACTCCGCATAATGGAATTTGATCTGTTTATTTTCGTAAATAGCCGTGTGAATATAATCCACGTTATAATACACCGTTTCATTCTCTGTCTTCGGCCTGTTTACGATGAAGACATATCTGGAAAGCATTTCGGCATCTGTCTTACAGCAGAGCTTCTCCAGTTTCTGTATCAATTCTTTGGATTTCTTTTCTGTAATAAATTTTGAAGACTGAACCGCATCCACCAAAAGCTTCAACTCCGGCAATTCAAAATCCCTGGCACCAATATAATAGCCCGGACACTTGCCTTTCTTCTGCTGGATATCCAGTCCGAATTTATCAAGAATCTCCATCTCTGTATAAATTGTTCTTCGATCCGTACTGATCCCATATTCCTGATCCAGAATCGTGCACAACTCCGATGCATTTAACATGTGATCATCATCGGTACGTTCCAGCAGGATTTCCATCAGATATAAAGTACGGAGCTTCTGATCAAAAGAAGCCATAACACATCACCTCATAATTTCATATAGGTCTTGCCCTTCAATGTAATTCTCTTTTTCTACCCATATTATCTTGGCCAAAAATCTACCGGCACTACCTCAAATCTATATTTCTGCTTCGCATCCGGATACTTCTCCCGATCCACTTCACTGCAAAACATGTCGTATGGTCTGGCACATGTTTTATAAGGCGGATACAATGCCTGATAAATCACCAGCTTCTCACCATTTTCTGTATGCTGCGCAAAAGCCAGAATCCGGTACAAGTACTCCGCTGTTTCCAGATTTACATTTTCCCGCTTAAAATGCTGGACTACATCACCAATATGAAATCTACATTCTTCCATTTCGAACTATTTCTCCTTATCCATTGCCATATGTATCATTTTCTCGAAAGATTCTCTGAAATGCTCATCATCCTCCGATGTTCGTTTTCTTGGCCCTTTTAGATGATTCTTTCCGGATGCCCTTCGTGCCTTCTTATTCAGATGCCGTTCCATAAGCATCTGGTCAATATTCTCATTGGTATACCATTTCCCGGATTGATGAATCGCATACGCATTTTTTCCAAGTGCCATTGCCGCCACTCCATAATCCTGTGATACAACAATATCGCCTTTATGACAAATACTGATCAGTTTATAATCCACTGCATCTGCGCCGGCTCCAACTACAACCACCTCACTGTAATCAGAAGACAACACATGATTTGTATCACACAACAACGTTACCGGAACACTGTGCTCTTTTGCAACTTTTTCAACAATACCAACTACCGGGCAGGCATCTGCATCAACAAAAATCTGCATATTCTCTCCTTTAATTACACCTGAATGGAGTGCGAATCTCAATGAGATTACCACTGGGATCATACAGTCTTACAAGCTTCTGCCCACCTGCAAGTTCTGTCAATTTTGTGGCATATCGGACGAAATACTTACCAGATTCATATTTCGCAAGCAATCCATCTATATCAAAGTCCTCGAAATACAATTCCATCATGTTATTGAATGGCATAGAAGTTCCATTCAATGTTTTCCCCCATACGTCGGCATCCTGCAAAACAAGTCCCTCCGATAAGATCACATTACCTTCATTCTTAAGAATCACTTGCAATCCAAATAAGTCCCTATAAAACTCTATGGATTTTTCTATATCATCCACCACGATCAGTACGTTTTTCAGCATATCCGTCACCTCACAATCCGCTTTGTTATTTCTTCTGTAAATAATACTTTTGATTACTTCTCTACATACCGTCTCCGATAATATTCTATCGTACGATACTCGATAATATCTTTCATCTGCTTCTTAAAAGCATCAACTTTAATTACATCTGCCAATTCATCTCGGATTCCCAGTGCATAGCCATCCTTATCTATAAAAAAACCTTTACCAGAAGCTTTTAAAAACTTAATCGGCATGCTTTTGGCTTTGCTTAAATGCTGCTTGTCTGTTATCTTTTGATACTCCTCATAAGAAGTTACTTGTGGAAAATCTTTCCAGTTCGTTCCTCGATCAAAGAACTTTTTCCAGCTCTCCACTACCTCAGCATCTGTAACAGCCAACCGTACATCTCCCTCGTTATAGAAGCTGTACAGAATCGGCATCTTATACACTTTCTGCATATCCGTTGTTTCAATCAACTGCAGGAACTCTCTTCCTATTCCCGCGTAAACCTGGAGTTCTTCCGCCGATAATTCATGAATTTCATATAAAAAATCCATATATCGTTTAAACGGATTTTCTTTCGAATGTTTCATACAGTATTCGTAAATATTATCATCCATATTCGTAAAAAGTTCCATACGTGTGGGAATTTTTCCATCAAGCAATTCTTTCACGCGATAATATTCCTGTTTAATTCTTTCCTGAATAGACAACGACTTTTTGTCCATTTCTCGGAAAAGATCAATCAAACGCATATCAAAATCCACAATACAATCATCGGGATACTCAATTTCAGAATAGTCATACGCTGTTCTTTCTCCGACACAAGCACCACCGTTCAATAAAAACGGCGCACGCCCGGCCTTTTCGTAGTTTCCAATAAAATCAAGTACGTTGACATACTCTTTACCCTTGCTGATACGCAAGCCACGGCCCAACTGCTGTAAAAATACAGTAGGTGATTCCGTCGGTCTCAAAAACATAACCATATCAAGAGAAGCAATATCCACACCTTCGTTGAACATATCTACAGAGAAAATAACCTTTATCTCCTGCTTCTTTAATTGCTCGATTGCTACATTTCTTTCTTCTGAAAATTCCCCATCTGCATTGCTATACACAGCAACAGATTTTACGCCTCGCCTGCAGAATTCCTTTGCCATTTCTTCAGCATGCATTCTTGAACTACAAAAACCTAAAGCACGTTTGGAACGATATTTTTTGTAATATTTATAAATCAAATCATATCGTTTTACATTGCCAATATATTTATCATTCAAATCCTTCTCATCATATCGGCCTTTTACCAATTTGAGTGTTGAATAGTCTGTTTCATCATAAATACCATAATAATGAAACGGAACCAATGCTCCTTTATTGATTGCTTCCTTCAATGTAATCTCATATGGAACATTATAATCACAAATTTCATAAATAGACTTTCCATCCATTCTTTCCGGCGTAGCAGTAAGACCAAGCATAAACTGTGGTTTAAAATAATTCACGATTCTCTGATACTGATCTGTAACAGCATGATGAAACTCATCAATCACCAAATATGTAAAGTAATCCGGCGCAAAATACTCCTCTGTCAGATATTCGCTTCTGCCAAGCGTTGCCACAGAAGCAAAAATCACAGATTTTCCAATATCCTTTTGTTTTCCATCGAAGAAACCATAGTCATCTGAATGACGAACATTTTTAAAGGATACTGCTGCCTGTTTCAATATTTCTTCTCTATGTGCAACAAACAATACCCTCTCATACTTTGCAGAATCAAATGCTGCCAAATAGGTTTTTCCTACACCAGTCGCAGCATGAACCAAACCACGCGAAGCACCTTCCGCCCTGCTGTTTTCCAAAGCACAAAGTGCTTCTATCTGTGCACCTCTTGGTTGAAACAGCACTTCAACTTTTGTATCCGGATCTGTCTGGTCATATCGTGCAAGGTCTTTTGCAACCGCAGGTTTATGCCAGTTCTTTGAATACGCTTTCAATTCCGCATCATCAATCACGTAAGAATGATTTTTAAATAAATCCTCAAACGTTTCATAAAACAACTTAAAATTCTGACTGTCCTGGCTGCTATTGAAACGATAATTCCACTCAATACCGGAGGTTAATGCACTTCTGGAAATATTTGATGAACCAATATATATTTCACTTAAGTTCTCATAATGAAATATATATGATTTGGGATGAAACGAGCGGTTCTTATCGTTATAAAAACGCAATTCCACCTTGTCTCCCAATTCCTTTTTAAGAAGAAATAGTGCAGAAGGCTGTGTAATTCCCAAATAATTTCCGGTAAGAATGCGAATCCGAACACCACGTTGCAAAGCTGCTTTTAAGTCTGAGAGCAGCATTCTTACACCTGATTCCATGAGGAATGAGACAATAATATCAATCTGTTTTGCCCGTGCCATGCTAAGCTTTAACTGATACAGCAAATATCTGCTTTTGTTTCTGTCTCCGGTCATAACATCTGTTGGTTCTATATGGAGTTCCTCTATTTCTGATTTTTCCGCAAAATTAAATTGAGCCATTTTTCTTCTCCTCTTCCCGGGCGCACATCCAACGTAATCCACTGATCTTCTACCGTAAGTTCCGGTATCACCTTGATAAATTCCCGAAATGTATCTTCCATAAAATCAGTAAAATAACGACCATTTCGTTCCCCTTCAAAATTACTATATTTGAAGGACGTATAAATCACCCCGTTATCTTTAAGTGCAATACACATTTTTTGGATTACGGGAAGAAGTTCCTGCTTTGGCAAATGCAAAATAGAGGAACATGCCCAGATGCCATCATACACTCCAATTTCATCCAATTCCTGAAATAGCATTTTCTTTACTTTAATCCCTGTAAAGCTACCTGCCAATCGACAGAGTTCTGCGGATCCGTCGGTTGCCGCCACCTGGCACCCCTTCTCAAGGAAATATTTTGTATCACGACCGGAACCACAACCAAAATCAAGAATTGACGCACTCCCAGGCAATAGTTGGAGAAACGTCTCTTGTGCCAGATGCATATCTGCATTCTGAGTGTTTTCTATGAAATTTTTTGCATTTAGGTTGTAATAATTAATTGTAGTGTTCATAATTTCCTTTCTCATTTAAGACAAGTCTCATCTAATTCTCCTGAAATAAGAATACTTCAATATTAATATCACCATCCGTAAATAATATTATTTCATTTTTCATCCATAAGACCTCACATATTCTACCCTATCACACTCGCACCAAATGGCATGAAAGAGAGTCTTGCCATCTTGAAAAATTGCTTTCCAAATGGAATTCCAACTATCGTAATGCACCAAATACAACCCACTATCAGGTTTCCAAGTGCCATTTCCCAGCCAAAAAATATAATCCATATAAGATTTACCAGAAACGAAAACATGCCATTTCCATACACGATTTCTTTTCCAAACGGCCAGAATGCCAGGGTCGCAAATTTAAAACATTGCAGGCCTACCGGAATTCCAATAATTGTAATACACCATATGCATCCTGCAAAAACCCATGCCAGTCCGCCCAGTAATCCTCCAAATATAAACCAAAGGATATTACCTATCGTTCTCATGACAATACATCCCCCTTATCCAATGTTTAATATTCTTTTGCAATTTCCTCTGTTATCTCATATATCTCTTTGAATCTTTCTAGGTCCTCTGGCGATCTGATCAGCATGATTTCTTCGATTTTTCCAGTCCGCATATCTTTGAATCCTGCTACTTCTTCTCCGGTACAAATGCTTGCACGAATAACAGGTTTCATATGTTCTCGGTCATATGTTTTTTTTACGATTTTCTTTTTGAATAATCCCATGCTACCTCCCCATCTCCGAATATCTTCAGCAACAAGATCAACTATTTAATTCCTGGAACATTTTTCTGCATCAATCGCCAGTACAAACATCAGCGCATCCAACGCATTTCCGGGATCCTGCACATCAATAACATAAGTATCTGTCATATGAAACAGTTCTTTACTAACCCGTGCGATTGAATAACCGCTTCGATCAAGAATGCTATAGTCCCATTCCATAATTGTTCCATCAATATGCCATCCATTGTAATCAATATTATAATGTGGCGTCAGGAATGAGAATTCTTTGCTCAGGCATCCGATATAACTGCCGTTTTTATAAATCTCGAATTTAGGAAGAAAAGTAAGTACTTTCTGAACAACCATTCCTACTTCATTTCCATAGGCATCATAAATTACAAGTTTATGTCCCCAGGACAACTGACCTTTTACTACATAAACAGTATTGCCTGCTTCATCATAGATATCATAGCTGTCAAACCATGAAAACAGCCTTTGTTTAAATAATAGCTTCATAACTTTTCACCGCTCTCTCCAACAGACATAATAGGTTCTTTATAAGTACCATAATACCATGCCATTACACCTTAAAAAACATGTAAATCGAAGAATTAACCCATCTTATTTCACAGATTATGATAAAACATAAATTTCCGGCTATAAATCTCTACTCGTTCCCCAAAAGGTACAAAAAAGACCATTTACTGTTTTACGGTAAATAGTCTTTACATTTCTATATTCAATTTATATCGTACTGAACCGCTTATCATCCCTGCAAACTTGAATTTGGTGTGTGCTTTATAAATTTTTTCCGATCCACTCAAGTTCGTTCATGGAATTCTTATTTTTTTCAAGTTCATCTCTGGCTGTTGCGTAATATGATTTTTTGAAAAGCATATCCCATGAAAGATATTTTGCCATACAGTCAAACTGCTTATCAATCAGCTCATACTGGATACTGCCTACAGGAGAACCACCTACAACAATTGTGCCAACTTTTTTGTTTTTTAACTGCAATCCACGGCAGTAGCACTTATCAATGATAAGTTTCAATTGTGCTGACATTCCCCACCAATAAACTGGTGTAGCAAAAAGAATCATATCTGCGGCAGCAATTTTATCAATTGTAGAATTTGTATCATCCTTATCGACGCATCCCTTAGAGCATTGACAGACACCACATCCCTTGCATGGTGCAATGTTGAGTTTGTCGGGTTCAATGATTTCAATTTTATTCTTTTCTGACGCTCCTTTTATAAATGCATTGATTGCTGCCAGCGTATTTCCTTTTCTGGCACTTCCATTAATGATTACAATTTTCATGCGTGTATCCTCCAACTTTCAATTTTATTTTGTAACTATGACTTTTCCTTCTGAATCCAGAAGAGGTGTAATAGCCGCTCCATATCCAGATTTCCAACAAAGATAGTTAACCCCAGTCTCCTTATCTACAAGGATTTGGCGAACTCCTTCATCCTTAAGCTGACTTCCGTCTCTAAATGTAACTTCAAATCTTTCTTCTTTCTTTGCCATGTTTATTTCTCCTTTTTTCAAGCATTAAATTTAAATTTTCCTGTTATACAAACTTGAATTGAGATTTCATATATTCCAAGGGATTTAATAACTGTTATATTTTATTATCAAATATCTCTCAATCCCTTGAAAACACAAAGTTTATCGCAGGTGAGCTTTCCCTTATTGTTTCCCTTGCGTTATATCGTCCCACCAGTGTTTACGAACTCTGATAAGGGCAAAAACAAGGGCAAGAAAATTATATAAAACAGTATAACACAAAATAAAAGTGACATTGTGAACTGATTGAAATGCTTCTGATTTTTGCAACAAATGATTGATTTAACGATAAGGAGATTTGATACGATGAGAACAATATTTGCAGAATACAATCCCAAGCGCAACAGTATTGATGTTTACACCTCTGTTGGCTATATGCTCCGCATTGACTGTTGGGAAGCTGAAAAGAACTTAAAAACCACACCAGGATCAGACTGTGCATTAAACGCACTCGCCATTGATGAACCTCTTGAATATGCCAAATTATATCTTGATGGAAATTTGCAGATGTGGGTAGATGCGGAAGACTCATTAGATATTTTTTAATTTTTAAACAAATACAACAGTTTAAATCGCTATTAACCACAATATTTCCGGAAAATTCATCATAGGTTTGTGCAAATGCAAAGAAACGGCGGCTCTGAAAATCAAAGCCGCCGTTTCATAGGCGCGTGAAAATGTGTCTGCTCTGCGACGGCTTTTTTTCTTTTGCCGTCGCGCTGCAGATAACCTATTCGTTCTATTTTGAACTTCTTTTATGCTACCTGATGTCTGCAATAGGAATGAATCGCCAAGAATGTAAACACAAATAATTCAATTCCTGCCGAAATCAAAATAACATGCGGTGTCCAGAAACTCATTCCACCGATATTCAGATAATTGAAATCTGCAAGCTGAGAAAGGAAATTGTTCTGCATACCAATTCCGGCAGATGGAAGTATGGTAGAGAGCCATGTTGCTCCCATCGCTACATAAGCAAAAAGCGGCATGAGAAGAACTACAATAGAGATCAGCAAAACTGTCAATGTGTCTTTACATTTTGCAGACAGGAACAACGTACAGCTAACCGTTGCTAATACAGAAAGTAAGCCCGCTGCTGCGAGAATTATCTGCAACTGCCCCAGATTGATGTTTGGCAGATTAATGATAGAGTATCGCATCTGAAACGATGTTTTTAAGCAATCCGTCCCGAACGCTGCATCTAAAATCAGAATGTGTATCGTGATCCCGACAAGGAAAGTAACAACGAAAAGTGTAAATACCGCCAGAATTTTGGTAATTGCTAATTGTTTATGCCCGTATTTGGTGGTTCGCAGGATGCTGTCACCGCCCGTTTGATATTCTCCGGCGAAAGTAGATGCTGCGATTGCCACACACAAAATAGCAAGGAACAAAATATAAAACTCAATATAATCAAATGCATCTTTTGAAATTCCAGAATGAAGATAAAATGGCGTATCAAGTTCTGAATATTTTTCAAGAGCTTTCTGCTGTGCGGTTTCGTTTTCTCTTTGCTCATTCCGCATGACATCCTGTAAATGTTCTGCGCACTTTTCATAATAGGCTCCGTCAATGTCATTCGGGTCAATATCCATTAAATCAGCACCAATGCCTGTTACTGGATCAGCAAACGCTTCGGACAGACCCATCAGCAAGTGACGGAACGGGACGATTTTTTCAATAAATACAGCCAGAGGAAAGCCCTCTTCCTCGACTGGCCCATATTCTCGAACGCAGCTTTGATAAGTTTCCAAAGCCGATTTGATCCTATCCGGGGTCACTTCACCAGCGGATGTTTTATATAAATCTTGTTTGTACTTGATAGCTGCCAAAGGATTGTATCAAGTGCCGCCCTAAATGTGTGCCGCGATCTCCGGCAGCTTCCCGCGTCCATGCAAACTCAATATCGGCGGTTTCCAGCCCGCAGCCGAAAGAGGACGCAAGCAGCTTCCCGTCTGTCTTTTCGGGATTTAAGATATAGTCTATCGCAGCCTTTAAGGTTGATTTAATAGGGTGCGTCTTTGTAACCGCCATATCTCGTCCACCGCCTTTTTAATGTCCTCTATATCCTGCCTGTAAACCGTCCCCGTCGCATTGGCGCGTTTTGCAATTTGGTTGATGTTCCGGCTCACCGCTTGCAGTTCCCGGATATATGCTTTTGTGTCGCTTCGGTCAACGACAAGAATATACCCGTCTATCGCCATTTTACGGAAGTATGCCCCATACTGCTTTATGGGAAGCTGCTTCATCTTCTCGTCGATCAGCCGCTTTTCTTCTTCCGTAACGTAAAACTTCATCTGTATATTTCTCTTTCGGTTTTCCATTTCCGCACCGCCTTTCGGTATAAGGGTTTGGGATTATCCCAACAAGCATTTTCCGCAAACGGGTACTCGTTTGCTGTGCTTGCTATCTACTCCATACCCCCACCGAAAGGCGGTATTTGTTGCGCGTTCCTTTGATTTTGGACGCAAAAAAAGATTGCAGCCGCCATGCGCTGCAATCTCCCGATTTCTCATATTGTGAGGTTAATCCTCTGCTTTTTCGACTTCCGTTATCTCCCTTGCTGTTGCGGTTACAATCCGTATGCCTTTATCGCTCATACCGTCCAGCAGCGCGTCAAGCTGCCGCCGCCCGGTGGATTTCTCCGCATTGCTGTTCGGGAAGAAAAATTGATCTACCGAAATATGATACCGGGTTACAAGGTCATAGAATACCTGTAAACTCGGCTGTTGTCCCTTGTTCTCGATATTCGCAAGGTAGCGCGGGGAAATATATAACTCGTCGCTTACCTTTTTGCGGCTCTCGCCGTATTCATTTCTCGCGGCTTTTATAGCTGCCCCGAAAGCCTTAAAGTCGTACAATGGTACGGGTCTTTTTGCCATTTTCATTCACCCTGTTACATTTTACAGTTCACCTTTCTTTTTGGATATGTCCACACAATTCATATCATTAGGTTAAATACTTCCTGTTGTGTATTGACAGTAGACTGATTTTCTGATAAAATAAAATTTATGTAAAAGGAGGTGGCGTTTATGTTGCATAGCATGCGTATTAGATAAGCATTGAAAAAAAGGATTTTCCCATTTTCAACATGGGCTTTTTTGTCATGCTTATTTTGCGGATGCTATACAAAAAACTAACGACGTATAGATATAGTATAGACATAGTGCAAGCTATGCCTTAGTTTTGTTGTACTGCTCTGTGCATTATAAATGCAGGTCAATGCTCATGTTGAGGATTGACCTGCATTTTTTTGTGTAAAAAGGACGAGTGAAATATAATGCTTAAAAAATATTGGATAAAATGTCCGATTTGTAACGGAAAGACGAGAGTTCAAGTATTTCATAATACTGTATTAAAAGATTTTCCTCTTTTCTGCCCTAAATGCAAATTGACGCATATCATTGATGTAGAAAAATTAGAGATTGTAATCAAAAATACAGAAAAACAAACTTTTATTATTTAGAAGAAAGGATATAAAAATGAAACGTTTACCTAAATATACGCCTGCGGAAGTACGGAATGATCCATACGGATTTACTTACAAAGAAATGTCGGAAGTTATTGGCGAGAATGAAGCAAAAGCCTTATATGAAGAATTATATAAGCAATTACCACGCAAAAAAAATCTATCAATGTTGGTAAAAAATATTTGCAAAAGCAGTGATACTGAAAAGTATGTTTACGAACTGAAAGACAACAAATACATTGAAACGGTTTTTATCAAGCGGCGAGATGGTGGAACTGTTTGCGTGAGCACACAAGTCGGTTGTCCTGTTGGTTGTATTTTTTGTGAGTCCGGGCGAAATGGCTTTGTTCGTAATCTAACATCGTCAGAAATCGTACAACAGATTATATTGTTGCGTCGAAAAGTAAACCGTATCGTTTTTATGGGTATGGGAGAGCCTTTATTCAATTATGACAACTTGATAAAAGCAATCCATATTCTCCGAGATAGATATGGGCTCAACTTTCCAACCGACGGCATTACCATATCAACAGTTGGTCCGGTCGATCAATTAAAAAAATTGCGCGAGGAACATCTTAAAATTCAGTTGACAATATCTTTACACGCAGCAACACAATCTGCAAGAAATCGTATTATTCCTCACATGCGCATATATGCTATTGAAGATGTTGTTAAGCAAGCCTTATCCTATTCTGAAAGGCATAATCGCAAAATTGTCTTTGCGTATTTGCTTTTACCGGGTATAAATGACCGGCCCTCAGATGTAAGACAACTTGCAAAATGGTTTCGGGGCAAAAAAGTTATGATTAACGTGTTACAATACAACCCAACAAGCAATTCAAGAATTAAAGCACCACAGAAACGGGAAATAGTTGCATTCAAACATCAATTAGAGCAAGCAGGACTTGAAGTTACTATGAGAGTTTCTCATGGCAGAGAGATTAACGCGGCTTGTGGACAGTTAGCTAACACATATAATAAATTCAAAAAAAAATGATTAAAAGTGCCAGACGCATAGACGCAGAGCCGATAACGCATTAGGTCAAAAAACCTATGTGTTATCGGCTTTTTTATTTAATATTGCGCAAAAGCCGCTGTTCCCTATTATAGAATGGATTGCGGGTAGTGTATTAAAGTCGCCCTTTTTTAAGGATACGGCGGTATCGGGGAGGTATCGCCGTGTCCATTTTTATTTACTGTAACCCGCCTAATGCTTTGCGGTCAAAAAAAGCTATGCTCCGCAAGCGGGATATTCCGGCTATGAGTATGAACTGTCAATACATCTAAATACTTCTTACATTTCCTTTGCGCTCGTCCGCGTCTTGCGGACGGGCGCATTTTGCTTTTTTCAACTTTTTTCTGAAAAACGCACTCAAGAGCCATCTCCCGAACGGGTACGGAGCGAAAGGGGCAGAGAGGACAAGCCCTTAACTCCCGTCCTCTACTCCACGCGGGAAGGAGGTGAACTCTATGGAGCTATCTTCTTCCGACAAGGAAAGAATACAACATCAGTACGACGCATTAGCAAAGAAAACTTTGGTTGGCGAAGCGAAAAGCCACCGCCGCACTCTTGCGAAACGCGCAGCACGCGAAGTACCTTTTTCGGATTTGAGCGAAAGCGAACTCGCGCAGCTTTTCACAACGGACGAATACAAAAGCGATTATTTCCGTTTTCAAGTGTCCGGCTTTGATGTACTCGTCAAAAATGAACTGCTTGCCGAAGCCCTTAACGCTTTGCCCGAAAGGAAACGCGACATTATCCTTTTGTCCTACTTCTTGGACATGAGCGACGCGGAAATTGCTGAACTGCTGAATGTTGTACGCACGACGGTTTTCCGGCACAGGAAATCCGCGCTTGCGAAAATCAAACAGTATTTGGAGGGAAAAGCAGATGATGAATACCGTTAGGAAATCTGAAAATCTGTTGCCGTTCCCTGTCATTTCCGCAGCGGCAAACGGCGACACAACCGCCATGTGCGCGATCTTGAAGCATTACGAGGGTTACATAGCGAAACTTTGTACCCGCACGCTGAAAGACGACGCGGGCAATACCTATTCCTATGTGGACGAGGAAATGCGTAACAGGCTGCAAGTGCGCCTTATTACCCGCACCCTTGCTTTTCATGTAGGATAATCTTTTAGCCCATGCGGGGAGCGTGTCCCCTTTCCACGCTTCCCGTTATGGGCTATTTGTCGTTCCGTAACAGCACATCGGAAACGGTGTACTGTTACAGGCCGACAAAGCCTATTGTTCCTTGACAAAGAAAGCGGCCTTTGGTGCGCAGCATAACAGGCAACGGGTACATTCCGTCTGTACCGAGCCGGGCGGCGGGTACGCCATGACCGCTTTTCCCCGTTGGGGAAAAGTCGAGCGAGAACTACCGCGCCGTAAAACAAGTTTAGCAGCTTGTGGGCGACGACATACAAGGCGGCACAACGATACTCCCGCGTTGAACACCCTCAAAGTATTGCGCGGCGCACCCATAAGCATGGGCCGGGGTGAAACTCCCGTGAGGTTGCAGCTAACAACCGCCCGTTTTGCCTTTTGACGAATATAGTTTATCCATACAGGAAAAGGAGGTTTTTCTAATGGATAAAAAACAGACAATTACAACCGAACGCAAAATAGGGAAAATCACCTATCTTGTTCAAGCGTTGCCGAGTGAAAAGGCAACCGATACAATCCATAAAAAGATTGAAAAACTCATTGTAAAGGATTTGCAGAAAAAGCCCGGAAATCCGGGCTTTTTAGCGTCCGAGTAGTGCATTAGGCGGCGGGATATGGTATAATGATAGCAACACATTATACCTGTTTATTCGGCTGTCGGAAAGGAGGACTAATGTTACAGTCGAATAAAATCACCGCCCTTTACTGCCGTTTAAGTCAAGAGGATATGCAGGCCGGAGAAAGCGGAAGCATACAGCACCAAAAAATGATACTTCAACGCTATGCGGACGAACACCATTTTTTGAACACAAAGTTTTTTGTGGACGACGGATTTTCCGGCGTGAGTTTTGAGCGCGAGGGGCTGCAAGCGATGTTGCAGGAAGTGGAAGCCGGACGAGTGGCGACGGTTATTACCAAAGACCTCTCCCGTCTTGGCAGAAACTATCTGAAAACGGGCGAACTCATAGAGATTGTATTTCCCGAAAACGGAGTGCGCTATATCGCGATTAACGACGGAGTTGACACAGCGCGGGAGGATAACGAGTTTACCCCCTTGCGGAACTGGTTTAACGAGTTTTACGCCCGCGATACAAGCAAGAAAATCCGTGCAGTTAAACAGGCACAGGCGCAAAAAGGCGAGCGTGTCAACGGGGAATATCCATACGGCTATATCCCAGACCCGAACAACCGCCACCACCTTATACCCGACCCGGAAACCGCGCCGATTGTCAAACAGGTTTTCGCTATGTTTGTTAGCGGCGTGCGTATGTGCGAAATCCAAAAATGGCTTGCGGAAAACAAAGTCTTGACGATTGGAGCGTTGCGCTATCAGCGCACAGGACAGGCGCGGTATCAGCGGGCAATGATCGCCCCCTATACTTGGCCGGACAAAACGCTCTATGACATATTAGCAAGGCAGGAATATTTAGGGCATACCATAACCGCGAAAACTCACAAGGTATCCTACAAGTCGAAAAAGACCCGGAAGAACGAAGAAGAACAACGCTATTTCTTCCCAAACACCCATGAGCCGCTTGTTGACGAGGAAACCTTTGAACTTGCGCAAAAGCGGATTGCTACCCGCCACCGCCCGACAAAAGCAGCGGAGATTGATATTTTTTCCGGCTTGCTGTTTTGCGCTGGTTGCGGACATAAGATGTATTACCAACAGGGCGTAAATATCGAGCCGCGCAGGTTTTCCTATTCTTGCGGCGCATGGCGCAACAGGGCAAGGACAGGCAGCGAGTGTACCTCTCATTATATCCGCAAAAACGTACTTCTTGATTTAGTGCTGGAAGATATGCGGCGGGTTTTGCAGTATGTTAAGGAACACGAACAGGACTTTATCTGTAAAGCTACCGAGTACGGCGACATGGAAGCGAGAAAGGCATTAGCGCAGCAGCAAAAGGAACTTTCCAAAGCACAGGCGCGTATGACCGAACTTGACACGCTTTTCCGCAAGCTGTACGAGGACAACGCATTAGGCAGACTGACAGATGAACGGTTTGTGTTTCTAACTTCCGGCTACGAGGACGAAAAGAAATCCCTTGCCGCAAGGATAGACGAGTTACAACAGCAGATCGCAACCGTTACCGAGCGAAAAAGGGATATATCAAGGTTTATTCAGATTGTCGGGAAATACAGCGACATACAGGAATTGACCTATGAAAACGTCCATGAGTTTATCGACCGTATTTTGATACATGAATTAGACCGGGAAACCAACACCCGGAAAATCGAAATCCATTACAGCTTTGTCGGACAGGTTGATACCGAGCAGGAGCCGACGCAAGTTGTCAACCATGACCGCCGTAACATGGTAGATGTAAAAAGTATCGCTATCTAACCCCAGCAAATGTCAGCCCCGTTATTTTATCCGTTTCCTCAATTTTAGCCGTTAGCATTATGATTGGATAAGTGTATTTCTTTCGGATAAGCTGGCAAAGTGAAAAGCCGTTCATATCCGGGAGCATAATATCCAGAATGGCAAGATCAATGTCGCCGCTTTCAATACACGACATGGCATCCGTTGCGCAGTAAAATTTATAAACGACGTAATTTTCGTTTTTCAAGTAGACCTCCAACAGATCCGCTATATCTTGCTCGTCATCTATAATCAATATCTTTTCAGACATATTTTCAACTCCTTTGCTCATATTTCCAATTAAGTATAGCAAATACAACATCTAAATTCACAATGGATTGCCTGAGAAATTATTAAGATTTTCCTAACTTTCGAATTTAGGCAACTCAAAATGCTAACGTAATTTACATATCAGTTTTTTATGTGTCATACATATTCTCCAATATACTTCCATATAATGCACAGATTGACTTCACAATTGCATGCCATGAAATATCAGCAGCATAAGAATAATTTTTTTGATATGTTTTCCATAAGGTCTCCATAACCGGACTTGATTCAATTTCATCAAATATTTCTCTTATATCCTCAGCTTCTATCAGGTCTAATGTTCCCCTTTTTTTGGCTGTAGCCACAAGTGCAGTCCATAAAACTTGTTTTTGGAGTTGTTCTCCATACAACTTTTGTAAAATATAAATATCATAAAAATCTCTCATTCGTGTATTTGTAACGTTTCGACTAACAACAGTTTCCAATTTTTCAGCCAATACCGTTTCCAGATTATATGCCCATACCTCAATAGTGCGGTCTTCAAGCATAAGATTAAATTTGTACTTGATTTCTCTTGGTGTAATTACATCCCCTGTAGAAATATCAATCTTTAATGGTGTGATTACACCATCAAATTTCGTTTCCATGCTTACACGAACACCAGGATAATCTGCTTCTTCCATGATTTCCGATATCCGTTTGACCCGAAATGAAACACCATCGTCCAGTGGAATTGATATAATTTGGGATATAATCATTTCTACATCCTCCACACTAACATTAGTGCCTTTTATGGTAGCATCCAGATCCATAGTAGCTCTGGCATCCAGACCAACCATTGCCGCCACAAGCATTCCACCTTTTAATATAAACTGGTTTTTATACTCTGATAAAGAAATTCGTTCTAAAAAACGTTCCATCATATAATTCCGCATCAAAATCTGTGCATCTGCGGATTTTTTCTTTGACATATTACGAATTAAATCCTTTAATTGTCTTGCCGTTGTTATCATCTAAAGTAACACCTCCAAATATGGTCTAAGTATGTTTTCAACATGAAACATAGCTGCGTATTTCATAAGCATCCGTAAGTTTTTATCCTTACGTTTTGCATATTGTTTCAATGCGTCTTGAAAGACCTGCATTTCAACATTTTTTCTGCTACGAAGCAGATCACAAATTGTTCTCTCCATGTCATAAACGGGAACGGAATGTCCGAATGATGTCTGCATAGCTATGATTCCTATTTCATGTAAATCCTTTTTTACTGTGTACACTTGAAAACCGTCTTCCTGCAAACGACTTGGATTATATCCAGTTCTTACTGTTATGGTGTATTTCAAAGGCTCTCTGTCCGTTAAATCATGAAAAAACAATGCAGTTTCATGAGAAAATACAGCTTGACCACAACGTAAATGCAAAAGGTACATTGCATCTGTCCACGTATCCGGCGATACATACACACCATGAGCAGCTTGTTCTAATCCTCGTTCCTTCACATATGCATAAAACACAGACTTACTAATTCCATTATTTAGAACTTGAAATGTCTGAATTGTCCCTCCACATTCACGCAACAACAAATCTAATTTTTCAAACTGAGTCATATACTTTCTCCTTTCGTGCTAATATGATAATATATATTAGCACGAAAGTAAAGACATATAGTACCAATAAAATATCGGTATTTTTGTTTTAATGATATCCCCTTGTTTCTCGCCATCCCTTTACATACCACCTGATTCCAACATATACCAGTTGCACGAATAATAAGAGAAATAGCAGATTGATTGGCAATGTTATCTTTATCCACTTCCCAAAGTAGATAGCTGTTGCCATGCTTATAAGTATTACCATTATGGTAATCATATCCCAACAGCACTTCTTATATAACTCTGCAATCTTTATCTCTATAAATGCTACAAGTATTCCAGCACCCACCAAACATCCACCGCAGATCAGTATTCTTATCAGCCAATATACAATTCCGGCAACGACAGGATTGGATATTCCATTACTAATCTGTGCCATGTTCTTTCCTGTCAGTATAATCCACCCTGCAATGGTCTGTATAAAAGTGGCGATTGTATCAAAGAATACCACGCAATCAGAAATAAATATTTTTGACCGTATCATCTGAAAAAGAGTAGTTGATACGGAATACCATATCAGCAGAAACATCAATGCTTCATACATGGCTGTTTTTGTTTTATATCTGCCTGCCAGTTTTTCTCTCTGCGTATCATACTTTTCCTTGGCTTTCAGATAAGCTGTCAGGTTACAGTTCCCACACTTTTGATAGAGTACTGGCTTTTCAACCGGTATCTCTACTTTTTTCTGATGAGAGAGTGCATAGTCCCGTTCCTGTTCTGCCTGCCTTAGCTTATCTTGACATTCCTCTGTCATGATTTCGGCAGCGTGCGTTTTCTCTTTCTCTCTCTGCAACAATTCTTTTGTTTTCCTCAAGTCGTTCTTTAAGGCTTGAATGTTCCCTGCTCTGTTCTCGCTGTTTAACCTCTCGTTCAAGGTCAGCGATTCGTCGAGCTGCATTTTCAGTTCCCGGATAGTCCTGTCTTTCTGGTCGAGTTCTTCCTGCATCTGCTCTGTCAGCAGAAGCAACTCTTCCAGTTGATCGTCGCTCTTTGAGTTTCTTAATTCGTTCATCAATCGACCTTCCTTTCTCTAATTGCTGTTCAAGTTCAGTAATTCGCTGTTCTGTTTCTGCAATAGCCGGTTCTCGCTGTTTAATTTCTGTGCCAATTCCTGCCATTGCTGATTTTCGTCTGTAAGCTTCTGTATCTGGTCTGTCTTTTCTTCCAGAAGTATCAACAGTTCTTCTGTATCCGGCAAGATTTGAAGCAGTTCTGATAATTCGCTCTCTAATTGCTGCAATCGTTCTTCCTTCTCCTGAAAGCACATCAGCTTCTCGTCCTTTTCCTGTATTTCCTGAAGCATCTCTGCCATGATATTCTGCTGTTCCTCTATCTGTGTAATCATTGCTTCCATCATGGGAATTACTTCTTTGCTTTCTTCTAATGTCATTCAACCACTCCTTCCATATTGACAATGCACCGGATACCTTACCAAAGGTTGTGATTACCTTTTGCAGTAGTGCATTTTGTTTTTTAATCATCTGGTTTTCCTCTACCTTCCATGAACCATTCCATATCTGTCCGGTGAGATATTTTTCCTCAATCTTTCTTGCATCCGCACCCTCATGAATCGTAGGGATTTTTAATTTGCCCTGTCTTTCATAAGAGCGGTGGTCAATCTGATTGTCTATGGATAAATGCCGGTTACACATCCCAGCCCATTCGCTTCGCCATAACTCACAATTCTTTGGATTATTCCAGCCGGTAGCATCGGTCAGAACCCGTTTCCATTGTTTTCGGTTTCTTGCCCCGACTTTCTGTACTCCGTTTTCATCAAGTACCGGAATGCGGATTCCATGCCGGTCAGGATTTTTCTTATCCTGCCACCAGTCCGGGTGGGATTCATCAACCACGATATTTCCGTCAGTATCTCTGACAAAATCCCAGTCCTTGACTTCTTTGCTGCCCCATGAATGATCCAGATTGAATGGTCGCATGGTTACAAGTAAATGCACATGTGGGTTTCCATCGCCCTTATCGTGTATGCTCCAGTCGACACACATTCCCTTATCCACGAAAGTCTTTTGAATATATTCGGTTGTATAATCAATCTGTTCCTGTCTGCTCCATTCTTTCGGCAGGGAAAATTCAAATGAGCGTCCAAGCTGTGCATCTGCATTTTTTTCTATCTTCAATACCTCATTCCATAGACGCTGTTTCTGAAATGTGATTTTAAACTTTTCCAGTGCGGCATCTTTATCATCCGCTCTTTTATAACGGATAGACTGTTGAAACCTTTTTATATTTTCTTCCGGTACATGCAGCCATTCAGGAGGTGCATTTTCGCACATCATCAGACTGGTGTAGACGACTTCCTTTTTGGAAGTATAGTAACTGATTCTGCCTGTTTCCTCATTCTTCATCACATCTCCATTAAGATATGCCGATGCGGATATGACAGATTTTTCTTTACTGCGCCCGACAATCTTTACTGTAAAGTGAAATATCGCCATGATACGATTCCCCCTTTCTGCCGTATCCGGCATTGATTTCCGACAGCATCTTCTTCTGGTTTGGCAGAAGTGAAGCTGTCGGAACGCCCTCTGCGCAAGAGTGCCCCCTGCGGCATGAGCAGGTCTGGCTGAAAGCCCCGCCGACGGAACGAGCCCGGCAAGCGTAAGCGCAGACCGGTTGCCACTTGTGGCAAACTTATAAGGACGACCTCTGGTTGTCCATAAGTGCGCCCTTCATTCAAAGGCAATGAAGGGAATGGAAAACCCACTCCCTCCGCCATTACACATCCTCCATGTCTGTAACTAATTCTTTCTGCATCGCTTTTGAGAAAAACTTCCCGTTTGTTTCCTGCCTTTTTAAGAAGCCTATCAACTTTGGTAAATCTTCCTCCTCAATCGGACAGCCAAGAACCGATTCCACCGCTCCTCCAATCTGACAGAGCCTGTGGGTTCGTTTTTTACTTTCTTCCGCTTTCTTTCTCTTTTCCAGTTCCTTCCGCTGTGCTATGAGCTTTTTTGTAGCTTCAATGCTTTCCTGTTCCTTTTTCTCTAATGCACGTATTCTTTCTTCATAAGTCTTTGTTGATTTCGCCATATCGTCTTCATCCTTTCTTTTTCCGATAAACAACAGTTCCCGGTTGCATATCAGGAGAAGCACATGGTATAATCCTCTTGCGTGTAGGTATATCATGGCTTCGGTCTGATAGAACCTTTGGCGGTTTCGTAGGAAGCCGCCTTTTTAAGTTGCCACATTTCTTGTGACAGCTTTTACATTTCCTTTATCCCTCAGATCTCGCCCCTCGTTGGCTTCCATGAACTTTTCCAGAATGTCAGTTTTAATAAGGACTTTTCTTCCGACTTTTAATACCGGAAGCTTCTTCCATTCAACCAGCTTTCTCAAAGTGTTTCTGCCAATTCCTGTATAGTCGGCTGCTTCCTCGATGGATAATGCAATCTTTCTTTCCGTCATCTTGTCACCTCCCGTTAAATTGCATTATGCAATTTTTGTTGTGCTGTTAGTATAGCGGTTTTATATTGCGTTGTCAAGCGTTATGAAATTTTAAAAATAATCATTAAATTGCATATTGCAATTATGTGAGGTACATGCTATAATTCATACATACCGAAAAAGGAGGCAATCAGCATGAAAGATAAAGAACTACGCAAGCTGATAGGTAGCAGGGCAAAACAGCGTCGTCTGGAATTAAATCTGACACAGCCTTATGTTGCAGAGAAGATGGGAGTTACCGCTTCCACAATCCTGCGTTATGAGAATGGTTCGATTGACAATACCAAAAAGATGGTGCTGGAAGGTCTTTCGGAAGCACTTCATGTATCTATTGAATGGCTCAAGGGGGAAACCGATGAATACGAAACCGATATTACGGATAAGAAAGAATTACAGATTCGTGATGCAATGGGCGATATTCTCAAACAGTTACCTCTCGACCTTAGTAAAAAGGAAGATGCTTTTTCCAAAGATTTACTGCTGTTGATGTTAAAGCAATATAACCTGTTTCTGGAATCATTCCAGTTTGCCTGCAAGAATTACAAGGGCAACACGAATGAATCGGATATTGCAAAGGCAATGGGATTTGAATCGAATGATGAATATAACGAGATTATGTTTCTCCGGGAGATCACCCATACCGTTAATGCCTTTAATGATATGGCAGATATTGTAAGGCTCTATTCCAAGAAACCGGAAATAGCAGAACAAAGGCTTGAAAATCTTTTATCAGAAGTTTTGTATGAGGATTCCGATTCGGTATAGAACGACAACCGGAGTTATGATACAATGAGCACGAGCAAGTCAGGCTGTTTACAGATTTGACGAGCGGCGAATTGGCTTATGGACTTGTCCATAAGATGCCTACACGCAAGAAGCATTTCATCAGTTCCGATTGTCTGATATCGAAAGGAGACACACGATTATGGCAAAAGGATCTGTAAGAAAAAAAGGAAAGAAATGGTACTACCGCTTCTATGTAGAAGATGCAAGCGGCAATCTGGTTCAGAAAGAATACGCTGGAACAGAAAGCAAAAGTGAAACGGAAAAACTGCTCCGTCAGGCAATGGACGATTACGAAAGCAAGAAATTCATTGCAAAGTCGGAAAATATTACAGTTGGAGAATTACTTGATATATGGGCAGAGGAAGAATTAAAGACCGGTACTCTCAGTAATGGGACAGTCCAGAATTACCTTGGTGCTATTACCAACATCAAGAAGCATCCAATTTCAGAGAGAAAGTTGAAAAATGTAACATCTGAGCATTTACAAGCCTTCTTCGATCTGCTTTCCTTTGGTGGCACTTATCCAGATGGTTCAGAAAGAAAAGGTTACAGCAAAGATTACATTCGTTCTTTCTCGGCAGTATTACAGCAGTCATTCCGGTTTGCAGTATCACCAAAGCAATATATCACTTTCAATCCGATGCAGTATATTAAGCTGAAATACCAGACGGATGAGGTTGACCTGTTTTCTGATGATGACATGGATGGCGATATACAGCCAATTCCACGAGAGGATTATGAAAGACTGATTGAATTTCTACAGGATTACAATCCACCGGCAATACTTCCAATCCAGATAGCTTATTATGCAGGACTTCGTATCGGTGAAGCCTGTGGTCTGGCATGGCAGGATGTAAATCTTGAAGAACAGTGCCTTACGATCAGACGCAGTATCCGATATGATGGTTCAAGGCACAAGAATATCATCGGACCAACCAAACGAAAAAAGGTAAGGATTGTTGATTTTGGAGATACACTGGCAGAGATTCTTCGCAATGCCCGAAAGGAACAGCTTAAAAACCGAATGCAGTACGGAGAACTTTACCACAAAAACTACTACAGAGAAGTAAAAGACAAAAACAGAGTTTACTATGAGTTCTATCATCTGGACGGAACAGAGAATGTTCCAGAAGATTATAAGGAAATATCCTTTGTCTGCTTAAGACCGGATGGAAGTTTGGAACTGCCAAGCACGTTAGGAATTGTTTGCAGGAAGATTAGTCAGAAACTGGATGGATTTGAAGGATTTCATTTTCACCAGTTGCGACACACCTACACAAGCAACCTTCTGGCAAATGGAGCAGCTCCGAAAGATGTACAGGAACTGTTAGGACACTCAGATGTCAGTACCACAATGAATGTCTACGCCCATTCCACAAGAAAAGCCAAGCGGGAATCCGCAAAGTTACTTGATAAAGTGGCAGGCAACGACTAAATAAAACTTTCCCTTATTTCCCTTACGATTATCTCATAAGGGCAAAAATAAGGGAAAATACATATCATTTCACTAATGAATGGGCTGGAAAGCCTGTAAAATAGGGAAAGTTAGAAAGATATTTCGGCAAACTTGAATTTACCTAATAATCTTTTCAAACCGAAACATTCCGTCCGGAAACTGCTCGTCCTGCTTTTCAGCATTCATTTCCGGATTATTGGGGGCTTGGTGATATTTGTTAAAGAACTCTACGATGTGAAAACCACATCTGTTCACATAAAAATGGATGTTCCGCTGCTCGAAATAGGGCGTTACGGTTTCCCAGACTTTCACTTCTGGATATAACTTCTCAACTTCGCACCATGCAGCATACCCGATGCCTTTGCTATGAACTGATGGCGCAATGAAAAGAAGATCTAGGTCGCCTTTTTCACCCTCGACTTTAATCACAATACCGCCTACTTTTTTGCCATCGAGTACGATGCGGTAAGCTTCACCATCGTCAATGGACTGCTCAATCGTTTCTCGTGATATAATCTGTCCATCTTCCTCAAAATGATTATCTCTAAGGCCAAATTCTTCCAGGGCACCGTAATTGAAGGCTTCCTGATTGTCTAAAACAAATTGCTCTCTATCACTGTGTTCAAGGGGGCGCAACTGCACAATAGTAGTCATGTCTTTACTCCTAAAAATCCCGATTTGCACTTCAAATCGTTTTCTTTATTCTATCATAGCTTCTATTATTCCGCCATCAGTCTTTCGAACCAGGTATCCATAACAATGATGAACTGGCCTGCTCCTGGCAATTCTTGCAGCATTTCGTCAAGAGTTTTCTGTTTCACGTATTTCTGCACATACACCCAACAGGCAACGCTACTGGCTTCTGATACAATGTCAGCTATGGTTTTGCGCATAAGCTCTTCGAATTCAGCAATTTCTTCTTTTTGAAGAATATCATAAAGTTTTGGTGCCTGATGACTTAATTTTACGCCATTTTCATTTGCATCTTTAAGCAGATTCTTAACTTTTTCTCTTGAATTCTCCGGTACTTTCATATACTCCCACATAAATGCTACCACATCGGACGGTGTGTCTTTTTTAAGTGGTGGTAACTGAATATAATCATTGTTTTCGCTCATTTTCATATCCTCCTCACGATATAATAAAATCAATAATACGTTCTCTTGTCATGTCCAGTACAGTATCTACGAACACTCCTGCAAACAGGATCAGATACAGAATTACACTCAGCGAAAACAGAAATGCAACCTGTACCCAGTCATGGTAACAGTATGCAGTCGCTATAATCAACAAAGTGAATATAAACCCAAGGATCCCTCTGACAACCGCATAAGTCTGTACTGTCATCTTCACTGCCAAGCCGATCACAAAAAGGATCAGCCATACCGGCAGTAATAATATCTTCCCAGCAAGTTTTAAAATAAACATGTGCACCTCCTATCTTACCAGTCCTGGCATATCATGGTTCACCTCTGCCTGATAATACCCGTTCATTGTAGACGGTGCATTAAACAGGGCTGCTAATAAATATTTCTTGATGTTCTTCACTTTTGTGGTGTTACCACGCATACAGTGTAAGACATACTCGATATGTGAATAGGTCAGCATCAGAAATTTTTTCTTTACCAGTGATGCCGGATACCAGTTGCTGGCAATCAAGATCTTGTCATTTTTACACATCACAGTTTCTACGATCAGGTTCACGATTTCATCTACCTGTCGCATATCGTCATGATGGGTTACTTCCAGTGATTCATAATCAATGGTCTCTTTGACAAGGTTTTCGTAAGCCTGATAATCCTCAGAGCGATTATCGCTATCAAATCTTTTCTCATCCACAGATATGATATGATTAGATTTATTATCATTCATTTCAGTATCACTAAGATTAGTATTATTAGGGTTTGAAATGTAAACTTCTGTAGGTTCCTCATTTTCTACAGAAGTTTGTTTTTTAAACTTCTTTAATTCCTCTCCAAATTTTTTCTCATCTGTTTTCTCAGGCATAAAGGTTTTCACGTAAATGACGTTTACCTTTCCAAATCCCTGTCTGCGTTTCTCGATCAGACCAATTCCGGTTTCGTCATCCAGTTCTCTCATGGATTTGATGGCTTTATTTCTGCCACAATTCAGTAATTCCATGATATCTTCGATGGAAACTGTAAACTGGAGCTTCTTGTTGTCTACCAAATCAAGCAATTCCGGTATCAATTCTGTCAGGCGGATATAACGAGTCACCTGCACACTGCTTATTCCAACTTGCTCACCCAATAATTCTCGTGACTTTTTACCTAACTTGTGTTCATTTTGTACACAAGTTAAATCTGTTCTAACTCCCTGTCTCTTCATTGCCTCAAGTTTCATCTTGTAAGCAAATGCTTTCTCACTCGGCAACAATTCCTCACGCTGAATGTTAGCGTCCACCATGGCCACAATGGCATCATCATCCGATAATTCTCTTACGATTGCCGGAATAGTCGTAAATCCTGCCAGCTGTGCTGCATGCATTCTTCTGTGACCGGATACCATTTCATATTCTTCATTTTCATCCACACGAAGCAGTACCGGTGTCAGCACTCCATTGATCTTTACACTTTCAACCAGATCCTGCATCTTCTCATCATCCAGCACCTTGAACGGATGATTTTTAAATGGATGGATCTTACTGATCTCTATCTCCATTGCAGATTCTTCATTTACCACACCAAGCAGTTCATCAATACTTGCCAGTCTGATCTTTTCTCCACTTCTATTTTTCATTCTTCAAAACCTCCTGTGTTAAGTTCATATATGCTTCAGCAACCTTTCCTTTCGGGCAGTGCATGTAGATGCTTTTTCCCTCTGCACTGGTCTCAGCAGCTTTTACGGACATCGGAATCACATTTTCAAATACTTCGATCTGGCTTCCGTAGGTTGTATGTACTCTCGCTGCAATGTCCCTTGCATAATTGGTCCTGAAATCTACCATAGTCAGGAGAATGCCCTCAATCGCCAGTTTCCGGTTCAGTCTTTTCTTTACTGTAAGAATGGTCTTGATCAGCTGCTGAAGGCCTTTAACAGGCAAATATGCGGCCTGCACAGGTATCAGAACGGAATCGGAGGAGACCAGTGCATTGATCGTCATCATGCCAAGGCTCGGCATACAGTCGATCAGGATATAATCGTATCGTGATCTTATCGCATCGATATATTCTTTCATGATCATTTCCCTGCTCATAACATTTCCCATCGTTACTTCCAGGGCGGAAAGCTCAATATTGGCCGGAAGAAGATCTACATTTTCCTGATGATGCAGGATTCCATCTTCCAGAGAGATCTCTTCTTCGTTGATGACATCCATCATGATCGTTGCCAGTGTGATGCGTAGATCATCCGGTTCCTCATATCCAAGACTTGCTGTTAAACTTCCCTGTGGATCCGCGTCAATCAGCAGCACTTTCTTACCTTCTCTTGCCAGTCCAATGCCTACATTTACAGTTGTGGTGGTCTTTCCGACTCCGCCTTTCTGGTTTACTATGGATATAACTTTACACATGATTTCTTCCTCCTTTAACTTTCCCATGATTCTTTTTTCCATAATTTCAGCAGTGCCAGTATTTCCCGTTTCATCATTGCCGGTATATAGGAATTCGGAAAATACTTGTGTAACTGCTCGTTTGTAAATGCCACTCTAGTGATCTCACCCTTTTTAACCTCACTCATGATCTCTTCCATCTTTTCCAGTGACAACTGTTTTTCTTTACTCAGTTGTCGGATCCTCTGGGCCTGCGAGAGTGACGGGATTGCCTGTGCATAGTCCATTGCTGCAAGAAGTTCTCTTTGTTCTTTTTCACTCAATGCAGCTATCTCTACAGCCGGACAAAAAGAAATGATCTCATCATCCAGTTTCTGCAGCATTTCCGGTATAAGTTTTGTCAGTGAGATGTAACGCTGCACCTGTTTTGGACTATCACCACAATCCTCACTGATGATCTCTATCGCCCGCTTTCTTGGTGTTTTGTGGTCAACTTGGCTCTTTTTTCGACCACTTTTTCTTTTTAGTACTTCATTCTTCAGTTTGTAAGCAAATGCTTTTTCACTGTAGCTGATCCGTTCTCTGTGAAGATTGGAATCTACCATGCTCAAGATGGAATCATCTTCACTTAATACTCGGATGATCACCGGTACTTTACGGTATCCCAGTTTCTCCGCAGCATGTTTTCTTCTGTGACCGGATATGATCTCATAGTAGTCATCCGGTACCGGTCTGACGATCAGCGGATTTAAGATTCCATACTTCTCAATGCTTTCCTGCAGAAGAAACATTTCCTTATCGTCTTTCACCTGAAACGGATGCTCCTTGAACGGTCGAAGACGCTCAATCTCAATTTCTATGATTCTTTCTTCGTTTTCTCCTGATTGTCTGTTTGGTTCAGTCATCTTGACTCCTTTCCTCCAGGATTCAGGAAATAAAAAATGCCTGCCTGGAACTTTTATAGATAGTAAAGTTCCAAACAGACATTGCTGTTTGACCATTAGCTGTAGCTAATAGAATTGAATACTGTTTCAGCTAATTCATGTTTGCAGGTTTGGGAGAGATTGTTTCTTTTCCCGCCTTTTCTCTGATTTACATCCCCGAATAAGGGGTGACAACAGAGCGGAACCCAAATGTTAGCTGGAAATTGATCATTTTGAATGGAATTTCATGTCACGAACGTGATTAGAAAATAACAAAAGCGTTCGTTGTCAGCTAATCCAGCTAACATTTTCGAACGCTTTGAAGCCCGTCGCCAAGAGGATTTGAACCTCCGACCCCTCGCTTAGGAGGCGAGTGCTCTATCCAGCTGAGCTATGACGACACATGCCGCAAACCCTTGATTTTAATGGGTTTCTGGGATTTTTCCCTTCGGCCATATATAAGATTATCAACTCTTTTTCAAGTTGTCAATCTACAGATTTTTTCGATTTGGTAACATTAGAACGCTCCCAAAATTGGGGAATGCTTTGTTGTCACCTTTGGCATTTTTCAGAATAGATTCGAACTGAAAGTTGTTTTTCATTTTTTCCCTTTGGGGAATGCCTCGGCTTTCTCTTAGGAGGCGAGTGCTCTATCCAGCTGAGCTACGAGGACATATATGGTTGTGAAACATTTCGGATGCTTCCAGAAGTTTCACAACCATTATTTTACTATATTTATTTTGAAATTACAAGAATTAATTCCGGGTCCGGAAACTTAGTAATGCAGCTGTCCCTGCAGCCAGATCGTTCCCTTGAAGCGGCGGCCAACTGCAGGCTCACCGAGAAGATCTTTGCTGTTGATGCAGACATCGAACTGCATATCGTTGCTCTCAATAGTCATCTGGCAGATTTCTTCGCCAGTCAGAATATTCTTAAATTTCATAATATCCAGAATCTCGCCAAGTACATTGTACTGGTCACACTCAATTCCATATGGCATGAAATAGGAATCCACAATGGTTAAAATATCGTCAGTAACAATCCTCTGGGAGATCATGGAATACGTATCCATGTCTTCCATTGTGAGGCTTTCCATTGCTTCTTCATCACCATTTCTTGCAGCCTCGATAAGATTTGTTCTGTTTTTGGCAAGCTCTCGCTCCACCTTTACAGCCTCTTTATCTTTCTGCACCGGAAAAAGGATCTTTCCTTCTGAAGCAAGACCGGAAACTGTTACAGGTCTGTTTCCGGGATCTTTCAGGCCTCTGCATTTTTCCTGCATATATTCTGCCGGGTTCTGCAGATAAAAGATCATCGTCACACCAATGCGAAGATCATCACATGCACCTGCATAAGATTCTTTCTCTGTATGACGTTCAACAGTTACTTTTTCCCTGGATGTGATTCCTGTTCCTCTGAAAAACGGAAAATAATATTCCACGTGAAACTCACCGTTTTCATCGTACTGACCACAAACGCTGATTCCACAGTCGCAGCCGTAATTCTTGGAAAACTGTACAAATACGCCTTCCGGATGATTTTCCACGCAAACTTTTTCATCGTAGTTTGCGATCACATCACGGATGATCTCTTTTACTTCACTTCTTCTGGTAACCTGTGAAAAGCCAACGGCCTTTAAATAACTATGCACAAGAACACCTCCCTGAAAAAGCCTGCGTTTCTCTTACGCGCGTGTCTTTTTCTCAATCTTTGTCATACCGCCCATGTATGGCTGCAGAGCTTTTGGAATGCTTACAGAACCGTCTGCATTCAGGTTATTCTCCAGGAAAGCGATGAGCATTCTCGGAGGTGCTACTACTGTGTTATTTAATGTATGTGCAAGATATTTCTTACCATCTTTGCCGTTTACACGGATTTTCAGACGACGTGCCTGTGCATCACCAAGGTTGGAGCAGCTTCCTACCTCGAAGTATTTCTTCTGACGTGGGGACCATGCCTCAACATCGAGGGATTTTACTTTAAGGTCAGCGAGATCACCGGAGCAGCACTCAAGTGTACGAACCGGAATATCAAGAGAACGGAACAGATCTACAGTGTTCTGCCACAGTTTGTCGAACCACATTTTGCTCTCCTCTGGCTTGCAGACAACGATCATCTCCTGTTTCTCGAACTGATGGATACGGTAAACACCTCTCTCCTCAAGTCCGTGAGCACCTTTCTCTTTACGGAAGCATGGAGAATAGCTTGTAAGTGTCTTCGGAAGCTCTTCCTCCGGAATGATCTGGTCGATGAATTTACCGATCATGGAATGCTCACTTGTACCGATCAGGTAAAGATCCTCACCCTCGATCTTATACATCATAGCGTCCATCTCAGCGAAACTCATAACGCCTGTAACAACGTTGCTTCTGATCATGAAAGGCGGTACACAGTAAGTAAATCCACGGTTGATCATGAAATCTCTTGCGTAGGAAATTACTGCGGAATGAAGACGAGCGATGTCTCCCATCAGATAATAGAATCCGTTACCTGCAACACGTCTTGCGCTGTCAAGGTCGATTCCGTCAAAGCTCTCCATAATATCTGTATGATACGGAACTTCGAAATCCGGAACAACCGGCTCACCGAATTTCTCGATCTCTACGTTCTGGCTGTCATCTTTACCGATCGGTACAGACGGATCGATGATGTTCGGGATTACCATCATGTCTTTCAGAAGCTCTTCCTCAACCTCTTTCTCTCTCTGGGAAAGTTCCTCAATACGGGTTCCGGATGCAGCAACCTGCTTTTTAACCTCTTCTGCCTCTTCTCTTTTTCCCTGGCCCATAAGAGCACCGATCTGTTTGGAGATCTTGTTTCTCTCAGCACGGAGAGCCTCAACCTCCTGCTTAATCTCTCTGTTTTCTTTATCAAGTTCGAGAACCTTGTCAACCAGCTCCAGTTTGCTGTCCTGGAACTTATTGCGGATATTCTGTTTTACAACCTCCGGATTCTCTCTCACAAACTTAATGTCTAACATGATATTCCTCCTGTATTAAAAATATTCTTATTTTTGTAATTTTTATTCTTTCTCGATCTCACCAAGTCCAAAGTTTACGGCTTTTCTCAAAGCTTCCACTTCTTCCTGACTGAGGACAACATAGGATTCACCTTTTACAATCTCCTTTAAATAAAGAAAACAGTTGTCACGGCTGTGAACCGCATTCAGGATCAAACCTGTGTTATTCTTATCAAGAAACGCCAGCGCAAAACTAAGTTTTCCACCTACATCATCAAAAGCATCATACTTCTCAACACCATATTTGCTGAACATTACATTCAGATTTTTTTTGATAAAGCTGATGTCATGATCATGATCTTCCTTTGCCTCATACAGCCGGTCGATCTGTGCAAATTTTCTTACAAAAACTTTTTCCAGTGACTGTGCATCTCCGCCTCTCATGAACAGTTTGTACTTCCGTTCCAGACGGCTCAGACGCATATTGCTGCTCACCACATTAATCAGAAGAATGATGGTAAGGATCAGCAAAATAATGATCACAATCCCGGAATCAATTCCTATGCTTTCAAAAATTCCGCTCATTCTGCCTCCTATCTGATAGATTCGAACAGATCAATGATCCTCTCCAGTTCATCCCTGGAATAATATTCAATTTCAATTTTGCCTTTGTTGTTTTTCTTTCGCTGAATGGATACCTTTGTTCCCATGATGCCTTTCATTTTTTCTTCCAGGCTTTCATAAATGGCATCCTCTGCGGTATTTCTCTCTGTTTTCTCTTTTTTTGCCGGGGAAACCAGATTTTTTACAAGTTTTTCCGTCTCACGGACACTGAGTTTCTCGTCAAAAACCTTCATGGCTGTATTTTCCTGAAGGGTTTCATCGGAAATTCCCAGAAGTGCTCTTGCATGGCCTGCAGAAATCATATCTGCAATCACCATTTCCTGCACTTTTGAAGTAAGCTTCAGAAGACGCATGGAATTGGTTACCGCGGTTCTGCTCTTGGCAACTCTGTCTGCGATTTCATCCTGTTTCAGGTGAAACTCTTCCATCAGACGTTTGTAGGCCATTGCTTCTTCTATAGGGTTCAGATCTTCCCGCTGAATATTCTCAATCAGAGAAATTTCCACAATCTCCTGATCTGTAAACTCCTTTACCACAACCGGAACTTCCTTAAGTCCAGCCATCTTGGCTGCTCTCCAGCGACGTTCCCCTGCTATGATCTCAAAATAATCCTTCTTATCTGATACCAGCAGTGGCTGAAGAACTCCATACTGCTTGATCGATTCAGAAAGCTCCATCAGTGCGTCCTCATCAAAATGCCTTCTCGGCTGATTCAGATTCGGCTCCACACTGGAAATTTTTACAAGACGTTCTGCCGCAGGTTTTTCCTGTGCTTCTGTTTTTTCTTTCTTAACTGTGGATCTTGTCCTTTTTGCGGTTTCCTTTGACGGTCCGCCGGCTTTATTAGGAATCAGTGCATCCAGACCTCTTCCAAGGCCTCCTGTTTTTCTTGCAGCCATTATTCGCCCTCCCTGCTGATAACTTCTTCTGCCAGAAGACGGTAGCTTTCTGCTCCTGTAGATCTTGAATCGTACAGGTTAATTGGTTTTCCATAGCTTGGAGCCTCTGCAAGTCGTACATTTCTCGGAATAATCGTTTTGTATATATTCTGATCCAGGTTTTCTTTTACATTCTCTACAACCTGGAGTGACAGATTTGTTCTGGCATCATACATGGTGAAGACCACGCCTTCGATTTTCAGACGTTTATTCAATCTGTCTCTCACCAGTTCGATGGTATGTATCAGCTGTGACAGACCTTCCAGTGCGTAATATTCACACTGAATCGGCACCAGAACAGAAGTTGCCGCCGTCAGGGCATTGATTGTCAGCATGCTCAGTGACGGCGGACAATCCATGATTATGTAATCATATTTCCGACGCAGTTTGTCAGTAATCTTTTTCAGGATATATTCCTTATCCTCAAGATCTACCAGCTCAATCTCAGCACCGGAAAGATTCATATTCGATGGTATCAGGTCAACATTATCTACTACGTTTTTTATAATGGTATCTTTGGTCTCTGCTTCTCCAAGCAGCAGCTCGTAAAGGGTATTTTCTACTGCATTCTTGTCCACGCCAAGTCCACTTGTGGTATTTCCCTGCGGATCTATGTCAATGGCAAGAACCTTTTTCCCTTTTTCAGCAAGGCAGGCCGATAAATTAATTGCCGTTGTTGACTTTCCAACCCCGCCTTTCTGATTGGCAACTGCAATGATTCGTCCCATTTTACCCCTCCTTTTTTGTATTTTTTAAGGGATTTTTACTCATTGGATACCATTATAACACTTTTATTTTTAAACCGCCACATAATGTTTCACGTGAAACAATAGAAAATGGGTTTTGAATTATTTTATTTATTGTGTAGTATACCCAAACTTCAGGGCTCTTAAACTGCTCTTGCAATACACGGTTCTTACTCCAGAACCTGTTCTGTTATAAATACGATTATTTCATATCTTGTTATCATCAATCACTCCTCTTTTCTCGGCGTATATAGTCTAAGATTTATCACCCTTTAACCGAATCAGGGAAATCCCCTGCGGGGTTACGAAAAGCAATAAACAGTGGGTGGGGACCTGCTCTTATACATCGGGGTACTCAAACGTCGCTTATTTTCTTTTCAGGGCGGAAGTAAAACCAATTGATATTACGATGAAGAGCGAAATGTTGTGAAAGATTTTTGGGTACCGTTTCAGGAAATATATCGGCGCATTTTGTCATATAGCAAAATGAAACAGCGAATTTTGGCGTATTTTAGAGACGTCTGATTTTTGCTGTTTTTGTCATTTTTATATAATATATAGAAACTATAAAGTATTAAAAATGCTTATTTTATAGTCATTACAAGCGCAATATAGTTGAATTTATATCTTGTGAAAAACATTTGTCATCTTCTTATTTCAGACAGCAAAGTTTCATTTTGTGTCATCTTTTTATCCTGGTTATACGCCGCGAAGCGGCGTATTTATATTTTTTTCAGTCATACCCAAGGCATTTGCCTGCCAGTATCTCTCCATTCATAGCTTATCGGTCTCAAAATCTCCATCTGAAGCTCTTCTGATTTGTCCAAACTGATCTTTCAGGCAGCTCAAAGTACCTTTTCTTCTCTATATATAAGCCTCAAATCCATCATCAAAAGGATTTTTTTATCAAAATAGCTATATTTAGGACCTACATGCACCATTACAGCAGCATATTTAAGACGTACAGCCGCATAAAATATTAAAAAAATTCCCTTTAATTGTGCCATTTCAGAAATAAAAAGGACTTTTTTGTACCGTCGCCCATTCAGGTCCTTATTCATAAGGTATTTGCAATAAAAACGGTAGTATTTGTTGCATTTTTGGTGTGTGCAGGTGCACATATTGGTATTAGGGGATTTTTGTACATTTTTATATATGTACTATAAATCGTACATTAATATTATTATAGTACTATAAATCGTACTTTTATGCTATTTTTAGCGTTAAACCTTTATGTTTTGTCATATCTCTTCTTTTATTTTTCTTTCTCACAGAAAAGTCCGATATATTGGACATATATATTTTCTTTCTACATTTCCTTCCTCACACCCTCATCCATAAAAGCATGCATATTTGCATTTAACTTAATCTTGCCGCTCTATTTCCGGAAATGCTATAATACAACCATTAACAATCTATCTATATTGAAAGGAATATTTCTATCATGAATCCAATTAACCACGATCAGGCAAAGGCCCAATTAGATAAAACGCTTCAGGGAAATGACAAAATCGAAACTGCAATCGCTGCTCTCCAGCAGGACGCTACAGAAGAAATGCTGGCGCACGTTCTTACTGTAATTCGTCGCAGAACGAAAGAGCGTGCTCAGCTGATCATCGCAGTAGAACCACCCAAAGGTGATGGAATAATCAATCTTCAGGCCATAAAAACCAGCGACGGAAAACAATGGTGGGCTGCTTTTACCAGCTTTGACGAAGAATTAAAAGGCAGTAACCAGATCATGTCTACTTTTACCGCCGATATTGACAAACTTTTTTATTCCGCACTGGAGGAACCATCTATTGAAGGAGTAATTATTAATCCCTGGAATCGGACAATTATGCTCAATAAAACTTTAATCAATATCATTCTTGGAAATCCTGTATAATCTGTGTAATATTATTTACAGCCATGTATTTACAATGTGTGTTTCACGTGAAACATACATTGTAAAACTCATAAAATTGTTTCTTTTCTATTGTGTTTCACATATTACTGTTCACATTTCACCTTTCTTCTCCCAGTCTACAAAAGCATTGTAAAATCCCCCTCAATAGCGTATAATAAAGCAAAGAAATATTCAGACAAAACACATTAGATCAGTGAAGTTTTAGCGCATAAAGCAGTATATTTTCCCTGATCACTTTGTACGAATTTCAGGAGGCTTTTAATGAAGAAAAATGGACACAAACTATTTACACTTGTAGCTTTATTAGGCACAGCCGCAGGAGTCATTCATATTGCCAACCGTTTTATAGATGCTACATCACAGCTTAAAGACATGCTGGAACAGCCACATAGCAAAACCTATGACTGGCGTTTTGGAAAAATCCACTATACTAAGCAGGGACATGGTTCTCCGCTCCTTCTTGTTCACGATATGATGCCAGGAGCATCCGGATATGAATGGAGTTCCGTTGAAAAGCAGCTTGCGACAGAACATACCGTCTACACATTAGACCTTCTCGGATGCGGCCGCTCAGAAAAACCGGATATTACTTATACCAATTTTGTATATGCTCAATTACTTTGCGATTTCGCTAAAAATGTTATTCAGCAGGAAACAGATGTTATTGCCAGCGGCTTTTCCGGATCCTTTGTAATTATGGCATACCGTAATAATTCCGATTATTTCCGAAAAATTATGCTTGTCAATCCGCCAAGCCTCAGTTCTCTGAAACAGGCACCTTGTGAGGATAATAAATTATTCAAACGCCTGATCGAATTCCCTGTTTTCGGAACATTGATCTATCATATCGCATGTTCACGTGAAACTATCAGCAGTTTTTTCATGGAACAATTATTCTATAATCCGTTCCACGTGACAGATATACTGGTCGATACTTATTATGAGTCCGCTCATAAAGGCGGTTCCAATGCCAAATATCTGTACTCCAGCTATATTGGAAAATATCTCAACATCAGTATTAATAATGCTGTAGAATCTTCTGATGCCTGCATTTATATTGTTTCCGGTGAAAAAGAAGCTTCCGCTTCTCTTATTGCCGAAGAATATCAGAAGTTGAATTCTTCCATCGAGACTGCTGTAATCCCCGAAACCAGACATCTTCCTCACCTTGAAGATCCGGAGCATTTTCTGGAGCAGGTATCTATTTTCCTGTAAATCCAGAAAATATTTATAAAAAAACATTCATAAGATTTCATAAAAAAATAGAGGTTATATAATTTTATAGCAATTATATAGCCTCTATTTTCTTATTTCATTTTTTATTTACTGTTTCACGTGAAACATCAAAGCTTCTACTATCTCAAAGCCTGTTCTAAATACATATGCGTTGTATTATCAATCAACTTATGTGTCAGTTCTGCCATATGCTGTGTAGATTCCTGATTTTCAGAAGAAAGCCATGTTTTAATCATTCCTACACATCCATTCAGGCAAAAAGCATACGCATACTCAATGTCACGGTTATCCTTCGGCAGACGAATAGACAGGCGATGCAGAACTGTATCTGCAATTAACTTTTCAATCCGACTGACGAACGCCATGTCGCCATTCTTTCCGAGAAGTGCAATACAAATATCCTTATTATTGTCCAGAATCGTAAAAATCTGCTCAATAAACGGATAAGAACTCTCCTTATTATTAATAGGATCCAGAGGATAATCCGCTACCAGATGAGAAACCTCATCCATCAATTCCGCCTCAATAGACTCAAGCATCTGATAGATATCTGTATAATGAAGATAAAACGTCGAACGGTTAATATCCACTTCCTCGACAAGTTCTTTCACGGTAATCTCTTTAATGCTCTTCTTCTGCATAAGGCGAGCCAGTCCTGCACGAAGCTGTGCTTTCGTTTTTCGTACTCTTCTGTCAACTTTTTCCGCCATTTCAAATTTCCCCCAATCATTCCTGTAAAAAATAGCTGTTATTTGTCTATCTTGTAGATTTTATTGTGTTATAGATAAATATTCAATATATGTCTATTAATGTACATTCCGCAAATATTTAATGGTTGTATCTGTGGTATGTGTTTAGTATAATACATCACGTAAAGAAAATCAACACTTTGTTTGATAATGGATTTAAGAACTATTAATAGAGTCAAGAGTGATTAATAGAGTCCAATACCATTACTGGAATAAAGTTTGATTAATCAACTGTAGTAATCCAGAAAATCTTTACATCAGGAAGAATTTTTTCAGAATCTGCCCTGATGTAATCATTAACCGGAACGCTGCAAACTATAAATACAAAAAATTTAATAAGAAAGGGATAGGTAAAATGATCAAAAACGAATGGAAAAGCTTACTTCGCAATAAGCTCATGCTTATCGTTGTAATCGCAATCATCGTTATCCCGATCATCTATGCAGGCCTGTTTCTGAAATCCATGTGGGATCCTTACGGAAGCGTGGATAACCTGCCGGTGGCTGTGGTAAACGAAGATAAACCAGTTGAGTACAATGGCAAGACGCTAAGTATAGGTAAGGATATGGCGGATGAGCTGAAAGACAACGACTCAATGGCATTCAACATTGTAGACAGTAAGACAGCAGAGGACGGTCTGGCAAACGGAACCTATTACATGGTTATTACCATTCCGGAAGACTTCTCCGCAAATGCTTCTACAGTAATGGATGATAATCCAAAACAGATGGAGCTGAGCTATCAGACCAACCCAGGAACCAACTACATAGCTTCCAAGCTCAGTGAAACCGCGATCCTGAAACTTCGTGACAACATTGCATCACAGGTTACTGAAACCTACACCGAAACCGTTTTTGATTCTATCTCAGAAGCTGGTGACGGAATGCAGGAAGCAGCTGACGGATCCGGAAAAATCGAAGACGGTTTAAGTACAGTTGCCGATGGTAATAAAACCATTACCAAAAACCTGAAGAAGCTTTCCACCAGTACTCTTACATTCGTAAGCGGCGCTGACAGCCTTACCGAAGGACTTAAGACATACACCGACGGTGTAGCACAGGTCAACGACGGAGCAAAAAGTCTGGATGATGGTGCAAAACAGCTGAACAGCGGTGTTGCCACTCTTACAGAAAAAGTTCCGGAACTGACAGAAGGCGTTGATACCCTAGATAAAGGTGTTCAGCAGTATACCGCAGGTGTTGACGAACTTAACGAAAATTCCGATGCACTGAAAAGTGGCGCAAGCAGTCTGGAATCCGGTGCAAAAGCACTGAGCGAAGGTATTAATACTCTTTCCAGTGGTACTACACAGTATGTAAGTGGCGCTAACACTCTTGCAGATGGAACAACTGCTTATGTAGAAGGTGCAGAACAGCTGGCAGCTGGTGCAAAACAGCTTTCCGGTCTGGAAAAACTTGGAGATGTTTCCAATGGTATTTCTCAGCTGAATCAGGCGGTTACAAAGGGCAGTGACAAATCTCAGTCTCTTGTATCCGGAACCCAGCAGCTGGAAAACGGATTGAAAGATCTCAATGATACAGTTTCTTCCTTAAAGGACAGCACTACTGATGAATCTATCAAAACCTTATCTGCCGGTCTTGCCTCTGCAAAACAGGGCATGAATGATGCAGCAGATGGCATGACAACAGCCGCTAATGGTATGACAGATGCAGCAAACGGAATCAACAACGCTGCTGGATATATCAATCAGGCAGCAGGCATTACCAGCCAGACCAGTTCCAGCATTTCCAACGAGCTGATTCCTGCAGTACAGAATGCAGGCGCACAGTTCTCACAGGTTGGACAGCAGATCAATGATCTTCTCACAGGCTATGAACAGACAACTACCGAAAAGCTTACAGAAGCAAACACAACAATAAGTACTGCACAGCAGAGCATGAGCAATGCTGCAGCTGCACTTCAGGCTATTCAGGCATCCGCTTCTGAAGATGGAACAGTTTCTGCTGAAAGCCTTAGCGAAGTAATCGGTGCACTGAACGATGCAGCTGGTGGAATGTCCGGTGTAGATGGTTCTTATATGAACAGCTATTCCGAACAGGCTTCACAGTTAGTATCCGGTGTATCCAGTCAGCTCTCCTCCACTCAGGAAAGTCTGAATGCTACTGTTTCAAAGCTTAACGAAGCAGCAACCGGACTGAGCGCAATCTCCAATGGTCTTACTGCTGGCGCAGACAGTCTTTCCAAAGGCGCAGCTTCCATGACAGAGGGTGCAGCCAGCATGAATGCGGGTGCAGAAAAAATGGCCGCAGGTGCAAGCCAGATCCCAGCAGTTCCGTCTGATCTGATCGCTCAGCTTTCCGCAGGAGTAAATAAACTCTATGTTGGATCTAAAGCTGTAAATGCCGGAACCCAGCAGGTTTCCGCAGGTCTTCAGACACTGGAAACAAGCACAACATCTTTCCCACAGGCAGCTGCCGGAATCAAGGCACTGAATGAAGGATTCGATACATTAACTGCTAACGATAAGAAACTTACTTCTGGAGCTAAGAATCTGAAAGCAGCCGGAAAACAGATCACAAGCGCACTTCCACAGGTGAAATCCGGTGCAGGTCAGCTTGCCGATGGTTCTGAAACACTGACAGCAGGAATCAAAACTTACACAGATGGTGTTGCAAAACTGGCAGCAAACAGCTCCGCTCTTACCAGCGGTACCAACCAGCTTTCCAATGGAGCTAAAACACTTTCAAACGGTGCTACTACTCTTGCAAATGGCACCAAAACATTAGCAAGCGGTACTACTACTCTTTATACTGGTACCAAGAAACTTGTAAGCAATAACAGCACTCTGAACAGTGGTGCAAAACAACTGGCAGATGGTGCTTTTCAGATTCAGAGTGGTTCTTCACAGCTGTATGATGGTTCCAAGAAACTTGGAAATGGCGTGAAAGAGCTGAAAGATGGTTCCGAAACACTGACTACAAGCCTCAGCGATGGAGCTAAAACTGTAAAAGATAATTCAGCAAGTGACGAGACAATCAAGATGTTCGCAACACCAGTTGTGAGCGATGAAACAAAACTTACCGACGTTCCGAATAACGGACACGCAATGGCACCTTATATGATGTCTGTAGGCCTCTGGGTCGGTGCACTGGCATTCTGCCTGATGTATCCTCTGGCTCAGTATAAAGGCAAACTGAAATCCGGTTTTGCATGGTGGGCAAGCAAAGCTTCCGTACTTTATCCGGTAGCAATCCTTCAGGCAATTTGTCTGATCCTTCTGTTACATGCATTTAACGGATTCACCCCTGTTGAGATGGGCAAGACAGTCCTCTTCGCCTGCCTCGCAGCAATGACCTTTACATCCATGATGTATTTCTTTAACATCACACTTGGTAAAGTAGGAAGCTTCCTGATGCTGGTATTCATGGTCGTTCAGCTTGCAGGATCTGCCGGTACTTATCCGGTTGAGATTTCTCCTGAATTTGTTTCAAAGATTCACGCATACCTGCCATTCACTTACACCGTTGATGCATTCCGTGCAACAATCAGTGGTGGCAGAAGCATTACTACTTCCGTAATTGTACTGGCTGTACTGTTTGTGATCTTCACGATCCTGACAATCCTTCAGTTCAATCACATGGCCAAGAGAAAGAAAGCAGAAAAAGTTGTTCTCTTCGACTGGCTGGAAGAAAGAGGTCTTGCTTAACTAACATGTAACTGACAGAAGCTCCCCCGAACCTTCTGTTGGACATAACACAAAAAAACCTGTACGGTGGGCTGAAACCACTGTACAGGTTTTTTTTGTATTATTTTCTATTTCGCCTCAGCAGTTGGTGTTGCTGTGGCTTCTGTTTTTGTTTCACCATTTACCATAGTTTCATATGCATTAAACATTTCCTTTACTGTCATTTTGTTTACAAGGAATACTTTGTTTCCAACGACAGCTGCGTAATAGTTTGTATCATATGTGTAGAAGGTAACGGTTGTCTGGTTCTTGTCAGAGTCTGTAAATACAACTGTCATCTCCGGATCTGTTGCCGGGGTGTAGGTATCTGTCAGCCTCTTCTGTCCTGCCATATTTGTCAGCTTGTTATAGAAGGTTGTAAAGGTTGTACTTTCTATGTCCTCTCCATCCAGCTGATAGGTTGTTGTCTCTTTATCATTACCGTCATCGTCTGTTGTTGTTTCACGTGAAACATTTACAGTATTTGTTGTACCGCCGTAAGTAACCTGAAGCTGATCCAGATTTTTTACAGAAAGATAATTCACAATCAGGGACCAGAGATCCGATGGTGTCTTATCAATAACCGCACTCAATGTATCTGTGGACATTGTATAAATCTGTTTGTTATCTACAGTTACATATCTGCTGCCATCTCCGGCTTCATCACCAACGTAGATAACAAGCTGTTTATCTACTGTAGTTGTCTTGGTGTCTTCAGAAGAGCTGCTGTCGTCGGAAGCATCCGTACTGTCTGCCTCATCACCTTGTGTATCTTTAGAATCGCTCTCAGAAGCCGTAGAATCGCTTTCAGAGGAATCTGAGCTGGTGTCCTCCACCTCTTCCTGATAATCCACTGTAATCGTCGCATACGGATTATCCAGGCCATACTTGGAAAGATCTTCCGCATTGTAGTCTACAAACTGGTCAAACGCAAAATTTCCAAGTCCGGAAGTTACATTTCCTGCTGCCGTCGTATCTGCTGTTTCTTTATCACTGCTTCCATCACTGGAAACATCCCAAGTAGCTCCATCGGAATTTTCTTCCAGAACGTAGGAATCTTTATCTTCGCTGACCTGCACTTTTTTCACTGTGGAAGAATCAATCGTCGGGAAATCTTCTCCCTGTGCATAATCATAAAGAGAATCCATAAACGGAGTAACGGTAGATGCCGCTACCACATAAACCGTACTGTCATCGTCATCTTTTGTAATGTAATACTGATTTGTGGAAGTATTTTCATCTCCAATATTGAATTTCGTTGTACCATCACTGGTATCAACGGTTATTGTATTGGACGGGGAATCCAGTCCGTATTCCGTAAGATTATCTACATTTTCCAAGACTCTGTCCGCTTCCACCGTTTCAATGGCGGAAGCTGCAGAATCCAGAGTTGTCTGATTTACAGGGAAATCAGTCTCATCTTTTTTTACCCAGGAATCATCTTTTTTCTCAAAGGTGGTTTCCTTTTTATCCACAATAAATTCCAGAGACTTGATATCTTCTGTTTTCACGGAAAACACTTCGGTTTTGTTTTCCTCTTCACTGCTGCTCTCTGTCTGTTCTTCTTTGGACACATAGGTATTTAATCCTACATAAACACCGCCGAGAACTGCCAGAACAACAACAGCAGAAACAAGTTTGGTTGATTTTTTCATTATGCTTTTCTCCTCTTAAGCCAGATCAAAAATCCTGCAACAAGGAACACTCCCGGGATCAGACCGATAGTACAGATCTTCCAGAAAGCTGCATCATAATCGGTTACTGTCAGGCTTGTAGACTGAAGGCTCTTGGACGGAATGGAAACGGAATTGCTGTCATCTGTACTGGTCATCCAGTTTAAGGATTCCAGAAGAAGTTTCTCATTTCCACCGGATACCATCTGGTCTACCTGGCTCTCCATCAGGTTTGCTGTGGAGTAATAAACAATCTGTGTTTCTTTGTCATCATCTAATGTCTCAGTGATTGCCACACCAAGATCAAACGGACCATTTACATCGCCATCTTCTTTTTCAATATTGCTGCTCTGCATGTTGGTCTTAGAATAAGCCTGATCGGAAGTTGTAAGAATGCTGTTGATGGTTACGGTGTCTCTTACATCATCTGTTTTCTGGATGCCCTGTGCGTATGGTGCCAGTACGTAAGATCCTGCAGAAGCTGTCTCAGAGCTTGCGTCTGTGCTGTTAACAGTCGGTACCAGATAATATGGCATCTGCATCGCATAATGCTGATTGTCACCCTCAAATACAATTCCCTCGGCTCGTTTTACACCGTAATTTTCAAGAACTGCATCGAAGTTCGGCAGATCTTCCTGTGTATAATCAGAGAAGATCATGGCCTTTCCGCCTGCCTCCAGATAATCCAGGATTTCTATTTTTTCTTCCTCAGAAATATCACTGGTCAGAGATACGATTATCAGGCAGTCCGCATCATCCGGAACTTTTCCTTCGGTAAGAAGATTCAGCTCTTTGATATCAATATTGGCTTTCTGGATATCTTCTTTAAAGTTAGAATCCAGATCCTTTTCCCCATGTCCGGATAAAGTATACAGGATTGGCAGATCTTCCGATGTTACATATCCGATAGCACTTGTGATCTGTCCCTCACCATCAAAACCTGTTGTTGTCTGCTGCCAGGTATTATAATCTACAGAAGTAGAATACATGTCGTTGTAATTGATAACTTTGTTTCTGTCTCCGCAAACTACAATCAGGCTGTTTGAAGAGAGATCATCGGTTGTATATTCAGATGCAAATTTCGGATTTACAACCGGGTCTTTTACCTCAACTTTAATATGTTTGGACTCATCTTCATAACGTTTCAGAAGATTGGAAATCGTATCATCCTCAGAACCACTCTGAGCAATCTGATAAATGGTAACATCTTTATCCAGCGCTTTCAGCACTTTCTTAGTTTCATCACCGATGGTGTAAAGCTTGGATGAACTTACATCCAGCTGTGAATATTTGGATGGGATTGCACCAACGATCATATTGATCACAACCACGATCACGATAAAGATTGCTGCCATAGCCATACTGTAGGAACCGTTTTTGATGTGCTTTTTGCTGATGGTACCTACCAGTTTTTTCGGATCTGGTTTATGTTTCTTTTTACCGGAATCCTGTGCAGTTTCTGTTGTAACTGACTCGCCTTTATTTTTCTTGAATTTTTCACTGAATTTCATTTCCATTCACCCCCTAGTTCCAGCGTCTCTTCTGAATGGACTGCATGGTAAGGAACAGGCAGATTGCAACGACAGAAATAAAATAAACAATTCCTGTCACGTCAAACACACCGTTTGTAAAGTTTTCATAATGTCCGCTCAGGTTAAATACGTTCAGTACTTTCTGGATACCGCCCTGGAAAATACTGGATTTTATAACGTATACGATCACAAGGGCTATTTCTCCCACAACACCGATCACTGCAGAAATCAGAACATTTTTGATCATGGTATAAATAATAATTGCGATTGCCACGATCAGAAGTCCAAATGCTACTGCGGTTGACATGGAAGTCTGTGAGAAGAAGGAAGAAATTCCATTCATCATATAAAAAGAAAACAGGAACACAAAAGTAAGTACTGCTGCAATTACCTGACTTTCTGTAAGTGCTGACATAAATACACCGATTGCCAGATTGGCACATCCCAAAAGGAAAAATCCCAGGATTCCGGTGTATGCAGAAGCATATGCTACTGTTCCGAATTTACTCATGATCAGCGGATAAAAGCACATGATCACAACCGGAATAGCAAACACTGCTACCAGTGCAAGGTATTTTCCAAATACGATATCCCATACGGATACCGGCGCTGTCAGAAGAAGCTGATCGGTTTTTTGTTTGCGTTCTTCTGCGAGTACACGCATGGAAAGAATCGGCACACCGATCAGAAACACAAAGGTCAGTGCGCTTAATGTATATTCAAACTTTGAGTAACCACCTGAGAGCTGATATGCAGAAAAATAAATTCCGGTCAGCACCAGGACAAAAAATATGAAGAGATATCCAACCATGGAGGTCAGATAGCTTTTCAGTTCTCTTTTAAAAATTGCTGTCATGACTGATCCCCCTCTTTCTCATCAGAAGTTTTCTCCGGTTCCTCAGATTTATCTTCTACCGGTTTCCACTGTGATTTCTCCGGGTTTCCGGTGGTTTTCTTTTTTTCTCCTTCGGTGAGTTCAAGGAATACATCCTCAAGAGAAACTCTCTTAACCTGCATCTCGTAGATCGGGCAGTTTGCTTTTGCCATGGCATAGAAGACTTTTTCCCGGATGTCCACATTTTCCTGAACGGAGAGTTTTGTTTTCCACAGCTCTTCATCGCTGTCGTAGGACATTTCCACACCGGTAACTCCTTCGATGGTTTCCAGGCCTTTTCGGATGGTGTCTTTCTCGCCTTTTATTTTCATAAGGAGACTGTTGGAACCAGCTGCCAAACGTTCCAGATTATCCGGCGTATCACTGGCTACCAGTTTTCCGTGAGAAATGATCAGAACATAATCGCATACAGCTCTTACCTCGGAAAGGATATGGGAACTTAAAATAACTGTATGTTTCTGCTTCAGGCTTTTGATCAGATCACGGATTTCGATGATCTGCTTCGGATCAAGTCCTACGGTCGGCTCATCCAGAATGATTACTTCCGGATATCCCAGGATTGCCTGTGCAAGGCCGACTCTCTGGCGATAACCTTTGGAAAGGTTTTTGATCTGACGATCTTTCATGTCTGTGATCTTTACCATATCCATGACTTCTTTTATCTGTTTGTCTTTCTGGTTTCTTGGGATTTTTTTCAGATCAGCCGCAAATTTCATGTACTCAAGAACAGTCATGTCAAAATAGAGTGGCGGCATTTCTGGCAGATAGCCGATGCATTTCTTGGCTGCCTCCGGTTCTTCCAGAATATCATGACCATCGATCATTACTTTTCCCTCTGTGGAAGCAATGTACCCTGTGATCATGTTCATTGTTGTTGATTTTCCTGCACCGTTTGGTCCCAGGAATCCGTAAATTTTCCCCTTTTCGATTTGAAAGGAAAGATGGTCAACGGCAGTATGATCGCCATACTTTTTGACCAGATTACTTACTTCGATCACTTTACTCTCCTCCTTTAAGCATCTTTACAATAGAAAATGCCCCTGGATGAAACAGAGAATGGGGGAATCCAGGGGCATCTCTATCATTGTATAGTGTAAGAGTAATTTGTGATAAAAGTAGGATAACTTTGTGATAATTTTGTGAAACCGATGGGCAAAAAAATCTCCTGTCGGACAAATCTTGACTTTGTTTGACAGGAGATTACATTTTCTGAGTAATAATGTTTTGTTATGCCAGCGGCTCCCGAAGCGGTGTTCCGGCTTTTCTCGGATATTTACCTGGAGTGTTTTTTATCTTCTCGATGATGACCAAGGAACGGCTGATCTCGGAGCCTGGAAGGTCGAAGTACTGAATGTCTCGGATCTTTCCACCGAGGATTTTTACTGCTTTTTCCGCCGCTTCGGCTTCTTCCTTTACTGAGCCGGATTTATAGGAGACAAAAAGTCCTCCGACTTTTACATATGGGAGGCAGTATTCGGACAGGGTTGCAAGGCCGGATACTGCTCTGGATACGCAGAGATCGTATTTTTCTCTGTAGGCTTTGTTTTTTGCAAATTCTTCAGCTCTTCCGTGGATGGCGGAGATTCCATCAAGTCCAAGAAGCGCAAAGGTTTCTTCCAGAAATTTTACTCTCTTATTCAGGGAGTCCAGAAGGCAGGCTTCCACTTCCGGAAAGGCGATCTTCAGGGGAACTCCCGGGAAGCCGGCACCGGTTCCGATATCCATGACAGTTTTTACCTTGCTCATATCTACGGCTTTGACGCAGCAGAGGCTGTCCAGGAAATGTTTCACGAGAACCTCGTCAAATTCTGTGATACCGGTCAGGTTCATGACTTTATTTTTTTCTACAAGGAATTCGTAGAACTGGATAAACTGATTTTTCTGCGTGTCATTAAGAGTAATTCCAAGTTCTTCGCAGCCTTTTTCCAGGATTTCTAAATTGTACATGCAGTTTCCTCTCTTATTCTTTGTTTTTTATGTTTTCATTATTCAGAATGTTATCAATGTTTATGTCCGGCTTTGCTTTCCAGGTATACAAGAAGTACAGAGATATCTGCCGGGGATACGCCGGAGATTCGGGATGCCTGGCCGATGGATACCGGTCTGTAAGCCTCTAGTTTCTGACGTGCTTCAATGCGGAGGCTTCCTACATCTTCATAATCAATGTCTTCCGGAATTTTTTTCTGCTCCAGTTTTTTGAACTGCTCCACCTGTTTCATCTGGCGGCGGATATAGCCATCATATTTGATGTTGATCTCTACCTGCTCACATACATCTTCTGGAAGTTCCGGTCTTTCTTTATCAATCGGTGCAAGCATTTTATAGTTAAGTTCCGGTCTGCGGATCAGCTCTGCAATGGTGGTTCCTGATTTCAGCAATGTACTTCCCTGAGATTCCAGAAGGCTCTGTACTTCTGCAGAACCGCCTACAGTCGTATGTTCTACTCTCTCGATCTCTTCATGGATCATTCGTTCTTTTTCCTGCAGTTTATGGTATGTCTCATCATCGATCAGGCCAACCTCCCAGCCTTTTTTGCGGAGACGGAGGTCTGCATTGTCCTGACGGAGCAGCAGGCGGTATTCGGCGCGGCTTGTCATCATTCGGTACGGCTCATGGTTTTCTTTTGTTACCAGATCATCGATGAGAACGCCGATATATGCCTCGGAGCGATCCAGGATCAGCTGTTCTTTTCCTTTTACTTCCATGGCTGCGTTGATTCCTGCGATCAGACCCTGAGCGGCTGCTTCCTCGTATCCTGAGCTTCCGTTAAACTGTCCGCCGCTGAAAAGGCCCTTGATCTTTTTGAATTCCAGTGTCGGGTAGAGCTGGCGTGGATTGATGCAGTCATACTCAATGGCGTAGGCATTTTTCACGATCTTGGCATGCTCCAGGCCTGGTACGGAATGGTACATTTCGTACTGGACATCTTCCGGAAGGGAGCTGGACATTCCTCCGATGTACATTTCATTTGTGTAAAGGCCTTCTGGCTCAATGAATACCTGATGGCGTTTTTTGTCTGCAAAACGGACGACTTTATCTTCGATGGACGGGCAATAACGCGGACCGGTTCCTTCGATCATTCCGGAATAAAGAGGGGATCTGTCCAGGTTTGCGCGGATGATCTCGTGTGTTTTTTCGTTTGTGTAGGTCAGCCAGCAGGATTTCTGCTCGATCTGTACGGATTCCGGGTCTGTGGAGAAGGAGAACGGTACGACTCTTTTGTCTCCGAACTGCTCTTCCATTTTGGAATAATCGATGGTGTTTCCGGCGATCCTGGCAGGGGTTCCTGTTTTGAAGCGGAACATTTCGATTCCCAGTTTTTTCAGAGAATCCGTGAGATAGTTGGCTGCCTGAAGGCCGTTTGGTCCTGTGTAGTTGCTGACATCGCCGTAGATGCAGCGGGCCTTGAGGTAGGTTCCTGTACAGAGAACTACGGCTTTTGCGTGGTAGGTGGCTCCTGAAAAGGTTTTTACACCGGTGATGTGGTTATCTTCTACCAGAAGTTCTGTTACTTCGCCCTGGCGGATAGTTAAGTTTTCTGTGTTTTCCAGAGTTTTTCGCATCTCGGTGCTGTAAGCCTGTTTGTCGGCCTGGGCACGGAGAGAATGGACTGCAGGGCCTTTGGACTGGTTGAGCATTTTGGACTGGATGAATGTTTTGTCTATATTTTTGCCCATTTCTCCACCGAGGGCGTCCAGTTCGCGGACGAGATGGCCTTTGGAACTGCCGCCTACGTTGGGGTTGCAGGGCATCAGAGCGATGCTGTCTACGCTGACTGTGAACATGACGGTATTGAGCCCTAAGCGGGCGCATGCCAGTGATGCTTCGCAGCCTGCGTGGCCGGCGCCTACTACTATGATGTCGAAAAACTGTTCCAGATTTTTCATGCTTTTTCTCCTTTATTTCTTTTTTATTTCTGTTTTTGTTATGTTTATTTTGTAATGTATGTTTTTCTTCCTTGGCAAGGGGCCTGGGTTTTTGGCTTTGGGAAGCTAAGGAAAACCGCAAAGGGGCCATAAAGCCATGGCCCCTCTGCACACCCCTCGGGCTTTTTTTTGAAAATTTCTTGGTCGTGGGGATGTGTGACCGTGTTGGCTTGTTTTTGTATTCTTCGGTGTTGGATGTGGGGCGCTGTGCCGATATGGGGGTGAGTGCTTCGATTGTGGTCGGTGTGACTTTATCGACTTTTGTCTGTATGCTTCGGTGTTGGATGTGGAACGCTGTGCCGATTGTTGCAGTGTAGCTGCAACGAGGCTCTCGACGTGCGGTGGCACGTCTGCGGGGTTTTCGATATTTTTTGTAATACTTCCTGTTTGTCACATTTCGGCTCAATGTTGAATTGCCAGTACAGAAGCATACAGGCATAAGTTAGTAACTTTCCGCGTTCTACAATCGCTGCACTTTATAAAAAAAGGCCCTGGGGTGTGCAGAGGGGCGCGGCCTTGTGCCCCTTTGCGGTTTTCTCACATTCCAATGTGAAGTACCTCTGCGGGTTTCCGCAGCCTATGCATATGCATAGCCAAGTCCCTGCGTACTCACGCAACCCACGTGGGAACTACTTGCCCATACAAAATTTAGAGAATATTTCATTAACAAGGTCTTCCCCAAGCGATTCTCCAAGAATCCGTCCCAAACTCTCATACGCATCTGTCAGATCTATGGAATAAAAATCCTCCGGCATTCCGCTCTCTATACTGTTCTCTACCAGAGAAAGACTCTCCTGCGCTTTTAAAAGCTCCTGTCTGTGCCGTTCATTGGTGATATATACTTCATCATTGAAGTTTATCTCCCCACTGAAGAACATTTCCCTGATTTTTTCTTCCAGGTCTGTGATTCCTGTTTCTTCTTTTGCGGAAATCGGGATCACTGGCTGGTTTATTCTGCTCTTTAAATCTTCTATATCTATAGCAGATTTAAGATCTGTCTTGCTGTAGAGGACAATTGTCTTTTTCTCTTGCAAAATTTTTATGATCTCTTCATCGTTTTCATCCAGCGGTACGGAGGAATCTACAACATAGAGAATCAGGTCTGCGTCTGCTGCCATTTCTTTGGCTTTGGATACGCCGATTTTCTCTACGATGTCTTCGGTCTGACGGATTCCTGCTGTGTCGGCAATCTTTAATGTGATTCCGTGCAGGTTGATGTACTCTTCCAGGACATCTCTTGTGGTTCCTGCGATGTCAGTTACGATGGCTCTGTCTTCTCCCAGGAGCAGATTCAGCAGGGAGGATTTTCCTGCGTTTGGCTTGCCCAGGATTACTGTCCGGATGCCTTCCTGGATAATTTTTCCGTCTCCGGATGTCTTTAACAGATTCTGTATTTTTTCTTTTTCTTCTGCTACAATCTGCTCTAATTCTTCGGAATATCCTGTCAGATCATAGTGCTCCGGGTCGTCCAATGCTGATTCAATGTACGCTATATGGTACAGTAATTTTTCTCTGATTTTCTGTACGGTTTTTCGGACTGATCCTTTTAACTGGCCTACAGAATTCTTTAATGAGTACTCATTTTTGGACTGTATTACGTCCATAACGGCTTCTGCCTGGGATAAATCAATCCTTCCATTGAGGAATGCTCGCTTGGTAAATTCTCCTGGTTCGGCAATAATGGCTCCGTTTTTCAGCACTGTTTCCAGTACTTTTTTCATAGCCAAAACGCCGCCGTGACAATCGATTTCTATAGTGTCTTCTCCCGTATATGTCCGTGGTCCGCGCATAGCCATAACCAGCACTTCGTCTACCATCTCTTCGTTATCATAGATATATCCATAATGAATGGTATGGCTTGGGACGTTTTTCAGAGATTTTTTTCCACCTTTGGAACGGTATACTCTGGATGCGATCTCAAAAGCCTCCGGGCCACTGATCCTGACGATCCCGATTCCCGAAGCACTCATGGCTGTGGAAATCGCAGCAATCGTTGTCTCTTCCATTTTTCACTCTCCTTTATCCGGTTAAACACAAAAATGTTATCCCGGAAAAGCTTTTTACACGCAAAAAACACGTGTTATTCACGCTTTCACCTAGAATAACATCTTCTGTCAGTTTCCATATTTATAAAGCTGATCTCTGCATTCCGGATGTCCGCTGCAGAAATATCTTTTATTATTTGCTCTTCAATGATTATAAAGAATTGTTACGGAGATTGCAATGATAATTTTTAATTTCCGATTTTATGAAAAAAAGCCGCATCCACAGAGCTTAACGCTCCGGGATACGGCTTATATTCTTACCACTGAATCAGTAATTATTACGTTTCAGTTTTACCACTACATGTCTGTAAGGTTCTTCTCCCTCACTGACTGTCTCTACATAGCGATTGCCCTGCAGAGACGCATGGATGATTCTTCTCTCGTATGGATTCATCGGTTCCAGAACTACCGGTTTTCTGGTTTTCTTTACCTTGAAGGCAATTCCTCTTGCGAGGTTTTCCAGAGTTTCTTTACGGCGGCGTCTGTAGTCCTCTGTATCAAGCTTTACACGAATATAAGTAGATTCGCCTTTGTTTACTACAAGGCTTGTCAGATACTGTAATGAATCCAGTGTCTGGCCTCTTTTTCCGATGAGGATACCCATATCCTCACCTTCAAAATCTACATCCAGAGAACCGTCTGCAGTGTTGTATTTCGATGTGATCTCCACTTCTCCAAGATCCATGGAACCGAATACATCACGAAGAAATACGACTGCTCTCTCCTCAACTTCTTTGATCTTCTCCGGATCGCTGAGGATTTCTACCGGTCTGCCCTGCTTCGGTGCTCTCTCACGTGTTTCTTTCGGCTGACGCTCCTTCGGAGCTCTCGGCTGTTTTTCACGTGCTGGTTTTGCTTTGCCCTGGAAATCTCTTGCCGGTCTTTCCTTCGGTGCTGCAGCCTTCACAGGTGCTTCTTCGGATGCTTTCTCCACCTGTACAGCTTCTGTCTTCACCGGTTTCTTCTCCTTTACAGGAGCTACTTTCGGTGCAGATTCTTTCTTTACATTTGGAGTAAACGGCTTGTCTAATTTCTTCTCTTCTTTGATAGCGTCCAGTTTCACGGACTCTACCAGATCATCGATCTCCTGCATATCAGAAACTGGCTCGATTCTGCGAACTTTAATTATGGCAGGTTTGCTGCCGATTCCGAAGAATCCGGAGCTGCCTTCACTGATAACCTGAATATTAAGCTGGTCACTGGAAGTTCCAAGCTCAAGACACGCTTTTGTGATAGCTTCATTCTTTGTTTTTGCTGAAAACTGAATGTAATCCTCCATTACGAACCCCTCCGTTCCTGATTATTTCTTCTTATTTCTCTCATCAAAGTCTCTTACGAGATTAGCTTTGGCTGTGATGCTGCCTGATTTTGCATTTCTTGCTTTCTCATAAGCTGCATCAACCTTATGTGCTCTGTCTGAAGCACCATTGTTTCCGCTGTTACCCTTATTGATTACAGGTTTATTGATATTCTTGGCGGACTGATGAGCCTGGTTGGTAATCTTCTGCGGCGGAAGTCCTTCCTTCGCACGTTTTGCTTCGATCTTCTTCATATTCTCATTAACCAGATCATCAATGTTCATCTTATCAAGATGACGATTGATCGCAAACTGCTGGGCACTTCGAACGACAGCACTGGCGATCCAGTAGATACCAAGACCAACCGGGAATGTGAAACAGAAGAATGCAGACATCAGAGGCATGACCATGTTCATGGTTTTCATGGAGTTTGCCATTGCGCTGGCCTGATCATTTCCGTCTGCCGGCTGTGTTGCAGCCTGTGGCATAAGCTTCAGGTTCAGCATCTGAGTTGCCCATGCAAGAACCGGGATCAGAAGTGCTACGATCGCAAGTAACAGAGAACCATGATTTTTGAAGAACTCCATGATATAGTACAGCGGCTGATCTGCGATATTCAGGCCACAGAAGCCCTGCATCTTGGAAATATTTCCGGATGCTTTTGTGATCGCATCAGAAAATCCCGAAAACTGATCCATCTGTGCCAACTCTTTCCACTGGGAAGGAGAAAGTGCATACAGAAAATCAACAATAGAGTTACTTGTAGCATTTCCGGCACTGTCCATAACGAGACGTACTCGTGTCATGGAATGGTCTGTGATAAACTGCTGCAGGATATCTGTGTATCCGTTTACAGCTAACAGGTTGTCAACTACACCAGTAAAAATGTTCTTTACACTTCCAACGTAAGCAGGAATTCGATAGATAACCTGATACAGTGCAAACAGAATAGGCATCTGAATAGCTAACTGTACACAGCTACCGGTTGGAGAAACACCATATTTCTGATAAACAGCCTGGGTTTCTTCGTTCATTTTCATCATGGAGTCCTGATCCTTTTTACCCTGATATTTCTTCTGGATCTTCTGGATCTCGGGCTGCATGATCGCACTTAACTTGGAGAATTTCTGCTGCTTGATCTGCAGCGGTGTCATAAAGGCAAAGATAAGAATACTGAAGATAATGATACAAAGACCAATGTTCTGGATTCCGAACAGGCCGTCAAGCATCTTATATATGCCATCCATGATCCATCCCATCACAGACGCGATCTGTCCGATAATAGGAGTTCCGGTTTTTGTTGCTAAAAACAGTTCCAAATTCATTTCCTCCTAGACTTCTTATTCAATTGTAAAAGTCCAATGGTAACTGCCCTGCCCGAGAAAAGGCCAGACAGTCACAAAATAATTCATGGCACAGGGTCATAGCCTCCATGGGAAAAAGGATTGCATCGCAGAATCCTCCATGCCGCAAGAAGACTGCCCTTGAATGCGCCATATTTTTCGATTGCTTCCAAACCATATTGAGAACATGTGGGAATATAAGGACATTTCGTTCTCTTCATCGGCGATATATATTTTTGATAGAGTCTTATCATCTTAATCAGAAATTTCTTTATCATGTTCATGCCCTGTTATATGATGCTTCTTTGCAAGATGCATAAAAGCACTCTCGATCTCGTGAAAGCCTTTGCCCTTGGCAGAAGCTCTCGCTACTACTACAATATCAAGGTTACTGTCAAAATCTGTTTCGTTGAGACGATAACTTTCTCTGATCAGTCTGGTGAGTCTGTGGCGAACCACACTATTCCCTACTTTTTTGCTTACTGATATTCCCAGACGATTCTTCCTGTGCTGATTCTTCAGCACGTACATCACCAGAAGCCGATTTGCGTATGATGTTCCGTTCTGATATACAACTTTAAAATCTTGATTTTTCTTTAAGGACTCTGATCTGATCAAACGAATCCTCCTTAATTAAATTCCGTCTGCACGGATATTTCTCCGGATAGAAGAAAAGACCACATAAATGCGGTCTTGCAGCTTATGCTGATAACTGTTTTCTTCCTTTTAATCTTCTTGCAGCTAATACTTTACGTCCGCCCTTTGTGCTCATGCGAGCTCTGAAGCCGTGAACTTTAGCTCTGGATCTCTTTTTTGGCTGAAATGTCATCTTCATAGGTAAAGCACCTCCTTTATCTATTTTTAATTGTTATGAAATAACTTATCATTCAGAACATCGTTTCAATTATATAAATAAACCTCCTTTTCGTCAAGGGAAAATTGCAAAAAACCCAATAAAATCAGGGGTTTGAAAAATACCGCCGGCCTCGTGGTTTTTATTTTTTACTCATATGTGGATTACGCTTATGGTTTACGTAACATTATCCACATTTTGTGGATAACTTGTGGATAACTAGTGGATTACCGGCAAAACTATCCACTGTTTCCGGATTATTTTTTTCAGTATCTTCAAAAAATCCCTTTATTTGCGGTATTTTGACAGTGGATAATTTTATACACATAAATTCTCTGTGTTTTCCACACAACGTCAACTTATGGAAACCAATTTGCCAGTTATACACTATTTTCCACCCTAATCCACAGTAATTTCCCCAAATTATCCACATTGTTTTCCCCAAAATCTCGAGGTTTTCCATTGCGAAAACACCATTTTCATTGTAATATATAAAAGGATATCTGTCTCCAGTCGCAGACTGGGGTTATTATAATACTCATGGGAGGAAAAAATGAACGCTGTTATTGAAAAATGGGAGGAGATCCTGCAAACTGTCAAATCTGAATATGAGGTGACTGATGTCCCTTTTAATACCTGGCTTAAGCCACTGAAAGTTTATGAGGTTGACGGGAATCTGATAACAGTGGCCGTTCCCTCTGAGCAGGCAGGCATTGGTGTTAATTACATCACCAAACGCTACAAAATACCTCTCCAGGTTACAATCTGTGTACTGACAGGCATGGAAGAATGCGAAGTTCAATTCGTTCTGGAAAAAGATCTCCTCAAGAAAGAAGAAGAAAAAAAACCTTCCTATGATAAACAGAATCATGATACACGTTACGAAGAAGCACATTTAAATCCAAAATACACCTTCGATACCTTCGTTGTAGGAAGCAACAACAAATTCGCCCAGGCAGCAGCTCTCGCAGTTGCCGAATCTCCGGGGGATACCTACAATCCTCTGTTTATTTACGGCGGAGCCGGTCTCGGAAAAACGCATCTTATGCATTCCATCGCTCATTTTATACTGGAACACGACAAAAACAGCCGGGTTCTCTATGTAACCAGTGAGGAATTCACAAATGAACTGATCGAAACCATCCGAAACGGAAACAACACGGCAATGAGCAAATTCCGTGAAAAATACAGAAATATTGATGTTCTTCTCGTCGATGATATTCAGTTTATTATAGGAAAAGAATCCACTCAGGAAGAATTTTTCCATACATTTAACAGCCTTCACAGTGCCAAAAAGCAGATTATCATATCTTCCGATAAACCTCCGAAAGATATGGAAATTCTGGAAGAACGTTTCCGTTCTAGGTTCGAATGGGGTCTGATCGCAGATATTACACTGCCAGATTACGAAACTCGAATGGCAATTCTTCATAAAAATGAGGAAATGAACGGTTACAGCATCAGTGAAGACGTTATCAAATATATTGCTACAAATATCAAATCCAATATCCGTGAGCTGGAAGGTGCCTTTAATAAGGTTATGGCAGGAGCCAAACTTGAGAAAAAAGAGGTTACTCTTGAACTTGCCGAACAGGCACTGAAAGATATTATTTCTCCGGATGAGAAAAAAATAATTACACCGGATTATATCATATCCGTTGTTGCTGATCATTACGGAGTAACGCCCGCAGACTTAAGTGGAAACAAACGAAATTCAAAAATCGTTATGCCACGCCAGGTTTCCATGTATCTCTGCCGTGAAATTATCTCCACACCACTGAAAAATATTGGAAAAGCTCTCGGAAACCGTGACCATACTACGGTTATGCACGGTATCGAAAAGATTGAAAACGAATTGCAGACCGACGATAACTTAAAAAATACCATTGATATATTGAAAAAGAAGATTAATCCACAAGGTTAGGAAAGTTTTCCACATTACTGGTGTATAACGTGTTGATTGTATGTGGAGAGATGTGTACAACTTTTTTGCGAAAAAATGGCGGTAATTTTATCCCCGCGTTATTCACATCCGAAACTACCACTTTTACACAAAGTTATCCCACTCGAAAAACCTTGAAAACACTGGCCTCGTGGGAGTTTTTCACAAAATCTGGCCCCCTACGGCGGTTACGGCGGATTTTTTCTATAAATATATTTATAAAAACCACAATTTATCCAGAAAGGGAGTTATACACATTATGAAAATTATCTGCTCCAAATCAAGTCTGTTAAAAAGTGTAAGTATCGCACTCAAAGCAGTTCCATCAAAAACTACCATGCCAATACTGGAATGTATTCTTATGGATGCAACAACAAACCAGATTAAATTTACCACCAATGACATGGAACTGGGAATTGAAACAATCGTAGATGGTACGATTGAAGAAAAAGGAAAAGTTGCTCTCGATGCAAAAATCTTTTATGAAATCATCAGACGACTTCCGGATAATGATATTACTATCAGAACAGATGATAAATATTCAGCAACCATCACATGTGAAAAAGCAAAATTCAATATTCCTGGTAAATCAGGAGAAGATTTTGCCTACTTACCAATGATCGAAAAGGATGAACCGCTGACAATTTCTCAGTACACACTGAAAGAAATGATCCGGCAGACCATTTTTTCTATTGCTGTTAATGAAAACAACAAACTAATGACCGGTGAACTTTTTGAAATTAAAGATAACTGTCTGAAGGTAGTTTCTCTGGATGGACACCGAATTGCTATCCGAAAAATGCCCCTTAAGAGAGAATATTCTGACCGTAAGGTGGTAGTTCCGGGAAAAACTTTAAGTGAGGTAAGCAAGATTCTTTCCGGTGAAGTGGATGATCAGGTAAGCATTTACTTCACAAAAAACCATATTTTATTTGAATTTGATCAGACTATGGTGGTTTCTCGACTGATTGAAGGTGAATATTTCAGAATTGACCAGATGCTTTCCAGTGATTATGAGACAAAACTCAAAATCAACAAAAAAGAATTCCTGGATTGTATCGACCGTGCAACACTCCTGGTTCGTGAAGTTGATAAAAAACCGATTATTATTAACATTACAGATAATGATATGGAGCTGCGTATTGATTCCACAATGGGTTCCATGAATGAAGAGATTGATATTGAGAAAGAGGGTAAAGACATTATGATTGGCTTTAACCCGAAATTCCTGATCGATGCACTTCGTGTTATTGATGATGAAACCGTTACAATTTATCTCGTAAACCCGAAAGCTCCTTGCTTTATCCGGGATGATGAAGAAAATTATACGTACCTGATTCTTCCGGTAAATATCAACCAGAATCAGGCCAGATAACAGCTTGTGCAATATAATGGACATAGGATAAGCTCTGAAAACTGCCAAAAGGTGGTAATTTAAAATACCACCTTTTAGGAAAATATCGGAAACGGGGGTATTTAACTACCGCCACTGGACAATATATTGGAAAGGGGTAACCGAATCCGGGAAAGAAAAATTTAAGAGGGTAAAAAATTGGAAATCAGAATTAAAGACGAATTTATCAAACTTGGCCAGGCTCTGAAACTGGCTGGCGTTGTGGAGGACGGCGTTGAGGCAAAATATGCGATTAACGACGGACTCGTCCTGGTAAACGGTGAGGTAGAGAACCGCCGTGGACGAAAAATCCATCCGGGAGATACCATTTCCTACGATGGAAAAGATATTTATGTAATTGGGTGAAAGAATGTACATTGAATCCATCAGATTGAATAATTTCAGGAATTATGAGTCGCTGGAGATGAATTTTGATCAGGGAACCAATATTCTCTACGGCGACAACGCCCAGGGAAAAACCAATATTCTGGAAGCAGTTTATCTGGCCGGAACCAGCAAATCCCACAAGGGAAGCAAGGACCGGGAAATGATCCGTTTTGAGAATGAGGAATCCCATATCCGAATGATGGTAAAAAAGGGTGGACTTTCATACAAGATAGATATGCACCTCCGGAAGAACAAAGCAAAAGGAGTTGCCATTAACGGGCTGCCGATTCGCAAGGCGAGAGAGCTGCTCGGAGTGGTAAATCTGGTGTTTTTTTCTCCGGAGGATCTTAATATTATCAAGAACGGACCAGGCGAGAGAAGACGTTTTCTGGATTCAGAGCTTTGTCAGCTGGACAGTGTTTATATCACAGAGCTGGCCAGCTACAATCACATTGTGAATCAGAGAAACCGTCTTCTCAAAGACTGTTATATGAATCCGGGCCTGAAAAGTACGCTGGATATCTGGGATATGCAGATGGTTGATTATGGAAAAAAAATCATCGGAAAAAGAGAAGAATTTGTAGAAGAGCTGAATGAGATTGCAAAAGGCCTTCACAGAGGACTGACCGGCGGACTGGAAGAACTGGAGATTCTGTATGAACCAAGTGTGACAGAATCGGAGTTTGAGCAGAAACTGGCACAGAACCGGGATCGGGATCTCCGGATGAAACTGACTTCTGTGGGACCGCATAGAGATGATTTCTGCGTGAAGGTAAACGGGATCGATATCCGGAAATATGGTTCCCAGGGGCAGCAGAGAACAGCAGCTCTTTCACTGAAACTTTCTGAGATTTATCTGGTAAAAAAGAAAATCAAAGATACACCGGTTCTGCTTCTGGATGATGTTCTTTCGGAGCTGGACAGCAACCGGCAGACATATCTTCTGGAAAGTATACACGATATTCAGACACTGATTACCTGTACGGGACTGGATGATTTTGTGAGTCATCAGTTTGAGATTAACAAGGTTTTTCAGGTGGTAAAGGGGCATGTTTATATGCCTAAAGGGTTTTGACAAGCCCGTATGCATATGGTAAACTGATTCTAATTATGGAAAGTTGGTGAATATTTTGGATAAAGAGGAGTTTCGCGTCAAGCTGGGAGAGATCAACAAACTGGTTGAAGCCCGGGATTACAAAGGCGCCATGCAGATCGTTGACAGTATCGACTGGCGTCGTGTGAAAAACGTCCGTACCCTTTGCGTTGTGGGCGAGATCTACGCAGCTAACAAGCGCTATGAGGAGAGCAAGGAAATTTTTCTTCTTGCCTATCACAGAGCGCCGATTGGCAAGAACATACTTTACCGCTTGATTGAAGTTTCCCTGAAAATGGGACAGATCAGTGAAGCCACAGAGTTCTTTGATGAGTACAGAGAAGTGGCAGGTAACGATAACAGTCAGTATATACTGCGATACAAGATTGCCAGAGCGAAGAATGCATCTCTGAATGAACAGATCCGTATTCTTGAGGAATATAAGGAGAAAGAGTTTACAGAGCGCTGGTCCTATGAACTGGCCAAACTCTATTACAAGGCAGGAGACAAGCAGAAGTGCCTGGATCTCTGCAATGAGATGATTCTCTGGTTTAATGATGGAAATTATGTGATGAAGGCCCTTGACCTGAAACAGCGTATGGGAGTTCTCACAGGAGAAGAAAAAGAGAAATACGAACAGCGTTTTATTCCAAAACTGATTCCGCCGGAAAAGGCGAAGGAGATCAGGGAAAGTAAGGAAACAGAAACGGCAGGGGAGTCCGAGTATGAGGAATCCAGACCGGTTACAGATACGATTCAGGTAGATGATGAACGAGATCTGAACAGTGCTGAGACTTTCCAGGAGAAGATTTCCAAAGGTATCCGGGATATCTTCGGCGGCCATAAGAAGGCGGCGGAAGAACCAGAGGATATGGAAGAAGACGTACAGGATGAATCAGAAGATTCCACTGAGGAAGAGGCAGAGGATGTTCAGGAAGGTGAAGAAACACCGGAAGAAGAAACTGCTGCCACAGAAGAATCAGCAGAATCTGAGGAAACGGATTCTGAGGACACAGAGGAAGAAATTCCGGAATCTGAAGATGGAGAAGAACTGCTGTCATCCGGTATCGAAAATCTGTCCGGAGGAACTGCAGAATTAAAAGCAGAGATCCAGAAAGAAGCAGCAGAGCCTGTACAGACTACAGAACAGGAATTATCCCAGAGTGTTGCAGAGATCATGAAGGCGTCTCAGGAAAAGGAATCAGAAGAGCCATCCGGCGTTCCGCTTAACGAGGAAGGAAAACCTGATTTCTCAGCGACAATCCGTATGCCACAGCTTAAGATTCCGAAATCAATGATCAATGTAGACCCGGAAAATGCAAGCGCTGCAGCCAAAATTCCGGACGCATCCGAAATTTTCGGAAGTATTGATGAAATTGCGGCTGAGGTGGCCAAGGATAAAGAAACAAAGGCAGAAACAGAAGAAGAGCAGGAGTTCAATCTGGAGGATACAATTCTTGCTGCCGCAACAGAGCAGGGAATTGATATTCCGGAAGAAGAAAAATCACCGGATGTACAGATGTCAGATGTAACTGAGGAGACAGATGACGAAGACGATCTGGATATCGTAGCGGATGAATTTGTTCCGGAAGAGCCGGATGCTGCAGATATTGAAGATATTATGGCGCAGATTTCCGCACAGCAGGCAGAAGATGCGAAGCAGTCTGAGCGTGAGCGCACAAGAGTTCCGGATCTGATTCTGGACGAAGATGAAGAGCCGGTTACAGAAGAAGATATGCAGGCTGCAGAAGCAGAATTTCTCAATGGCCCGGCCGGTGTTTCCAAGCCAGTGGAAGAGGACGCTTTTGAAGATATTGAAGAACTGAATGAAGAAGCACTCACAGATATGCCGGAGGAATTATCCCTGGATGAGGCTGCTTCGGAAGATGACACTGCTGAAAAGACAGCGGAGAAACTGGATGATGTTGCTACTGTTGTAGAAGAAGAGACACCTCTCGATGAGGAAGAAGAATACAGTACAGATGATGTTTCCGTTCAGAGTGAGGCAGAAGATGACGAAGAGGATGATTTTATCTCAAGCCTTACAGAAGATATGGAAGAGGACGACAGTGAAGAAGAACTCACGGAGGAAGAGCAGCTTGAGCGGTTCATCGAGGATATTCAGCCGGAAATTGATCCGAATACCATTATCTCCAGAAAAAGACAGCTCACAGATGAAGAGAAACAGCTTTTCACTTATTTTGTAGCAGTTCCGGGAATGAAAGAACAGCTGCTGGATGTGCTTTGTGATGTGCAGACGGGCGCTGCGGATCATACATCCCAGACAGGAAATGTAATCGTTATGGGTGGCAAAGAAACTGGAAAAACAAGACTGATTTCAAGTCTGATCCCGGCAATCTGCAAGGAGCTGAATATTGAGGCATCCAAGGTTGCCTACATATTTGCGGAAGACCTTAACGGAAAAAATATTGCAGAGATTGCATCTAAGCTTGCAGGCGGTTTCCTTGTTATTGAGAACGCAAACCAGCTTTCCCAGGAAACAGCAGATGAGCTTGATGAAGTAATGAATGGAAATACAAAGGGTATGATCGTGATCCTCGAGGATGAAAAGATCGGCATGCGTAAGCTCATTGCAAGATATCCAAAACTTGCGAAAAAGTTTACGTCCATGATTAATATTCCTGTATTTACAAACGATGAACTTGTTAATTTTGCCAAGGTTTATACCATGGAGAATGGATTCCGTATTGATCAGATGGGTATGCTTGCCCTGTATAATCTGATCGGAGTAAACCAGAAGGAAGATCAGCCGATGTGTATCGGAACTGTGAAGACCATGCTGGATAATGCCATGGCAAAAGCGCAGGGCGGATTATTTAAACGCTCCAAGAAGCGTGTGGACCGTGATGGATTCACCGTACTTCTTGAAAAGGATTTCAGCTGAAAATAAACAGAAAAGCAGAGGTAAAAAATATGGCCAGACCTTATCTTGGTAACCCGAAATATACCATTGAAGTCCTTCAAAAGTATCATTTTGTTTTCCAGAAAAGGTTTGGTCAGAATTTTCTGATCGATGAACATGTTCTGGAAAAGATCATTGATTCTTCCGGAATAACGAAGGATGATTTTATACTGGAGATCGGTCCCGGAATCGGAACCATGACACAGTATCTTGCGGAGGCAGCCAGAGAAGTGGCTGCTGTGGAGATCGACAGTTCTCTGATTCCGATTCTTAAGGATACTCTGAAAGAATGGGATAATGTAACGGTGATCAACAACGATATCCTGAAAACAGATATCAAAAAGATCGCCGATGAAAAGAATGGCGGAAAGCCTGTAAAGGTAGTCGCTAACCTGCCGTATTATATTACGACACCGATCATCATGGGACTTTTTGAGAAGAATGTTCCTGTGGATTCCATTACGGTTATGGTGCAGAAAGAAGTTGCAGACCGTATGCAGGTGGGACCTGGAACCAAGGATTACGGTGCGCTTTCCCTGGCTGTTCAGTATTATGCAAAGCCGGAGATTGTTGCCAATGTACCACCAAACTGTTTCATGCCACGACCGAAGGTCGGAAGTGCGGTAATCAAGCTGACACGGTATGAGAAACCACCGGTTGAGGTTCATGATGAACGCCTCATGTTCAGACTCATCCGTGCGTCATTTAACCAGAGAAGAAAGACTCTTGTAAACGGAATCAAAAACTCCGGAGATTTTTCCCTTGGAAAAGAAGAGATCGAGAAGATATTTGAGAAGTGCGGGCTTCCGCTGAATATTCGAGGCGAAGCGCTGACACTGGAGCAGTTTGCCATGCTTGCCAACTGTATCTACGAAGAAAAAAATAATAAATAAAACATTACGCAAAAAGAACCCGGGCAGCTGTTCCAGGTTCTTTTTGCGTTTCCGGACGGGACAATTGGAGAGGTATCCCACCCGGATCTATATAACTTGTCATAGAAAGGAGGTTATGTCTGAGGTGTCAGACATAAGTAAGTAATGAAAAATTTACAATATTTATTCTATAAAGGAGATGTTAGGAAAGTTTGTTGAAAATATGAAAATATTGTGAATATATTTTTGAACTTATACATAAAGTCAGACCTGACAGGGCGAAAAACAGGAAAATTCCAGTTTACAGAAGGGTGGGGTGTTGTGTTATACTGAGTGGCGTCAATAAGGAACTGAAAATTATGGAACTGGAAACAGTTACAGATTATGGATAGAGGGCAGGGCCCTTCTGGAGGATGAATATTATGAAAAAAATGAACAGGATCACAGCACTGGTTGTTGCAGGAGTTATCTCATGTACTTCACCAATGATGGTTATGGCATCTGATTCCAGCTCTGTTATGAGCCAGGCAGAGGAGATTCTTAAGGATAATGAGATCGAATCTCTTGCGTCTGACCCGGATAAAGTTGGAGATATTATTGTTTATGTAAAAGGGCTTTTTGATTCCAATCAGATTTCTGATGATGAGATTTCACAGGGAATTGATGAGGCAGCAGATCATTATGGTGTGACACTTTCTGAGGATGATAAGAATTCTCTCGTGAATATTATCAGCAAATTCAGAGGAATCGACATCAGTGATGACCAGATTAAAGGTTATGTAAGCGATGCATACAGTACCCTGAAAGATATGGGTGTTACAAAGTCTGATGTAAAGAATATTTTTGAGAAAGCGGTCGAGTTTATTAAGGGTATGCTTTCCCGTCAGTAGGAGGAAGGTGTTCAGAATGGCACTTTTATTGGGATTATTATTCTTAAGTTTACTGGAAATGTACAAAATGTACAATATTTAGAACGCTTGTCAATAAAGCAAATGTGGCGTTTTTATAAAAAAAGAGGAAAAGCAGAAAAGAAATTGTGCAAATACGCTAAAAGTTCACGAGCTGTTCATAATTTATTCATATTTATCTGATACTATAATAACAGTTCGAAAGAACACTACGAAAGACGCTGTAATGGTGTGTATCTGTATCATTACACATACAATTTTTTTCATAATAATCGCCCCGGTAAGCCACTACCGGGGCACTCCTCGTTTTATGGGGAAAAATATCAGAAAATGTAGCCTCTGCCAATGTGCGGAGTTTTTTTTGTATAAAGAGGCTGTTTTGCATTCAAAAAAATAATAGCGTCGGTGGTTTGCCCATGCTATAATAATTAAGATTAAAATGAAAATCCGGCAGAAAGAATAAGAAAAAGGCCGGAAGTAAATGATGAAAAGATGAAGCGTGAACGGAGGTCAGGAAATGGCGGAGTCTATGAAAGATTTTGAGCAGGAGCTGGAGGCTTCTTTTAAGAAAATTGAGGAAGGTGATATCATCGCCGGGACAGTGGTCAGTGTGGATGAGACAGGAGTTGTTCTTGATCTTAAATATTATGCTGAGGGATTTATTCCGGCAGAGGAATTTTCCAGAGAGCCGGGATTTAATATTAAAGAGGCAGTTCAGCCGGGAGAAGAGATCCAGGCAACCGTTCTTAGGAAAGATGACGGACAGGGAAATATTCTTCTTTCCAGAGCAGAGGCAGCAGATGTACTTGCATGGGATAAACTGAAGGAGCTTCAGGAATCCGGGGAAGCACTGGATGTTGTTGTAAAGGGAATCGTAAACGGCGGAGCCATTGCTTATGTGGAAGGTGTTCGAGGTTTTATCCCGGCATCCAAACTTGCGCTGAATTATGTAGAGGATACAGAAGAGTACCTGAACAAGCCGCTTCAGGTTCAGGTAATTGATGTAGATAAAGAGAAAAAGAGACTGGTACTTTCTGCAAAGGAACTTCTCCGTGAGAAAGCAGAGAAGGAGCGCAGAAACAAGATTTCCAATATTGAGGTTGGTTTCGTGACAGAGGGAACGGTTGAGAGCCTGCAGCCTTATGGTGCGTTTGTTGATCTTGGAAACGGAATTTCCGGTCTGGTTCATATTTCCCAGATCTGCGAAAAAAGAATTAAGAAGCCATCAGAGGCGATAAGTGTGGGAGACAAGGTTAAGGTGAAAGTAATTGCGATCAAGGATGGCAAGCTGAGCCTGAGTATCAAAGAGGCATCGGATCTGATGGCGAAGGAAGTTGAGGAAGAGACTTTTGAACTGCCGGAGTCAGAAGAAGAGGCAACCACATCTCTTGGTTCACTTTTTGCGAACATCAAACTTGATTAATTGTTATATTTTTGGATGAAAAAGGATGGATGTGAATGAAGAAACAGGAGAGAATATTTGTAATCGGACATAAGAATCCGGATACGGATTCCATCTGTTCGGCGATCGCTTATGCGGATATTAAAAACAGGACTACACAGAGTAAGAGATATATTCCGAAGAGAGCTGGTCAGATCAATGAGGAGACCAGATATGTGCTGAACCGTTTTGGTGTACAGCCGCCGGCTTATCTGGGAAATATCGGAACACAGGTCAAGGATATGGATATCCGTCTCAGTCCCCAGGCAGACAAAAACATGTCACTGAAAAATACCTGGGATCTGATGCAGGAGAACGGAATCGTATCCCTTCCGATCCGTGATAAGGAGGGATGCCTGGAAGGTCTTGTGACCATCGGAGATATTGCCAAGACTTATATGGATACCACAGACAGTTATCTGCTTTCCAATGCGCGGACACAGTATCAGAGGATTGCTGAGACTGTTGGAGGAGAAGTGGTGGAAGGAAATGGCCACGGGTATTTTGTCAAGGGACGTGTTCTTGTTGGAACGGCCAACCCGAAGATGATGGAAAGCTATATTGAGGAGAACGATATGATCATCATGGGAGACCGTGAGGAGGATCATCTTCAGGCCATCAGCCAGAATGTAAGCTGTATCATCGTAGGGCTGAACATTGTGGTTTCCGAGAAGGTTGTGAAGCTTGCCCACGAAAAAAATATCGTGATCATCCGGTCACCTTATGATACTTTTAACATCGCCCGTCTGATCAATCAGAGTATTCCGGTCAGCTATGTTATGAAACGGGATAACATGGTTACGTTTAATACCGAGGATTTTACAGATGATATCCAGGATGTTATGGTCAAAAACCGCCACAGAGCGTTCCCGGTTATCAATCCTCATGGAAAGTGTATCGGAACGATTTCCAGACGTAATTTCCTGGACATGCACAAGAAAAAAGTTGTTCTTGTAGATCACAATGAGGTGGATCAGGCTGTTGATAATATTGAGAAGGCGGAGATTCTTGAGATTATTGACCATCATAAGCTTGGAACATTGCAGACCATGACACCGGTAGCGTTCCGTAATGAGCCTGTGGGATGTACGGGTACGATCCTTTATGAGATTTACGGAGAGCAGCGTCTGGAGATTCCGGAAAAAATTGCGGGACTTCTCTGTGCGGCCATTATTTCAGATACGCTGATGTTCCGTTCACCGACCTGTACACAGACGGATAAGATCGCTGCCAGCGCCCTTGCCCTGATCGCGGGAATTAAGATAGAGGATTTTGCCAGAGAGATGTTCTCAGCAGGAAGTAATCTGAAAGATAAATCCCCGGAGGAGATTTTTTACCAGGATTACAAGAAGTTTATTGGCGAGGGCAATGTTTCCTTTGGTGTGGGCCAGATCAGTTCCATGGACAGCGAAGAGCTGAAAGAGATCAAGGAGAAGCTGATGCCGTTTATGGTCAGCGAGTGTGGACGTCACGATATCACGAGAGTTTACTTTATGCTGACGAATATTCTGGAGGAATCTACAGAGCTTCTGTTTTATGGTGAGGGCAGCCAGCAGATGGCTGAGATCGCTTTTGAGAAGAAGCCGGACGGAGATGCGTTCTGTCTGCCAGGTGTGGTTTCCAGAAAGAAACAGCTGATTCCGGCGATGATGGAGGCTGCTCAGCTGATGAACAGCGATTACGCATAAGGAGGCCGGATCAATGGCAAAACAGATTTGGAAACCGGGAAATATGATCTATCCGCTGCCGGCAGTGATGGTCAGTGTCACGGACGGAGAGGGCAACGACAATATTATTACCGTTGCGTGGACAGGAACGGTCTGTACGAATCCGGCGATGGCTTATATTTCAGTCCGACCATCCCGTTATTCTTATGGAATGCTGAAAAAAACGGGAGAGTTTGTTATTAACCTTACAACAGAAAAACTGGCTTTTGCGACGGATTTCTGCGGAGTCCGGTCCGGCCGGGATGTTGACAAATTCGAAAAACTGAATCTTACAAAAGAGAAAGCACAGTATGTTTCTGCTCCGATGATCGGGGAAGCACCGGTTTCCATCGAGTGCAGAGTACGAGAGGTGAAGGAACTGGGATCGCATGATATGTTTCTTGCAGATGTACTTGCGGTTCATGCGGATGAAGCATATATGGACAAAAACAACAAGTTCCATCTCAATGATGCGGGACTTCTGGTTTATTCCCATGGGGAATATCTGGCTGGTGGCCGGAAGGTGGGAACTTTTGGCTACAGCGTGAAGAAGAAAAACGGTAAGAAGAAACGCTGAGAATAACACGGCACAGGAACGATTGTTGAGATTTTGTTACAGCTATGTTAAAATGAAAGGACACAGTATGAATAATATTACACTGATAGGGATGCCTGGTGCGGGAAAAAGCAGCATCGGTGTTGTACTTGCGAAAGTGCTTGGTTACCAGTTTATTGACTCAGACCTGCTGATCCAGAAGGAAGAAAAGAGAACTTTAAGTGAGATCATTGAGCAGGATGGAATTGACGGATTCAAGGCGGTGGAGAATCGTGTGAATGCGTCTATCCAGGTTGAGAATACGGTCATTGCCACAGGTGGCAGTGTCGTGTATTGTGATGAGGCAATGCAGCATCTGAAATCAGAAGGAGTTGTGGTATATCTGAAGATTTCTCTGAAGCTGCTGTCCAAGCGTCTTGGCAATCTGAAAGACCGTGGAGTTGTTCTGAAAGAAGGGCAGACACTGGAGAGTCTTTATGAGGAACGGACAGTGCTGTATGAGAAATATGCGGATATTATTGTAGACGAAGAAGACAAAGATCTGGAGGGAAGCCTTCAGATCGTGCTTGATGCACTGAAACGGGGAGAGAAATAGTTTACAAATCCGAAATATGTGTTATAATATACAACTGACCTAAAAAACGGTGTTGCGGAACGTATGTTTCCGTCGTAAATTCAGAGAAAGTTTCTTGCTCATAGAGGAGTAAAATAATAGAGGTGTGTTATGGAACAGTATGTGATTAAAGGCGGCAATCCTCTGGTTGGAGAAGTGGATATTGCAGGTGCGAAGAATGCTGCTCTTGCAATATTATCAGCAGCCATTATGACTGATGAAACAATATTAATCGAGAATCTGCCAGATGTAAGGGACATCAATGTTCTGCTTGAGGCTATTTCAGAGATAGGTGCTCAGGTTGAGCGTGTCGATAAATCTACTGTAAAGATCAACGGTTCTACCATCGGCAATCTCAGTGTTGATTATGAATATATCAAGAAGATCCGTGCTTCTTATTATCTTCTTGGTGCTTTGCTTGGCAAGTACAAGCATGCGGAAGTTCCGCTTCCTGGCGGATGCAATATCGGCAGCAGACCGATCGATCAGCATCTGAAGGGATTCCGTGCTCTTGGTGCGGAGGTTGATATCCGTCATGGTGCTATTGTTGCCAAGGCTGAGAATCTTCATGGCAGCCACATTTTCCTGGATGTGGTTTCTGTTGGTGCTACGATTAATATTATGATGGCTGCTTCTATGGCGGCTGGTCGTACGATCATTGAGAATGCTGCAAGGGAGCCGCATGTTGTTGATGTGGCGAACTTCCTGAACAGCATGGGTGCGAATATCAAGGGTGCCGGTACGGATGTGATCCGTATCCGTGGTGTTGAGAAGCTTCATCGTACGGAGTATTCGATCATTCCGGATCAGATCGAGGCTGGTACGTTTATGTTTGCGGCAGCTGCTACGGGTGGTGATGTTACGGTCCGTAATGTTATTCCGAAGCATCTGGAGGCTACGACTGCGAAGCTTGAGGAGATCGGCTGCGAGGTTGAGGAGTTTGATGACGCGGTTCGTGTCCGTGCACCGCATACATTGCACCGCACGCATGTGAAGACGCTTCCTTATCCTGGTTATCCCACGGATATGCAGCCGCAGATCGCGGTTACGCTGGCGCTGGCTAAGGGTACGAGTATTGTTACAGAGAGTATTTTTGAGAACCGTTTTAAGTATGCGGATGAGCTTTCCAGAATGGGAGCGAACATCAAGGTGGAGGGGAACTCTGCTATTATTGATGGTGTGAAGAAGCTTACGGGTGCGCGTGTGAGTGCGCCGGATCTTCGTGCGGGTGCTGCGCTTGTGATCGCGGGGCTTGCTGCTGAGGGGATCACGGTTGTTGATGATATTGTTTATATTCAGCGTGGATATGAGAACTTTGAAGAGAAGCTGAGGAGTCTTGGAGCGGAGATCGAGAGGGTTTCCAGTGAGAAGGAGATTCAGAAGTTTCGGCTTCGGGTTGGGTGAGACTTTATAGAGAGTTCCTGGGTTGTGGCCTGGGGGCTCTTTTTTTTTCGGATGGCGCGGACGGCGGGGGCGGCTGGATGTACGGGCGGGATGCGGTCGTTTCGCCGAGTCATACTAAGCGTCTGGTCTGCCTGCCGATAAGGGCGCCCCATAACTCGCCATGTACGCTGATGCGTACCTGGCTCAGACAGATGGGGCTTGCTCTGCGGCTGGTGGCCGCAGAGCACCTTCTCGTCAGACAGCCCAGGCGCTAAGTATGACTTGCGGCTTACTCCGACGCATCCTGCCCGTACATCCAGCCGCCCCCGCCTGTGCGTTCATGCCGGAAAAGAAAAGGAGCTGGGTGTGTAGTTGTGGTTGTGTGGGGGTGTTGTAGGGTGGTCTGACGGAAGGGGGTGGGCCATCAGCGCTGCGCTGGATGGCTGAGTTTGTGCCTGTCTGACGGGAGGTTGTGAGCATCAGCGCTGCGCTGGATGCTTGGAGGTGGAAAGGCTGAGTTTGTGTTTGTCTGACGGAAGGCTGTGAGCCGAAACGCTGCACTGTCGGCCTGAAGGTGTGAGCCGAAACGCTGTGCTGTCAGCCTGAAGGTGTGAGCCGAAACGCTGCGCTGTCAGCCTGAAGGTGTGAGCCGAAACGCTGCACTGTCGGCCTGGAATTCCGAAAAGTTTTCGGAGGCACACAGTTTATCCATTTGGCTGGGAAAATAACATTTTTTTTTGGCAATTTTTTGGAAAATATTTGAATTTATTTTCTGGGAAGTTTGGATTATAATTTATCTATATAGATGAAGATTATTTGAATTCCGGGTGCGCTGAAGCCGGGCCTGAAATTTTTTTCTGACATGATCACGGGAGATGATAAGGTATGAGTGAGTACACAGTATTACCGCTTTTAAATTCTGCTTTTGAGCCTGGTAAGGCTTTGGAGGCGGTTGAGAGGATCGGGGATGTTGATTTCAGGTGTATTGCGCGGGCGGAGCTTTTTTATTTTACGGGGAGTGCCCGGGAGTGTAGTGAGATGGTGGAGGCTTATCTTTCGGATGAGAGGCTGGAGCTTCGGCTTTCAGCTTGTATGCTTTATGGGTATGCGAATCTTAGTCTTGGAAATGCGCGGGCTGCGAGGCGGGCGCTGGAGGGGATCCAGGAGTGTTTGCGCAGGGCTTTGAGGGAGGATGCGCCGAAAGAGGTGATGGCTTCCTGTGTGTTTGCGGGGTATGTTGGAGCGGTTTTGCTTCATTTGCCTACGGAGGGGATTCCTTCTTTGTGGGAGTTTAGCGGGTTGCTGCCGGAGGGGCTTCGGCTGTTTGCTATTTATGTGATGGCGCATCAGGCTTATTTGAATGGTGAGATCTGGAGTGCTTACGGGATGGGGCGTGCGGCGTTGCTTATGGCTTCTAAGGTTTATCCTATCAGTATGACGTATATGCGTTGTATGATGGCGATGTGCATGATGAACCGGAAGCATAAGGCGGAGGCGCAGGTGGAATTGCAGCAGGCCTGGGAGCTGGCTAAGATGGATAATTTCCTGGAACCTTTTATTGAGCATCATGGACTTTTGCGGGGGTTGATCGAGGCTTGTATCCGTAAGAGTGATCCGGATGCCTACAGGCGGATCACGGAGGGGGGTTTGTCTTTCAGCCGTGGGTGGATGGCGATTCATAACCCGGAAACGGAGCGGAAGGTGACGAATGAGTTGTCTACGATGGAGTTTTCCATTGCGATGCTGGCCAGTGGTGGCTGGACGAATAAGGAGATCGCGGAGCATATTGGGATATCGGTGAATACGGTGAAACATTACCTTACGGATATCTTTTGTAAGCTGAATGTTAAGAAGAGGGATGAACTGAAGAAATATATGCTGAAATAGGGGCCTGGGGCACTTTTTTGAAGACAAATGGGCCTTATCAAACAAGTGTCTGTAAGGTATAATAAATTATACGAATAATCAGATATTACAAGAATATTAACTGAAATGAAAGGAAAACAGAAACAGAAGGAGGTTCAACAAACAATCTTATACATATTCTGAAAATGTCAAAAGAGATGTTAATAATGACATTGGTATTGACTCTTTAATGGAAGAAAGATAGAATGTGGACAAGGTATAACTTATTTATTCACCGATCAGAGAACATGAAGCTTTTTTTTAAAGAAAGGAATATATACAGAAGTTCAGTAATAAGAATTATAGGACACGTTAATGCACCACACATAGGAAAGCGGGAAGGTTATGAAGAGATTGAGGAGAGACAAGATCAGAAAAATCCTGGCATTTATGGTGGCTTTGGCGTTGATGGTATCTTGTGTGCCAAGTGCGTACACGATCTCCGCGAGTGAGACATTTGGAGATGGAACGGAGGATTTTACAGATGGTGAATCTGTCTCCGGATCAGCGGCCGAAGAAGCGACACCGGATGTAAGCAGCGCAGACCAGGGAGAACAGGCGCAGCAACAATCTACGCTTACATATGAAAACGATTCTGTGAAAGTAACAGCAGAAGCGCAGGAAGAGGGAGCTCTTCCACAGAATACAACATTAAGAGCTGAAAGTGTGAATGAGAATTCTTCCGTTTCTTATGATACGGTATCTCAGAAACTTGCGAAAGCAGCAGAAGATAAGGGCAGCAGCCTGAAGGGTTTTGTTGCGTATGATGTGTATTTTGCAGATGCCGACGGAAACAGAGTTGAGCCGAATGGCAGAGTTAATGTTACGATCGAGTACAAGACACCGGCAGCACCGGAACTTACCGATGCAGCCAGCACGAGCGTAACGGCAGAGAAGCTTCATTATAACAGCAACACAGGTGAAACAGAGGTTACTACCTTACAGCCGAATGAAGAATTAAAGGTTCTGAATGTGAATGAGAGCAAACAGCTTCAGACTCTTCAGGTGCAGACTTCCAATGCAGCAGTTTTTGCAGTGATGTGGGATGCTCCGGAAGTTCAGGATGCTGAGGATGAGATTTCTGTTGAGACTGAGGAGCCTGCAGCGGATGGAGATTTCACAGATGGTGACGGAACTTCCGATCCGGAAGTGACACCGACCGAGACACCGGCAGCAGATCCTACTGTTACGGAAGCTCCGGTTGAGCCTACAATTACAGAAACACCGGCAGTTGAGCCCACTGTTACAGAAGCTCCGGCAGATGATCTTACAGATCCGGATGACGGAAATACAGATGCGACAATCACACCGGAACCGGCAGCACAGCCGGTGATCGTGGAAGTGATTGGAGAAGATGTTAACCTTCGGGTAAGCCCATCCACAGAAGCAGAAGTAGTAGAAACCATACCGACAGGAACAAGACTTACCGTTCTGGAAACGGTTACCGCAGAAGATGGAACAACCTGGTACAAGGTTTCCTATGAAGATGTGGAAGGCTACATAAGAAGTGACATGGCGCAGGTGGTTGATGACAGTGAGCAGGAACCTGCGAAGGATGGAACAGATACAGTCACTTATACGAAGGAATTAGATAATGTAATTGTGACTGCAACGGCTGATAAAGAGGTAATTCCTGAAAATGCAGAGTTTATTGTAGAACCAATCAATAGGGAAAATGAGCAGTATTCAAATGTGGCTCAGCAGCTGGAAGAGAAAGCAGAAGGAGAAGAATATTCTGTTGCAGGTTTCCTGGCATATGATATTTATTTTCAGGACAGTGATGGAAATAAGATTCATCCGGATAATGGAAAAGTTAAAGTTTCCATGGCATATCAGGATTCGTCAGTTCCAGAGGAAGTAAAAGAAGCAACTGCCGAAACTCTTAGTCTTGAGAGTGAAAGCAATGCAGCTCAGGAAAATACGAATTCGGAACAGAAATCTCTTTCCATTTCTGTTATGCATCTAGTGGAAGATGAAAATGGAAATATAAACGTAGTTGATATGACAGAAGATGGTTCCGCCAATGTAGAGGCAAATGCTGATGGTGAGATTCAGAAAGCAGAGTTTGAAACGGAGAGCTTTTCAGTATTTACCATTACATGGAAAAGAACAGGGCTTGGATCTTTTGATTTTACTAAAGATATATATATGGTAAAATCTAGCAACAATGGCTATACTGGATTAACAGCAACTGTATCAACTGGAAATCTGACGCTGGAAACGGAAGATACAAACCCGGTATTGTATCTGGATACGATAACATCGACAGGAATTAATAAGGTATTATACAGAGTCACTGAAAACGGAAACACGTATCGATTCCAAGGTGCGTACATTGCAACAAAGAGTGGTAGCACATACAAAAAGGTCAGTGAAGAAAAAATATCTGTACTGACAGGCCGTTTGGAAAATAACCAACAGGTAATGAAGTATAAAGATAAAAATGATACAAAATATAAAAACCTGGCAAGCGGTCAGTATGTGATTTTTGTATATGCTAATGACACACTTACAAACAAAGCGCTATTATATGCTGAAGATGGAACTGCGTTAAGAACAACAAGTAATAATAATTCCGCAAATGTTGCCCTTAATGATATCGGAAGCACGGTTCTGGATGTACAGAAAAATACAACAAATAATCTAGTTCCGAAAAACGCATATACATGGAATAGAAATACGATAACAGCTACATATACATATAAGTATGCTGTTGTAGGTACAGGCGCTGAATCTACAGAAATTAAGTATCTTAGAAAAGGCGAAGTAGAAGGGTTACAATACAGCGAAGATGGTGAGTCCTGGAATGATGTAGGAAGCCAGACAATCAAATTTGTGTATGGAATCAGCAGTGGTGATTATAAATCAATAGAAACGGCTAATACACGTGGCCTGATTGATATTGATCTGTATAATTATCAAAATAAGATGACATATGATTCTAATATGTCTTATACTTATTACTTCAATCGGCCGAACTGGGAATGGGGATACAAAACTCAGAATGGATATAAGTTTGGCCAGGATGCTGGTTGGACCGGAAGTTCGAGCGTTACACAGGGGCTTGTAAGCAGTGAGCTGGTAAATGGTTTCCCAGTTTTAAACAGCAATGGTCAGACGTATAAATCACTGGATGGCCTTTTTTCCAATAAGAGTGGAACGTCTGCAAAAACAGTTGCAGAAGGGCTGAATCATCTGTTTCAGTATGATTCTGCTACAGGCTTATATAGTTATGATAGCGATACAAATTATGCATATTATAATATCGCGTCAAGTAACTCGGAAAAAAACTTTATTGTTTATGATAAGAAAGATTATCATGGAAGTACTGGTAGTCATAAAACCGGAGCATTCATGCCGTTTTCATCATTAACTGATAATACAGCTTCTAATAAGTATGCATTTGGTATGAAGGTATCTTTTGATTTTATGCAGCCTAAAAACGGGCAGATAAATGGAAAAGATATGATTTTCAGTTTCTCCGGTGACGATGATGTATGGGTATTTGTAGACAATAAACTGGTATTGGATCTGGGTGGTGTACATGATATGGCATCCGGAACTATTAACTTTAGAACTGGAGAAGTTAAAGTTAATGATACTGTGAATACTTCTTTACAGAATATATTTGGAAAGTTATTCTCAGATTATTCCAGCCATACCTTGAAATTCTTCTATCTGGAACGAGGCGAAGGTGAATCAAACTGTTCTTTAAAATTCAATCTTCCACCGGTGCCAACGAATTCTATTGAGGTTGCAAAGGCACTTGGTAACTCAGATAAGGAAAAGTACACCAGTACAGATTTTAAATTTAAAGCATATCTGCAGGATGAAGATGATACAACTGGTAAACAGTTTAATGCAATTCCAACAGGGACTACTTTTAAAGTAAAGAAAAATGGTGTATTGACAGGTGAAACAAGAGTCGTTGGAGAACACAATATATTTTCACTGAAAGCTGGAGAATCAGCAGTATTTGAGGGAATATCCTCAGGACTTCTGTTTTATGCAGAAGAAGTTGGAATTGAATCGGATCAGTTTGATGTTGTAGATGTTAATGACTGGAAGGTAATATATTACGATAAAGATGGTAATGAAATTACAAATACGTCTGGTAAGGTTCCGGAAGGACAAAATTATATAGCAAGAAGTGAAACAAAGACAGCAGGTGATTCTGTGAAGGTTATCTTCAGCAATAATTGTTCCGGAAAGAACTTAAGAAAGCTTCAGATAACAAAGAAGATGACGGAAGGTCAGACTACGACAGATACCTTTAGATTTAAGGTTTATTTATCCGGACAGGATGGAAAACTGATTCCGTACGATGGCTCATATGTTATAAAACGAGCAAATGGAAGCGAGACATCAGGAGTTGCCACATCAGAGGGAGTTATATCTGACGTGGGAGTGAATGACACCATTGTTATTGATCAGATTCTATCAGGAACGGAGTTTAAGGTAGAAGAGTATCAGGTGGATCCAGAAAAATATGCAACTCCAACTAAAAAGGTTACAGGATGTAAGACAGAAGAACTTAGTAACAGTGATTCCGATGGTAAATTGGAGCTTGAAAAAGATGCATTGGTTACAGTAACTAATAATCTAAAAACGAAATTTACAGTAATTAAAAACTGGTCAGGAGATTCAGAGGAAACGACCCATGATAGCGTTTATGTTGGTCTTTATAAAACGGATGGAACTCCTGCTAGAAGGGATCTGTATGCAGAACTTAATGAAAGTAATGGATTCACATACACGTTTAATGGTGTAAGTAAAGAATATACTGCTTATGAGTTAAGAGAAGCGGGAACAGATGAAACTCCAGAATATACGATTAATAATGTTGGTTATGTAAAAATTGAGAACGATGGTTACTCAAAAGTAAACACTATTTATTTGGAAAAAACCAAAGCAACCAATTATAAAGTAACATATAGTGAAAAAACAGAATCAACGGAAAATAATATCGTATCACAAAGTATTACAAATACGAAAATAGAAACTCAGGTAAGTATAGTGAAAATCAAAAAAGGAGATGCGTCTACAACATTAAAGGATGCGGAATTTTCACTTTATCTGGCAGGAGAAAATGGAAACTATACAGAGGATGATCTGGTTCAGAGTGGTATTAAGACAGATAATTCTGGAAAGAAAACAATTACAAATTTGACACCAGGGACTTATGTATTAGTTGAAACCAAGGCTCCAACAGGTTATTTGTTATCAGAAAAAACATGGAAGATAGCAGTAGCCCTGGATGGAACAGTTACAGTTACTTATGACGGGAAACCGGTAAATCAGGCAGAAGGAAATTATCTGATTGAAAACTCAGAGGTTTACACCTTACCAAGTGCCGGTGGCCCGGGAATCTATGGATTTACAATCAGTGGTGTAGCGATTCTTGCAACTGCACTCCTGTTGTTTATAAATAATAAACGAAGGGAGGAAGAAGCAAAGAGGTCGTAACTCATTAATTGTAAATGCAACACGAGGAGATTGAAAAAGAAAAAGAGGAATAAAGAAAGGAGCAAAGATATGAAGAATTTATTTAAGAAAGTCAGTGCAATACTGATGGCAGCAATCATGGTATTTGCGATGGCTGCATCTGTATTTGCAGAATCAGGAACGATGGCAACAACTCATCCTTCAGAGAATGATAAAGCGACTCTTACTATTACCGGAATCGCAACTGACGACAGCCCAACGGTAACACTGTATAAAATTGCAAAAGGTAAGTATAGTGAGAAAGGTTTCACAGGTTACGAAACTGTAACAGGTGTTAATCTTGCAGATCTGGAGAATCCTACAGAAGCAAGTGTCAATACCATCGCTAAGGCAATTCTTGATGGTGATATTACACCTATGGAAGTAATTGCTGATGGAACAATAAGCGATGGAACTTATAAAAAAGAAGTCACAGGTGCAGGTGCATATATTGCAATTATCACAGGTGCAACAAGCACTGTTTATAATCCGATTCTTCTTGGTGTTTCCTATGATAAAGACAGTATTATTACAACAGGAACAGTTGATGCAACAGATGTTTATGCTTCCAGTGCAGTAGCTAAAAGCACAAAGCCACATATCGACAAGACAATCACAGGTGGAACAACTACAGATGGAGAAAAGGCTACTGTTTCTGTAGGTGATGTTGTTGACTATAATATCGCTGTAACAGCTCCGAGTTATCCATCTAACGCAACAAACAAGACATTCTTCGTTGCAGATACAATGTCTTCTGGACTTACCTTTGATTTTGCAAGCCTTGAAGTTAAAACAGATGCAGATGATGTTACAGTAACAAGAACTGATGACAAAGACAATGGTATTGCTATTTTCAAAATTGGTGACACTGTTATTGCAAGAGCTAAAGTAGATGGAAACGGATTTAACCTTTCCTTTATGTATGACAACCTTATCCAAAATAAAGAGACAGGTGCTCTTTATAATGTAAGCGTAGAGTACAGCGCTCTGGTAAATGACCTTGCAGTTGTCGGAACAGCAGGAAATAAAAATGATGCAAAACTTTACTATGCAAACAACCCATTTGGTGGAAGCACACATGATACGCCTGATAGCAAACCAGATAACGCAGAAGGTGTAACATCCAATGGCAGCGACAAGACAGTTTACACATATCAGATCGCATTAAAGAAAGTTGCAGCAGAGGATGAAGAGAAAGTTCTCAGCGGAGCAGTATTTGGTATTTATTCTGACAAGAAGTGCGAAAACCTGGTAGATGAGATCACAACTAATGAGAATGGTTTTGCAGTATCTACAGCGGTTGCAAAGGGTACTTACTATGTAAAAGAGTTAAAAGCACCTACAGGTTATACTCTGAGTGAACAGATAATTCCAGTTGATGCACAGTGGACAACTGCTACAACAACTGTTGATGGAACAGTAACACGTACAACTTATACAACAGAGGCAAATGAGAGTGTTGACGGAAAACAGGTTGGATGGATCAAAGATGGTAAATTCTATAAGGAAAAAGTTACCGATTCAAAGCCAGCTTATGTATTAGCTACTAGTGAAACATCTTCTACAAGCGTAACGAATGTTGTAGAGAATGGTGCAGGCACAGTTCCGACACTTGTTAAAACTCCGGTTAAAGATACCAAGCTTGGCACTCTTCCATCCACAGGTGGAATGGGAACATACCTCTTCACTATCATCGGTGTTGTAGTTATGGCTGGTGCTGCTGGCGCATTCTTCATGAGCCGCAGAAGAGGATCTGAGGAGTAATCCTTTACAGATCGATTGGTCGAGTTTTTTCGAAATATTTATAAACAACAGAACCAAAGTAATTATGAAGTAAATCAGTTACCGCCCGGCCTCTTCGGAGGCCGGGACTGGTAATACAACAGTATGGAGAAACCTATGAGAAAGAATAAAAAGAAAAATTATATTGGACTTGGGTTGCTGTTTCTGATAGGATTGTCCATACTGCTGTATCCAATGGTCAGCGATGCCTGGAATAAACACAGGGATAATCTTCTGATCAGTGATTATAGCAGCAGTGTTTCTTCGGAGGATAATTCGGAGAAGATTGACAGCATGTGGAAGGCAGCAGAGAAATATAACGAGCAGATCAAACAGGAAAGTGTACCGGATGCTTTTTCCGTAAGGGATGGAGAGACGGACAGTACATATGAATCTCTTTTGAATCTGAATGGTGATGGAATGATGGGATATGTGGAGATTCCTGTGATCGATGTAAAGATCCCGATCTATCATTACACAACAGATGAGACATTGGAGAAGGGTGCGGGACATTTGTTCGGCAGCAGTCTTCCGGTTGGCGGAGAAAGTACACACGCGATTCTTTCCGCGCACAGAGGGCTTCCCAGCGCGAAGCTTTTTACAGATCTGAACCTTGTGGAAAAGGGAGATGTTTTTTATCTGCATATCCTGGATAAGACGCTTGCTTATGAAGTGGATCAGATTCAGACGGTTCTTCCGGAGGAGACCGATTCGCTGGCAATCACAGAAGGTAAGGATTATGTGACACTGGTTACGTGTACCCCATATGCGGTAAACACGCACAGAATCCTTGTAAGAGGACACAGAACAACTGTAAAAGCTGCGAAAGAAGCGCAGAAGACAGAGAAGAAAGCTACCGGAGTTTCCAATCCGACACTTCCGATGCTGATCCTTTGTGTTGTGATCGGCCTTGCGATCGCGGCTGTGCTTGTAACAGTTGTCAATTTTGTTCAGAACAAAAAACGACGCAGGAAATAATTTATGGCTAAAAAGAAAAAAAAGAAAAAGAGCAATGTCGTCCTGAATGTTTTTATTGCAGTAGCTTTTTTGGCAGGGGCAGGAATTTTTCTTTATCCTACGATCAGTGATATGTGGAATCAGTACAGAAACGCGCAGCTGATCAGCGATTATGATCAGGCAGTCACAGGACTTTCTGATGATAATTATGAGAAGCTCTGGAAAGAAGCAGAAGAGTACAATGCGGAGCATACCGTAAATGCGATTGTAGATGCTTTTGACGATGAGGAGGATTATGAACCGACCCATCCTTATGATGAGGTTCTGGATCCGAATGGCGATGGATTGATGGGAAGTATTGAGATTCCGAAGATCCAGGCGAAGCTGGCAATCTATCATGGACTAAGTAAAAATGTTCTGGAAAAAGGTGTGGGCCATGTGGAAGGTACGAGTCTTCCGATCGGAGGAGAGAGCACACATGCCGTGCTGGCAGCACACCGAGGACTTCCCAATGCAAAGCTTTTTACAGATCTTGACCAGATGGAGATCGGAGATATTTTTATCCTGCACATTCTGGGAAAGAATCTGGCATATAAAGTAGATCAGATCAAAACGGTTCTTCCGGAAGAGACCAGCGAGCTGGATATCGTGGAGGGCGAGGATCTGGTGACTCTTGTAACCTGTACTCCTTACGGAGTAAATACACACAGACTTCTTGTGCGGGGAAGCCGTACAGAGTATGTGGAGGAAGAAGAAAGTAATGAGACAATTCCGCAGAAGCTTGCAAAAACAGATCCGAAGAAGGTTCTGGCTGCGGGAGGCATCGTGCTTGTTATCTTGATACTGCTGGTTTATCTGATCGTCCGCCGCAGTGGAAAGAAGCGGGTATCAGGAGAAAAAGAGGAGGCGGAAAAAAGTGGAAAAGAGAACTAAGCGGAAAAATTTTTTAAGCAGCTTTCTGGCAATCCTGGTAATGGCTGTGATGCTGATCGGCAGTATGGCGCAGGCAGTTCTGGCAGATGATTATGTAGCCGGGAAGACCGGAAATATCAATCTGACGATCCAGGAGACCGGAGAGGACGGAACCGTGAAACCGATTCCCAACGTGAACCTGACCCTTTATAAAGTGGGTAGTGTGACGTTTGACGGGAATGTGCATTTTGTGGTTGACAGCGCACTGCAGTTTACGGGAATTGATTTTGAAAATCTGAAAACAGCAGATGAGTGGTATAAAACAGCGGATACGCTTTCTGCGGCAGTGAAGAAGGCCGGACTTAGCGGAAGCGAGATGCAGTCAGACGCAAACGGAAAGATCGTCTACAGCAACATGGCTGAGGGTGTATATCTGATCGTACAGAGCAACCCGGATGACCCGACCGTATCGGTTTCTCCGATGGTCCTGACCGTTCCTTTTGTGGAAGAGGGTACGGGCTGGACTTATGATGTGCAGGCTTATCCCAAGGCTGTAACCCGTGATGGTGATAAGGAAACAAAGATCCAGGTTACAAAACGACTGTACTATATTAATCAGGATACTTTCGATGTTATCGAAATGGAAGCAGATGATGCAACCTATAAAGTTGGTCTTTTCCTGGATGATAAGGGAACAATCCCGTTCAGAAGTGACTACATGAAAGATATCCGCCTTGTAAAAGCAAGCAGCGGAACGGCTACCTGGGCAAATGTACCAGATGGAAAATATTATGTATTTGAGCTGGACGAGAATGGCGATCCGATGACTATTAATGATTCGATCATTATAGATGAAGGAAAGTCCTATTACTATGATGTAACTGATTCCAATGAAAATGCGACCAATGAGGCAGAGATCAGCCAGAATGGTTCTACAGAATCGGTATCATATGTAAATAACTATTATTCTTTCATTCCGACTGGATTTGCGTTGAAAGGACATATTACGATCAATAAGAAGGTTCTTGTTGACGGACAGAAGACAACGGTACCGGATACTTTCTATGCAGCTGTATTTGAGACAGGAGCAGATGACTCTCTGAATCTTGTTGAGGGTACGATCAGAGAACTGAATCAGAACGGTTCTGTCGATATAGAGGTTTCTTTCCCGGAGAATACAGAACCTGAGTCAGTTACCTATACAGTTATGGAGACTGATAAGGATGGAAATCCGGTTGATCATGATTCTTTCGCATATGAGATCGACGGTGAAGGTGATATCATTCTGAACGAAAGTGAGAGTTATGAAAACTCCATGGATATCACTAACAGTAAGAATACAACACCGGAGCCGACGGTAACGAATACACCGGTACCGAGCGGACAGCCAACAGTAACACCTTCTGAGAGAACAAGTACACCAGTACCTGGAGGTTCTACATCAACCAATAATGATGGAGGCGGAACAACAGGACGTACTTCTGTAAAGACCGGCGATAATACACCGATCGGTGTATGGGTTGGCATCCTTGCAGCAGCGATCGTAGTTGGCGGTGCAGCAGGTTTTGCAGTAAAAAGAAAAAAGAAAAAATAATAAAATGAATCATTGTAAAGAATGATCATCAGAAAGGCCAGACAGAGATGTCTGGTCTTTCGCTGGATATGGAGAACCGTTTTACGAATATTTTTACTGTAACGGCGGATGAGAGATAAACAACAGGGAATGGGAATATTGTCTTTTTTTTATCAAAAGAGAGTTTTACATAAAAAATTTCTTGACATTTGGTAAGGAGAAGTATATTGTATGTGTTGCAGTAATTTCATAAAAGATAGCCTTTTATTCAGAGTGGTGGAGATACAAAGGATCTGAGAAGCCACGGCAACCCCGGAATATTCTGGAAGGTGCCAACCTGAGCGAGCAATCGAACAATAAGAGGATTGTTTACAGAACTTAAACAGTCCGGATTGTACGGGCTGTTTTTTATGTCTATGACCGTTGTTTTATTACAAAAGGAGAAGAACATGGAGAAAATTTTATTTACATCTGAATCTGTAACTGAAGGACATCCTGACAAGGTTTGCGACTCTATTTCCGATGCCATCCTTGACGCTATGATGGAGCAGGACCCAATGAGCCGTGTTGCATGCGAGACAGCTACTACTACAGGTCTTGTACTTGTTATGGGTGAGATCACAACCAAGGCTAACGTTGATATCCAGAAGATCGTTCGTGATACGATCCGTGAGATTGGATATGACAATGCTGATTATGGTTTTGATGCAGATACCTGTGCAGTTATCACAGCTCTTGACAAACAGTCCACAGATATCGCTATGGGTGTTGACAAGGCGCTTGAGCAGAAAGAGGATAACATGAACGAGGATGAGCTGGATTCCATCGGTGCCGGTGACCAGGGCCTTCAGTTTGGTTATGCTTCCAACGAGACTGAGGAGTATATGCCATATGCGATCAACATGGCTCATAAGCTTGCTCAGCAGCTGACAAAGGTTCGTAAAGATGGTACTCTGAAATACTTAAGACCGGATGGTAAGACACAGGTTACTGTTGAGTATGATGAGGCTGGAAAGCCGAAGAGAATCGATGCGGTTGTATGCTCTACACAGCATGATCCGGATGTGACTCAGGAGCAGATCCATGAGGACATTAAGAAATATGTTTTTGACGCGATCATCCCGGCTGATATGGTTGACGCGGATACGAAATATTTTATCAACCCGACAGGCCGTTTTGTTATCGGCGGACCTCACGGTGACAGTGGTCTGACAGGACGTAAGATCATCGTTGATACTTACGGTGGAACAGGCCGTCACGGCGGCGGTGCTTTCTCCGGTAAGGACTGCACAAAGGTAGACCGTTCTGCAGCTTATGCAGCTCGTTACGTTGCTAAGAATATTGTTGCAGCAGGTCTTGCTGACAAGTGTGAGATCCAGCTTTCCTATGCGATCGGTGTTGCACATCCGACATCTGTCAGTGTGAATACTTTCGGAACTGGTAAGCTTTCTGAGACCAAGCTTGTTGAGATCGTTCGTGAGAATTTTGACCTTCGTCCGGCTGGTATCATCAAGATGCTTGATCTTCGCCGTCCGATCTACAAACAGACTGCTGCTTATGGTCACTTTGGCCGTACAGATGTTGACCTTCCATGGGAGCATCTGGACAAGGTTGAGACTCTGAAGAAGTATCTTTGCAACAGCTACGAATAATCGTTTCAGAAGAATAAAGAGTGAAGCCCCCGGTAGTGCCAGTACCGGGGGCTTCTTGTATGGTGAGATGGGGTTTTTTATAGAAAATTTAGAGATAGGGAATATAGTTTATGTTATAATACGTGTATGTGAATGTGTGAATTTATAAAGGACGGAGATACAGATGAAGTTAAAAACACGTATTATTGTGGGCTTCGTTGCGATCATCCTGCTGCCGCTGCTTCTTTTTTCCGCAAGTCTGTACGGGTTCAGCCAGACGCAGGCGAAGCATGTGCAGGAGAGCAGCAGCCAGGCTTCGGATTCCAGCCAGATGGTCTATGATATTTCGCTGCCGCAGTCTTCCAGCAGCCAGGTGAAGCTGATGGCCAAGGATATGATCCTGACCGCAACGATCATCCTTGTTTTTACCGCGTTGTCCGTAGGGCTGTGGATCTATCGGAGCATTGCGGTTCCGCTGGTGAAGCTTAAGAAGGCTACCAAGAACATCAAGGAGGGGAATCTGGATTTTGTGCTGGAGGTTGAGGGGAATGATGAATTTTCCCAGCTTTGCCAAGATTTTGAGGAGATGCGTAAGCGTCTGAAGGAGTCCACGGAAGAGAAAATCCTGATGGATAAGGAGAATAAGGAGCTGATCAGCAATATTTCCCATGACCTGAAGACGCCAATCACTGCGGTGAAGGGTTATGTGGAAGGGATCATGGATGGTGTGGCGGATACGCCGGAGAAGATGGACCGGTATGTGCGTACCATTTATAATAAGACCAATGAGATGGATCATCTGATCAATGAGCTGACCTTTTATTCCAAGATCGATACCAACCGTATTCCGTATACGTTTAGCAAGCTGAATGTGGAGGATTATTTTTCGGATTGTGCGGAGGAGCTTGGGCTTGAGATGGAGACCAGGGGGATCGAGCTTGTGTATGCCAATTATGTGGAGAAGGGTGTGCAGGTTATTGCGGATGGCGAGCAGATCCGCCGTGTGATCCATAATATCGTGAGTAATGCCATTAAGTATATGGAGAAGCCAAGGGGGATCATCCAGCTTCGGGTGAAGGATGTGGGTGATTTTATCCAGGTGGAGATCGAGGATAACGGTAAGGGTATTGCCGCCAAGGATCTGCCGTATATTTTTGACCGTTTTTACCGTACCGATGTTTCCAGAAATTCTTCCAAGGGAGGAAGCGGTATCGGACTTTCCATCGTAAAGAAGATCATGGAGGATCATGGTGGAAAGGTCTGGGCTACAAGCCGGCTGGGGATCGGAACGATCATGTATTTTGTTCTCAGAAAATATCAGGAGGTACAGCTGAATGAGTAGAATTTTGATCATAGAGGATGAGGAAGCGATTGCGGATCTTGAGAAGGATTATCTGGAGCTTTCGGGGTTTGAAGTGGAGATCGAGAACCGTGGTGATACAGGTCTTGTACGTGCCATGAAGGAGGATTTTGATCTGATCATTCTGGATCTGATGCTTCCGGAGGTGGACGGTTTCGATATTTGCCGACAGGTCCGTGAGGAGAAAAATACGCCGATCATCATGGTTTCTGCCAAGAAGGATGACATCGATAAGATCCGTGGACTGGGTCTTGGTGCGGATGATTATATGACCAAGCCGTTCAGCCCAAGTGAGCTGGTTGCACGTGTGAAGGCGCATATGGAGCGTTATAACCGGCTGGTTGGTTCCAATGTGCATAAGAATGATGTGATCGAGATCCGTGGTATTAAGATCGATAAGACGGCCAGGCGTGTGTGGGTCAATGGTGAGGAGACGACGTTTACTACCAAGGAGTTTGATCTTTTGACCTTTCTGGCTGAGAATCCGAACAGGGTTTTTACAAAGGAGGAGCTTTTCCGGGAGATCTGGGATATGGAGTCTGTGGGTGATATCGCTACGGTTACGGTGCATATCAAGAAGATCCGTGAGAAGATCGAGTTTAATACGGCCAAGCCTCAGTATATTGAGACAATCTGGGGTGTGGGATACCGGTTTAAGGTGTGAGTGTATCGGGAAATCTTCAGATGGAGCTGCTGTATGCGCGTATGAATGCAGAGCGAAATAAAGGTGTACATTTTACCAGGTGTTTTTGAGAGGAGTGGAAATATGCCGCTGTTGAAAGAAAAAGTTTATACGATAGAGGATATTTATGCTCTGCCGGAGGGCGAAAGAGCGGAACTGATCGATGGACAAATTTATTATATGTCGCCACCGAATACGAGACATCAGAGGATCTCGAGCATTTTGTCCAGAAAAATAGGCAACTATATAGATGACAATAAAGGGAAATGTGAAGTATTTGCTGCACCGTTTGCAGTGTATCTGGATGAGAAAACAAATACTTACGTGGAACCGGATGTTTCCGTTATCTGTGATTCTGATAAACTGGATGACAGAGGTTGTAAAGGAGCTCCGGACTGGATCATTGAGATCGTTTCTCCTTCAAGCAGGCGTATGGACTACTACACGAAGCTGTTTAAATACAGGACTGCCGGTGTGAGAGAATACTGGATCGTGGATCCGACGAAGAATCAGATAATGGTATATGATTTTGAGAATGAAGATACGGAACAGTATACATTTCAGGATTCGGTTAAGGTTGGAATTTATGAGGATCTGAGGATTGACTTTACTGAGATGTGATAAAACAGAGGGGAATATCGTTTTGATGATAGCCCCTCTTTATTATTATCTGGACGAAAGGGAGAATTATGGAAGACAGATTATATAAAAAACTGGAGGCATACGGCAGAAGTGATTTTTACCCATTTCATATGCCCGGGCATAAGAGAAATCCACTGGCTGTGGATGGAGATTTTCCGGTAGAGAGGGATATTACGGAAATCAACGGGTTCGATAACCTGCATCATGCAGAGGATATTCTGAAAAGGGCCCAGGAGGATGTTGCACGGCTTTATGGTGTGCCGGAGAGTTTTTACAGTATTAACGGAAGTTCCGGGGCGATTCTGGCGGCGGTGTCTGCGGCTGTAGATAAGGGTGGTCAGATCCTGGTGGCAAGGAATTGCCATAAAGCAGTTTACCACGCAATCTACCTCAGAGATCTGGGTGCTACGTATATTTATCCACATGAAGATCCAAAACTGGGGATAAACGGAGGAATCTCACCGAGCTGTGTGGAAATGTATCTGGCAGAGAATCCGGAAATCGAGGCGGTTCTGATCACTTCCCCGACTTATGACGGGATCGTGTCAGATGTGGCGAAGATCGCAGAGGTTGCTCATCATTATGGTGTGCCGCTGATCGTGGACGAGGCTCATGGGGCACATTTTCGTTTTTCGGATTATTTTCCGGTGTCTGCGGCGCAGCTTGGTGCGGATGTGGTGATCAACAGCGTACATAAAACATTGCCGTGTCTGACGCAGACGGGGGTGATCCATCTGTGCAGCGAGCGGATAAGCAGAGAAAAACTGAAGCGTTTTCTGAGAATTTATCAGAGCAGCAGCCCTTCTTACATTCTTATGAGTAGTATTGATGCGTGTATGGATAAGCTGGAGCGGGAAGGGGATGAAATGTTCCAGGTATTTACGGACAATCTGGAAAAAGCCAGGGAGCGTCTTGGAAAGTGTAAATATATCCGGCTGGTCACTCCGGAAGTTTGTGAATGCCAGAGAGTTTTTGATTTCGACAGATCCAAGATATTGCTGTCGACAGTGAACAGCTCATTGAATGGAAGACAGCTGCATCAGATCCTCAGGGAGGAGTTCCATCTGGAAATGGAGATGGAGGCGGAGAATTATGTTCTGGCGCTGGCAGCAGTTGGAGATACGGCTGAGGGATTTCGAAGACTTTGCGAAGCCGTTGAAGAGATCGACAGGCGTGAATCGTTAAAATGTAAAAAGGAGGCGGAGGAAGAAGAACCATTGAAGAATGGAAAAATGAAGCAGATGATGCGAATTTCTCAGGCGATGGATGCGGAATCTGAGCGTTGTGCCCTTGAGGAATGTATCGGGCGCACTTCTGTGGAGTTTGCATATCTTTATCCTCCGGGAATCCCGCTGATCGTTCCGGGGGAACAGATTTCTGGACATTTCGTAAAAAATGTGAGAAGATACCTGGAACAGGGCTTTGAGGTACAGGGCCTGAGTGACCAGACAAGTGAGACTGTGTGCGTTGTGAAGAATGAAACATGAGATGTATGACAGTGATAACTGACAGTGAAAATTCTGTGTATTGCTGATCTGTGGGAAGGCAGCAAACGGATTGTCTGCTTTGGCTATGGGATATATTGGATTGGGCTGAAGTGTGAGCAGTAATGCGCGGAAAGCAGAGGAGACAGAGTGGGAAAGATTTTTTACATTATGGGAAAAAGTTCTTCCGGTAAGGATAGTATTTACAGGCAGCTGGAGGCGGACCAGGAGCTGGGACTGAGGCGGCTTGTGATCTATACCACCCGGCCGATCCGTGATGGAGAAGAGAACGGAAGAGAATATTTTTTTGTGGATGAAAATAAACTGAAGGAGTTCCGGAGAAACGGGAAGCTGATCGAGGCCAGGACTTATCAGACGGTTTATGGTCCGTGGACATATTTTACAGCGGATGACGGGCAGGTTTCCGTGGAAAATGACAGCTATCTGGGAATCGGTACGCTGGAGTCTTTTGTGAAACTTCGGGAGTATTATGGGGATGATGTGATGCGTCCTGTTTATATAGAAGTGGAGGACGGGGAGCGTCTGGAGCGTGCCCTTGCCCGTGAGAGAACTCAGGAAGTGCCGAAGTATGAGGAGATGTGCAGGCGTTTTCTGGCGGACCAGAATGATTTTTCAGAAGAAAATATTCTGAAAGCTGGTATATGGAAGCGCTTTCAGAATCATAATCTGGATGAATGTGTGAAGGAAATTGGAAATTATATAAAATCTGTACAATAGGGAAAAATAGTTTTTTTTATACAGAAGATTATGTTATAATTAGATGAAAGATGTCCGCCGGGTATGACGGAGGACACAAAAGGCAGAAAGAGGTGATTCTTATGGCAGGATTTCATGACATCATCGGCCATGACGATATAATCAGGCATTTGAAGAATGCGATAGAGACAGGGAAGGTGTCCCACTCTTATATTTTTACGGGAGAACCGGGCTCCGGCAAGAAACTTCTTGCGGGGACTTTTGCGGCAGCACTGCAGTGTGAATCAGGAGAATCTGAACCGTGTATGACCTGTGATTCCTGTAAGAAGGTGATCGGCAAGAATCATCCGGATATTATCACAGTGACTCATGAGAAACCTGGCAGCATCAGTATTGATGAGGTGAGAGATCAGGTTGTCCATGATGTGGATATCAAGCCGTACTGCAGTCCGTATAAGATTTATATTATTCCAGATGCGGAGATGATGACAGTACAGGCGCAGAATGCCATTTTGAAAACAATCGAGGAGCCGCCGGAATATGCGGTAATCTTGTTGCTGACCAGCAATATCGACAGCCTTCTTCCTACCATCCGTTCCAGGTGCGTGCGTCTGGATCTGAAAGTAGTGGATGATGGTCTTGTGAAAAAATATCTGATGGAGCATCTTCAGGTGCCGGATTATCAGGCTGAGATCGATGCGTCCTATGCACAGGGCAGCATTGGCAAGGCGAAGGAGGCCGCTACTTCCCAGGAGTTTGCGGATATGACGGCCAATGCACTGAAGATTTTGAAATATGCCAATTCCATGGAAGTTTATGAGCTGACAGAGGCAATTAAGACTCTGACTGCTGATAAGAATAATATCAATGATTACCTGGATATTTTTCAGTTCTGGTTCCGCGATGTTCTGATGTTTAAGGCAACAAGGGAAATTGACAACCTGGTTTTTAAACAGGAGATTAATTTTATCAGAGAGCAGGCCAGCGAGCGTTCTTATGAGAATATCGAAAAGATCCTTGAAGCACTGGAGAAGACCAAGGTGCGTCTCCGTGCCAATGTTAATCTCGAACTTGCCCTGGAGCTCCTGTTCCTGACAATTAGGGAGAAATAGAATGGAAATGGTAGTTGGAGTTAGATTTCGTAACGTTGGTAAGATTTATTATTTTAATCCGAAGAACTATAAGGTGAAGGTCGGCGATCATGTGATCGTGGAGACTGCCCGTGGTGTGGAGTATGGCCGTGTTGTTCTGGAGCCGCGCAGTGTGAAGGAGGACGAGGTGGTGCATCCGCTGAAGGAAGTTCTCCGTGTTGCGACAAAAGAGGACGAGGAGCATGAGGCTGAGAACCGTCTGAAGGAGAAAGAGGCTTTTAAGATCTGCAAGAAGAAGATCCGTGAACATGGGCTTGAGATGAAGCTGATCGATGCGGAGTATACGTTTGATAATAACAAGGTGCTGTTTTATTTTACAGCGGACGGGCGGATTGATTTCCGTCAGCTTGTTAAGGATCTGGCGTCTGTGTTTAAGACAAGGATTGAGCTTCGTCAGATCGGTGTCCGTGATGAGACGAAGATCCTTGGTGGTATTGGTATCTGTGGAAGGACGCTTTGCTGCCATACGTATCTTTCCGAATTTGCACCGGTTTCCATTAAGATGGCGAAAGAGCAGAATCTTTCTCTGAACCAGACGAAGATTTCAGGTGTTTGTGGACGTCTGATGTGCTGTCTTAAGAATGAGCAGGAAACTTATGAGGAGCTGAACCGGAATCTTCCGGGAATTGGTGATATAGTGACTACACCGCAGGGTATTACCGGTACAGTTCAGAGTGTGAATGTTCTCCGTCAGATGGTTAAGATCGTTGTGGATGTGAACGATGAGAAGGAGATCCAGGAGTTTCCGGTTCGTGATCTGAAGTTCCGCCCTAAGAAGAAAAAGGGTAAGGGTGGAGTTGACCACGAGGAGAAAGAGGGTAAAAAGGGAGATTCGAAACCGAATGAGAAGTGATCTTGTTAAATGCGGTGAGCGTGTGGATGATCTTCAGAATGGGTTGTTTGTGATCCAGGATCCGAAGAAGTTCTGTTTCGGGATGGATGCGGTTCTGTTGTCTGGTTTTGCCCGGGTGAAGAAGGGTGAGGTTGCACTGGATATGGGGACTGGCACGGGAATTATTCCGATTTTGCTTTCTGACCGTACGGATGGGGAGCATTTTACGGGGCTGGAGATCCAGCATGAGTGTGCGGAGATGGCTGACCGTAGTGTGAGATATAATGGTCTTGAGGACAGGGTTCGGATCGTTGAAGGTGATATCAAGGAGGCTGCCGGGATTTTTGGGGCGGTTTCTTTTGATGTGGTGACGTGTAATCCGCCGTATATGATCGGACAGCATGGGTTAACGAATCCGCATGTTCCCAAGGCGATTGCGAGGCATGAGATTCTTTGTACTTTTGATGATGTGGCCTGTCAGGCTGCCCGGGTTCTGAAGGACCGGGGGAGGTTTTTTCTGGTGCACAGGCCTTTCAGACTGGTGGAGCTGATGGCGACTTTGACGAAGTATAAGCTAGAGCCTAAGAGGATGCAGCTGGTGTATCCTTTTATTGATAAGGAGCCGAATATGGTGTTGATCGAGGCCTGTAAGGGCGGGAATTCCAGGATCCAGGTTGAACGGCCGCTGGTGGTTTATGAGAGGCCTGGGGTTTATACTAAGGATATTTTGGAGTTGTATCGGATGGTGTGAATGGGGCTGGCTTAGGGTGGCTGCCTGGTTGTGAGAGATTGGGTGGCTGCTCGGGAGGTTTTGGGCCATCGGCGCTGCGCTGGATGGCTGGGAGGTGATGGTGGCTGTGGAACTTCGGTTGGTGAAGGGACGGCGAGGGGAGGCAGGCTGCTGGTGGTGACACGCTGCGCCCCCTGCTCGGCTGCGGCGCCGGTTTGCTGCCATTCGCGCAAACTCGCTTCGCTCAAACAGTGCGCTCGGTGGCAGCAGCTATCCTCACCTCGCTGACGGGGGCTCCGCTAACGTCACCACCAGCAGCCTGCCTCCCCTCGCCTGAGATTCAAAGCGAGAGATCGCAACGCGTAGCGCACTGAGTATCGAAGAATACAGACACCTTGCCGGAAGTGAATTACTGAGAAAGTGAAGAAATGAAATAATATCGGCATAGCGTAGCGCGCTGAGTATCGAAGAATACAGACACCTTGCCAGAAGTGAATCACTGAGAAAGTGAAGAAATAAAACAACATCGGCACAGCGTAGCGCGCTGAGTATTGAAGAATACAGGTACTTTGCCAGAAGCGAACCACAGAGAAACAGAAGAAATAAAACAACATCGGCACAGCGTAGCGCGCTGAGTATCGAAGCATACAGACACCTTGCCAGAAGTGAACCACAGAGAAAGAGAAGAAATAAAACAACATCGGCACAGCGTAGCGCGCTGAATACCGAAGCATACAGACACAAGTCAACAAATAAGAACAGCGAATCCCTTGCACTACTTAAAAAAAGCCCAAGGGGTGTGCAGAGGGGGCGCGGCTTTGCGGCCCCTTTGCGGTTTTCAAAGTTCCCAAACTTAAACAAACCCCCGCGGTCAAGCGGAATATCCCCCACGGTTAAGTGGAATATCCTCCGCGGTTAAGCAAAACAACTCCCCCACGGCCAAGTGGAAAACAACTCCCCGCGGTCAAGCGAGAAAAGAGGAAAATATGAAACAAAACGGAAAACTATACTTATGCGCCACCCCCATAGGAAACCTCGAAGACATCACCCTTCGAGTACTAAGAACCCTTCGGGAAGTGGACTTAATCGCTGCGGAAGATACCCGCAACAGCATAAAACTTCTGAATCATTTTGATATAAAAACCCCCATGACCAGCTACCACGAATACAATAAGATCGATAAGGGCCATGTCCTCGTGGAAAAGCTGCTGGCAGGTACAAACATTGCGTTGATCACAGATGCAGGTACTCCGGGTATCTCAGACCCCGGGGAGGAGCTTGCCGCCATGTGTTATGAAGCCGGAATTGAAGTGACTTCACTTCCGGGTCCTGCTGCCTGCATCACTGCTCTGACTTTGTCAGGTCTGCATACCAGGCGTTTTGCTTTCGAGGCTTTTCTTCCGGCGGATAAGAAAGAACGAAAAACGATCCTGGAGGAGCTTTCTTGTGAAACCAGGACTATTATCCTGTATGAGGCACCTCACAGGCTTGTACGGACTCTTGGTGAGCTCAGAGAGGCGCTTGGCAACCGCCGGATGACTCTTTGCAGAGAGCTGACCAAGAAGCATGAGACGGCATTCCGGACTACGATCGATGATCTGATGGATTTTTATAAAGATGAGAAGCCGCTGGGTGAGTGTGTTCTTGTGATCGAGGGCAGGAGCCGCAGTGAGATGGAGGCGGAGAAGCGTGCTTCCTGGGAGGAGATTTCCATTGCGGAGCATGTGGCGATGTATGAGCAGCAGGGGAATTCCAGGAAGGATGCCATGAAGCTTGCTGCCAGGGATCGTGGTGTTTCCAAGCGGGATATTTATAAGGCACTTCTGGATGGAGAAGGTTCTGCTGAATGATCAGGTGTAATTGTGGTACGGATCGTAGGTAACGTGATCGTGGATGATTGAATAAGCTGCATACTGTGACCAAGGATTTTTGGGAACGTATGTGGCTTTTTTTATAAGATCGGCATCAGATCCGGAATACCAGAAGAAATTGTTAAAGGAATTTGGGCTTTTACCGGAGTAGCTGAATATTTCATATGTTTTAAGAGTATATTGTGCTGTGCTTTTGGATTGCATTTAATAAGATACTTTTTTGTCTGTATTTCCTATGATTTTGCGTGGAAATACAGGCTTTTTTGTGCTATAATAAACTCTGTATTCGTATGTAAAAAACGTTTATTTTACAGGTATAAATGACACTTCTGGAGCGGGTTTGAGAATTGCTTTCTGCAAAATTTGAAAATACCGTATTTGCTGAAATTAATGGATCAGGGTATGGTGCAGTAATTTCTGAAATTGCTGTGGTTCTGCAGAAATGAATTTTCAAACACGTCCGGACAGACAAGAACAGGAGGAATGACATGGGCGCAGAGAATACAGAATACGGCGCGGATCAGATCCAGATCCTGGAGGGACTGGAAGCCGTACGTAAGAGGCCTGGAATGTATATCGGAAGTACCTCCAGCCGTGGACTTCATCATCTCGTATATGAGATCGTGGATAATGCAGTCGATGAAGCACTGGCTGGTTTTTGTACGGAGATTCATGTAGATATCAATCCGGATAATTCCATTACAGTTACTGATAATGGTCGTGGTATTCCGGTTGGGATCAATCATAAGGCGGGTATTCCGGCAGTTGAGGTTGTATTTACCATTCTTCACGCAGGTGGTAAGTTCGGCGGTGGAGGATATAAGGTTTCCGGTGGTCTTCACGGTGTTGGTGCATCAGTTGTAAATGCACTTTCCGAGTGGCTGGAGGTTACTATTTATCACGAGGGTAAAGAATATAAACAGAGATATGAACGTGGTAAGACCATGTATCCGCTGAAGGTTGTAGGTGACTGTGATCCGGAGCTTACCGGAACGAAGGTTTATTTCCTTCCGGATAAGGAGATCTTTGAGGAGACTGTTTATGATTATGATATCCTGAAACAGAGACTCCGTGAGATGGCATTCCTGACAAAGGGTCTTCGTATTGTGCTGGAAGATAAGAGAGAGGGCCAGGAGCGTGAGAAGGTATTCCACTATGAGGGTGGTATCCGTGAGTTTGTAAGCTACCTGAACAGAAGTAAAGAGGCACTTTACCCGGAGATCATTTACTGTGAAGGTGAGAAGGATGGTGTATCTGTAGAGGTTGCTCTGCAGCATAATGATTCCTATACAGAGAATACCTATGGTTTTGTAAATAATATCAATACACCGGAGGGCGGTACACACATTACCGGTTTCCGTAATGCGATCACCAATACATTCAATGATTACGCACGTAAGAATAAGCTTCTTAAGGACAGCGAGCCTAACTTAAGCGGTGATGATATCCGTGAAGGTCTGACCGCGATCGTCAGCGTTAAGATCGAGAATCCGCAGTTTGAGGGACAGACCAAGCAGAAACTTGGAAACAGCGAGGCAAGAGGTGCGGTAGACAGCGTTGTAAGCAAGCAGCTGGAGATTTTCCTGGAGCAGAATCCGGCAGTTGCCAAGGCTACTGTTGAGAAATCTGTTCTTGCACAGAGAGCCAGAGAAGCAGCCAGAAAGGCCCGTGACCTTACAAGAAGAAAATCCGCACTGGACAGCATGTCTCTTCCTGGAAAACTTGCAGACTGTTCGGACAAGAATCCGGAGAACTGCGAGATCTATATCGTAGAGGGAGATTCCGCGGGCGGTTCCGCCAAGACAGCGAGAAACCGTGCCACACAGGCGATCCTTCCACTTCGTGGTAAGATCCTGAACGTTGAAAAAGCACGTCTGGACAAGATCTATGGAAACAAAGAGATCAAGGCCATGATCACTGCTTTCGGAACCGGAATCCATGAGGATTTTGATATCTCCAAACTTCGTTACCATAAGATCATCATTATGACCGATGCCGATGTTGATGGTGCGCACATCGCAACACTGCTTCTGACATTCCTGTATCGTTTTATGCCGGAGCTGATCAAGCAGGGATATGTATACCTGGCACAGCCGCCTCTTTATAAAGTCGAGAAAAACAAGAAAGTATGGTACGCATACGATGATGATGAACTGAACAATATCCTTACCGAGATCGGACGTGACGGAAACAATAAGATCCAGCGTTATAAAGGTCTGGGTGAGATGGATGCGGAACAGCTCTGGGAGACTACTATGGACCCTGAGAAGAGAATTCTTCTCCGTGTGACCATGGACGAGGCTGCCACATCTGAGATCGATCTGACATTTACCACTCTTATGGGAGACAAGGTAGAGCCAAGACGTGAATTTATCGAAGAAAATGCAAGATTCGTCAAGAATCTTGATATCTAGGAGAATAAAGAAGAATGGAAGATAATATTTTTGACAAAGTCCACGAAGTGGATTTGGAAAAAACTATGAAAGAATCTTACATCGACTATGCCATGAGTGTTATCGCCTCACGAGCTCTGCCGGATGTAAGAGACGGCCTGAAACCGGTACAGCGCCGAGTGCTGTATTCCATGATCGAGTTGAACAATGGTCCTGACAAACCACACAGAAAATGTGCGCGTATTGTCGGTGATACCATGGGTAAATATCACCCTCATGGTGACAGTTCCATCTACGGTGCGCTGGTTAATATGGCCCAGGAATGGTCAACAAGATATCCGTTGGTTGACGGACATGGAAACTTTGGTTCCGTGGATGGTGACGGTGCGGCTGCCATGCGATACACAGAGGCACGTCTCAGCAAGATTTCCATGGAGATGCTTGCAGACATCAATAAAGATACCGTTGATTTCCAGCCGAACTTTGATGAGACAGAACGTGAGCCGGTTGTACTTCCGGCACGTTTTCCGAATCTGCTGGTAAACGGTACAACAGGTATCGCTGTAGGTATGGCGACCAATATTCCACCTCATAATCTTCGTGAGACAGTTAATGCCGTTGTTAAGATCATTGATAACATTGTGGAAGAAGACCGTGAGACAGCGATGGAAGAGCTTCTTGAGATTGTCAAAGGTCCGGACTTCCCTACAGGAGCGACGATCCTTGGTACACGTGGAATCGAGGAAGCTTACCGTACAGGACGTGGCAAGATCCGTGTCCGCGCCGTAACAAATATCGAGACTTTGCCTAACGGTAAATCCCGTATCGTAGTTACCGAGCTTCCGTACCTTGTAAACAAGGCACGTCTCATCGAGAAGATCGCAGAGCTTGTCCGTGACAAAAAGATCGACGGAATCACAGACTTGAATGACCATTCCAGCCGTGAGGGTATGCGTATCTGTATCGATCTCCGTAAAGACGCCAATGCCAATGTAATCCTGAATCTGCTCTACAAACATACACAGCTGCAGGATACTTTTGGCGTGATCATGCTTTCCCTTGTTCCGAATCATGGAAGCATGGAACCGAAAGTTCTGAACCTGAAAGAGATGCTGGAGTATTATCTGGAACATCAGGAGAATGTTGTTCGCAGAAGAACACAGTACGATCTGAATAAAGCCCAGGAGAGAGCCCACATTTTGGAAGGCCTCCTGAAAGCACTTGATAATATCGATGAAGTGATCCGTATCATCCGTGGTTCCCGTAATGTACAGATCGCGAAACAGGAACTTATTGAGCGTTTTGAGCTGACAGACGTTCAGGCTCAGGCAATCGTGGATATGCGTCTCCGTGCACTGACAGGTCTGGAAAGAGAGAAGCTGGAAGCCGAGTATGCAGAGCTTATGGAGAAGATCCGCAAGTTCCAGGCAATCCTCGCTGACCGTAAGCTTCTTCTCCGTGTGATCCGCGAGGAGATTCTCGCTGTTGCAGAAAAATACGGCGATGACAGAAAGACTTCCATCGGATACGATGTATACGATATTTCCACAGAGGATCTGATCCCGAGAGAGAATACCGTGATTGCAATGACCAAGCTTGGTTACATCAAGCGTATGACGGTTGATAACTTCCGCAGTCAGAACCGTGGCGGCAGAGGAATCAAGGGTATGCAGACCATTGAGGACGATTATATTGAAGAGCTGTTGATGACTACAACCCATCATTATCTCATGTTCTTTACCAATACCGGACGTGTATACAGACTGAAGGCATATGAGATTCCGGAGGCCGGCCGTACAGCCAGAGGAACTGCGATCATCAACCTGCTGCAGCTTGCACCGGGAGAAAAGATCACAGCTGTGATCCCGCTCCGCAAATATGAAGAGGGTCATTATCTGATGATGGCAACCAAGAAAGGTCTTGTGAAGAAAACTCCGATCAGAGATTACGAGAATGTACGTAAGACAGGCCTTACAGCGATTGTTCTCCGTGACGATGATGAGCTTATCGAGGTTAAAGCTACCGATAATAACAAAGATATCATTCTTGTGACCAAGGACGGACAGTGCATCCGTTTTAAAGAGACTGATGTCCGCAGCACAGGTCGTGCATCCATGGGTGTAAGAGGTATGAATCTTACAGATGGTGATGAAGTTGTTGCCATGCAGCTGAATACCCAGGGGGATTATCTGCTGGTAGTTTCTGAGAACGGAATGGGCAAACGTACAGCAATGAGTGAGTTTGTTGTCCAGAACCGTGGCGGTAAAGGTGTGAAGTGCTACAAGATCACCGAGAAGACCGGAAACGTTGTCGGAGCCAAGGCTGTGAACGAAGAGAACGAGATTATGATGATCACAACAGAAGGTATCATCATCCGTCTGCAGTGTGCAGATATCTCAGTTCTTGGAAGGATCACTTCCGGTGTGAAGATGATCAATCTTACAGATGGTGTAACGGTTGCAAGCATCGCCAAGGTAAGAGATAAAGATCCGGAAGTGGAGGTAAATTCCGAAAAAGCTGACGGAGAGACCAACGATAACGAGGAAGAAATATCCGCAGATGAAACTGTCACAGGCAGTGAAGAAGAATAAGGTCGAGGATAAGTCATGACGACGACAAAAAAGAAACGCAGAAAAAAATCTGTGAAAAAACTGAAATATTCCAACAAAAAACTGAATTTTGTCCATGTGGCGACACTGGCAGGAGTTATTCTGATACTGCTGGTGATCATCCTGGCAGCCAGAGGCTGTGGGGGGATCAGCCACAGAACCCCGGAGGGGCTTGTGGAAAGTTATATCAAGGCTGCGGTAGAAGGCAAGGACAAAAAAATGCAGGAATGTTATGGTGCGGATAAGATTTCTGATGAGGCAAAAACAGAGATTTCATCCACGGTCAAATATTTCCAGGCTCATGGAGCAAAGGATGTAAATATTGACAGCTGTGAGGCCATTTCTGAGAGTAAAAATTATACGTATGTTTATATCCGCTATAATCTTGTACTGCAGAATGACCAGGAATATCCGTGCATCAGTACTTACCTTGTAAAAGTGCAGGATAAGAAATATTATCTGTATTCGCCGGCTGAGATCTCAGATGAGATCAGCCAGCAGGCTGCGGCAGATTATCAGAAATTTATGCCCACCAAAACTTATACAGACTATACCAAGGCTTATGAGGTCTTTCTGAAAAAGAATCCGGGATATGAAGATAAAATCGCAGGGAAACTGAACGGATAAAACAGGCAGGAGGACATAAGAATGAAGCGAATTTTGCTGATGGTGATCAGGAATCTGATCTTTGTTCCCTACTGGTGGATCAAACTTTGCTGGTATGCGGCGCATACCGACGATTATCCTGAAGCAGAGAAATATGCATTCCTGAGACATGTGGATGATCATGCGATCAAAGGTGGAAATATCCATATTGATGTGCATGGGCAGGAAAACATCCCCAAGGAAAACGGATTTATGTTTTTTCCGAATCACCAGGGACTGTTTGATGTACTGGCGATCATTAAAGCCTGCCCGGTTCCTTTCTCTGTGGTAGCTAAGAAAGAAGTGGGAGATATTCCATTCCTGAAGCAGGTTTTTGCCTGTATGAAGGCCTTTATCATTGACAGGGAAGACCTGAAGCAGTCCATGCAGGTCATTGTCAATGTAATACGGGAAGTGAAGGCTGGTCGTAATTATCTGATCTTTCCGGAGGGAACCAGAAGTAAAAACGGAAATCATCCGGGGCCGTTCAAGGGCGGCAGCTTCAAGACTGCCACCAAGACGAAATGCCCGATCGTTCCGGTTGCACTGATCGATTCTTTTAAGGCTTTTGATACCGGCTCTACAGAGAGGATCACTGTACAGGTGCATATCCTTCCTCCGATGTATTATGAGGAATACAAAGATATGCATACCACAGAGCTCGCAGAAGAAGTGAAGAGACGGATCGAAAAGGTGATTGAAGAGAATACCTGATAAAAACAGAAAATACTCCGATGATGTTCGAATAAAAACATCATCGGAGTATTTTTTTACTTTTTGAAATGTATATATTGCATAAAAACGAAACGATTTATTTGCGGATTGTTAAATATATACAACTAAAAAGTTTGATGGTAACATATAGGCATCTGTTGAAAATGACCAAAAAATATAAAAGAGGGCTACAAAATGAAAAAAGAAGAATACCTTTCTCTGATCGATGAGGTGATCGCACAGGGACCGTACACGGATACCTGGGATTCTCTCTGTGAGCATCCTGTACCGAAGTGGTATGCAAGAGATAAATTCGGAATTTTTATCCACTGGGGTGTTTACAGTGTTCCGGCATTCGGAAATGAGTGGTATCCCAGAAATATGTACATAAAAGGCTCCAAAGAAAATCTGCATCACGAAGAAAAATACGGAACTCTGGATAAATTCGGATATAAAGATTTTATTCCGCAGTTCAAAGCAGAGAAGTTCGATCCGAAGGAATGGGCTGAGCTTTTTAAGGAAGCAGGCGCAAAATTTGTTGTTCCGGTTGCTGAGCATCATGATGGATTCCAGATGTATGCCAGTGATCTCTGCCGTTGGAATGCAGCAGAGATGGGACCAAAGAGAGATATTCTCGGAGAACTGAAAACAGAAGTTGAAAAAGAGGGAATGGTACTTGGTGCTTCTACTCACAGAGCAGAGCATTACTGGTTCTTTAATGGCGGACGTCAGATTCCTGAATCTGATGTCAATGATCCGGAGTATGATGATCTTTACGGACCGGCAGCAGGAATCAGCAGAGATATCAGTAGCATTTATGACAATCCTCCTTCAGAGGAGCATATGCAGGACTGGCTTGTTCGTACATGTGAGATTGTAGATAAATATCAGCCTTCCATCGTATATTTTGACTGGTGGATTCAGCAGTATGCATGGAAACCGTATCTCCGTAAATTTGCGGCATACTATTACAACCGTTCCGCACAGTGGGGAAAAGAAACGGCCATTGATGCGAAATTTGACGCATATGTTTATGGCAGTGCTGTAAATGATCTGGAAAGAGGCCAGTTAGACCATATCACACCGGATCTGTGGCAGAATGATACCTCTGTGGCAAAGAATTCCTGGGGTTACACTGTTGGAAATGATTACAAAAAGCCATCAGATGTAGTTCTGGATCTTGTTGACGTAGTCAGCAAAAACGGCGCGCTTCTTCTGAACATCGGACCGAAACCGGATGGAACCATTCCGGAAGAAGATGCACATATTCTGAGAGAGATGGGAAAATGGCTGAAAGTAAATGGTGAGTCCATATATGGAACCAGATACTGGAAAGTATTTGGTGAGGGACCAACTGTAGTTCCGGAAGGACATTTTACAGACACTTACGACAAGCACTTTACTTCTGAGGATATCCGTTTCACAAGCAAGAGCAATCATATTTATGCTACCGTACTTCACTGGCCGGAAGATGGAGAAATTCATATTAAATCCCTTGGAAATGAGATGAAACTTCTGAAGTCTTCCATTAAGGATATTGAGATTCTGGGAACAGATCTTCATCCGTCTTATTCAAGAAACAAAACTCTGGATATTTCCTGTGGAAAAGTTATTGAGCCAGGAGATATGCCGGTTGTATTAAAGATTACAATTGAATGATAATACAATAAAAGTCTGAACAGACAGAAAGGACATGGGACTGTATTATGGAAAGATATAAGGGAAACTGGAACTCTGTAAATACACATACCGTTCCAAAATGGTATGAGGACTGTAAATTCGGAATTTTTATTCACTGGGGAATTTATTCTGTACCGGCTTTTGCGCCACATACATGGGAACTGGGAGAAGTTGATTCCAAAGAGTGGTTTGCGGATAATCCTTACGCAGAGTGGTATTATAATTCTCTGAACATAGGAAAAGGCCCGACATATGAGCATCATATGGAAAAATACGGAAAAGATTTCAAATATGAAGATTTTATTCCTATGTGGAAAGCTGAAAACTGGGATCCGAAACAGTGGGCAGAGATTTTTAAAGAAGCAGGTGCAGAGTATGTTGTTCTGACAACCAAGCATCATGATGGATTCTGCCTGTTCCCGAGTAAGTATACACACTTTAACTCTGTGGAAATGGGACCGAAGAGAAATATCACCGGTGAGCTGACAGAGGCTGTCCGGGATGCAGGTATCCGTATGGGGCTGTATTATTCAGGACTGATTGACTGGCAGTATGCAAATGATCCTATTTTTGAGGATGATGATCTGTTTGGAACAGCCAGCCCGACATTTGCATATGCAGATTATTCATACAACCAGATGAATGAACTGGTAGATGATTATGCACCAAGCGTTTTCTGGAACGATATCGGATGGCCGAAACAGAGCGAAGAGATGATGCCGTATTTCCTGGCACATTATTATAACAAAGTGCCGGAAGGTGTAGTAAACGACCGTTTCAATGACCGTTACCATGACTTTCTTACCAAGGAGTACAAATCCGGTTCTGTGAATCGAAAAGAGAAATGGGAAATGTGCCGTGGAATGGGATTATCCTTCGGTTATAATGCCAATGAAGGTGATGACAAACTGATTTCTGTTCCAGATCTAATTTCACTTCTGGTAGGAACTGTTGCAAACAATGGAAACCTGCTTCTGAACATCGGACCAAAAGCAGACGGAACAATTCCGGAAGAACAGGTAAAGAGGCTGAAGATTCTTGGCGCATGGCTGAAAGTTAACCATGATGGTATTTATGGCACACGCTGCAGCGACCGCGAATCTGAGATGCTGGAGAATGGAATTGAGCTGCATTATACACAGAAAGAGGGAAATCTCAATGTGTTTGCAGATCATCTGAAAGAGGGAGCAAATGAGTTCCTGATCAAAGGTTATCATGGACAGCTGAGACCATTTGATCCAAGTGTTAAGGTAGAAACAACAGACACAGAAGAGGGTCTTCTGGTTAAGATTCCGGAGTACAGAAAAGAACTGTATGTAGTTGGACTTACCAACAAACTGTAATTAAGATTATAAGATAAGGGGCTGTAAAAAAACTCCCCTAACAGAAAAATCGCCCAGACCGTGTGTGGTCTGAGCGATTTTTTGGTATAATGTATTTATGCTACTAAACCAAAATACCAATAATAATTATACAGCTCGTCAACTGAAATTACCATTAGAAATCGAAAAATTAATTGATATTTCTGACCCGGTATACACTTTTTTTGAAGTTATGGACCACATCGACCTATCAGGATATTTTGTAGAGAAAGGCTACAAAACAGGCCGTCCAAGATGTGATGAACAAAAACTGCTTAAAGTGATACTCTTTGCTTTTATGGAGAATGGCGTTTGTTCGTTGCGCAAAATCGAGAAGCTCTGTCATAATGATATTCGATATATGTATCTTCTGGATGAAATGAAAGCACCTACTTTTGCTACATTCGGAAATTTTATCCGAAACAAACTGACAGCTTCCATAGAGCAGATATTTACAGACATAAATACATACATTTTTACAAAGGATCATGTGGATCTGCAGCATACATACATTGATGGTACAAAAATAGAGGCAAATGCCATTGGTTATGTTTCTGAATTACTGGCGATGTATAAGGAAGAAACAGGCATTGATGAAAACTCCTTTGTTTCCGGCTGTGGACACAGAAAAAGTATTCAGCAAAAACAATATCAGGAATTGGAAGGATATTTAAAACGCTTAAAAACTTATGTGCATCATATAGAAATCTGTGGTAATGAAAGAAACAGCTATTCCAAGACCGACCAGGATGCGACTTTTATGCGTCTGAAACGAGATTACATGGGGAATGACCAGCTTCTACCGGCATATAACTTACAGGCTGCCATCTGTGACGAGTACATAGCCGTAATTGATGTAAAACCATATGCATCCGATATGGAATGCTTTGTACCCTTGATGGAAAAATTCAGCCGCACATACGGTCATTATCCGAAATATCCGGTTGCTGATGCAGGATACGGTTCTTACAATAATTATCTTTATTGTGAAGAACATGGCATGGAAAAATACATGAAATTTACCATGTACAAAAAGGAAACAACGGACAAAAAATACCATGAAAATCCGTATCGTGCTGTAAACTTTTCAAAAGATGCGGATGGAAATCTTATTTGTCCAAACGGGCAGAAATTTCTCTTTAAGAGAAGACAGCATGTGAAATATAATAAATATGGGAGAACAGAAGAACTATATGAATGCGAATCTTATGAAGGATGCCCTCATAAGCAGGAATGTTGTCCAAGAGCATGCAAAAACCGAACAATCCGAATGAATGAAGAATTAACTGCCATCCATCAGGAAGTACTGAAAAATCTTGAGTCCATACACGGTGCTCTTTTAAGAATGAACCGAAGCATTCAGTCCGAAGGTACCTTTGGTGTGTTAAAGTGGGACAGATCGTATAAAAGATTATTCCGAAGAGGCGAGAAAAATGTAATTCTCGAACTTACACTGATCTCATGTGGATTCAATCTTTATAAATATCACAACAAGAAGCAAAGACAAATGAAAGTTGCTTAAAACTTAAGCGTTATTGGCTTAGGTTTATTAAGTGTACCATTTTTTTGACAAGAATGTGCATGCTTGATCAGCAGCAGAAAGATTCATACAAAGAAACGCCAGAACCGGCATTTGCCGGAACTGGCGTTTCTTTATCTACGGACTTATTTTACAGTCCCATTTTTTTGTAGTGCGCCTTGCGTGGTAATGTAATGCTAAATGAGATGGGCAAGGCGCAGAATCCGGGTGGTCTACTGGAAGATGCAGTAAAAAAGAATACGTTTTCACAAAATAAGATTGACTTTTTTTAAAACTCTTATTATCATATAAAACATATTTAATTACTATGAAATAAAGAATGATAAAAAGTTCTGTTACACAGATGATGCTGAGCAGCTTACAGGACCGGTAGCTGGCAGACTTTTTTTCAGAGGGAGGGGAAAGGCACATGTCCATTAAGAAGATCGCAGAAAAGGCAGGGGTTTCACCGGCGACGGTTTCCCGGGTTTTGAACAATCCCAATTATAAATGTTCCATTCCCGGACTCCGGGATAAGATATGGAAAACAGCTATCGAGATGAATTATGTGCCCAACGAGGCGGCCCGGAATCTGAAAAAAGGCGTTTCCGCAAAGCAGGAGAAAACCTGGTACATCAATATCCTGATGACAAGAACCGATTCTTCCACAACGGATCCGTTTTTTGCGGAGCTCCTTCGGGTGATCGAAAGTGAGATCCATGATAAAAACTGCATTCTTTCCAAAGTATGGTATATGTCTGTGTTTTCCGATGACCGGAAGTGCCGAAGGGAGAATCTGGACCGGCTGATCGACGGAATGTATGACGAGGTGGAAGGGAAAAGGGACGGACTGATCATCATCGGCAGATGTAATAAAGAGGCTTTGAAGAAGCTGAATAAGAAGTATAAGAGTGTGGTATCGGTGAACCGGAATTCTACCAATTATGAAGTGGATGAGGTCCTTTGTGATGGAAAAAAGATCGCAGCAGCGGCAGTGGAATATCTGATCTCCCTGGGGCACAAAAATATCGGTTATATTGGCCAGTGTCACAGCGAGGACCGGTATAACGGGTATCTGGAAACACTGAAGAAGCATGATCTGGATGTGATACCGGAGTATGTTATCGAAACAAAGCAGACTGAGGCCGAGGGCTACGAGGCCATGGAAAAGTTCTTTCAGTCGGACGACATGCCAACCGGAATCTACTGTGCCAATGATATTTCGGCGATTGGAATGCTGAAGTGCCTGAATAAATTTCGGAACCGGTATTATATGCCTTCGATCATATCCAGCGATGATATCCAGGAGGCACAGTTTACCAGACCGATGCTGACAACGGTGAGCCTGCCCAAGGAGGATATGGGAAAATTTGCATTATACCTGCTGTTGGACCGGCTGAAGGGCGGGCATTCCGGTATCGTGCGGATGGAACTGGAAGGCAGATTGATGATACGAAACAGCTGCAGCAGTGTGGAGGACAGTATGTGGAGCGATTATTGTATCTGAGTGTTGCGGATGCGCAGATATAGTGACAGACAGGATGCGGATGCGCTATGACCAGAGTATTTGGTGAAAACGTTTTCAGATATTCCTATTTAATTAATGGGAATAATATGGTTTAATGTATTCAATTCAAATAAAAAAATTACAGAACCACAGTAAACGGAAAGAACAGGTATGATTTAACAGCGAAATGAAGCATTTACATTGTTGGGAAAAAGATTTCTAAATAAAAATGTGGTTGTAAAGGAGTACACAGATCATGAAAAGAAAACGCATTGCAGGTGTCTGTATCACACTGGCAGCAGTGGTACTGGCAGGAACTTTTGCAGTATCGGGAAACAATACAAAGGATAAAAATCATGTGGAGATCATCAATGTGTCCTATGATCCGACCAGAGAATTTTATGAAGCATATAATAAGATTTTTTCAAAATATTGGAAAGAGGAAACAGGTCAGAGTGTGGATGTGATCCAGTCTCATGGCGGTTCCGGAAAGCAAGCCCTTGAGATTTCCAACGGACTTCCTGCAGATGTGGCGACACTTGCACTGGAATATGATATCGATGCGATCCGGAATGCCGGTCTGATCGACAAGGGCTGGATCGATGAATATCCGGATGACAGTGCTCCTTATACTTCCACCATTGTATTTCTTGTTCGGAAGGGAAATCCGAAGAATATCCACGACTGGGATGATCTGACGAAGGATGGTGTGGGAGTGATTACACCAAACCCGAAAACTTCCGGTGGTGCCCGCTGGAATTACATGGCAGCCTGGGCTTATGCCAATGAGAAATATAACGGCAACGAGATAGAGATGAAGGCTTTTATTAAGAAGCTTTACAAAAATGTCCTGGTTCTGGATTCCGGAGCAAGAGGTGCCACCACTTCTTTTGTGGAAAACGGACAGGGTGATGTGCTGATCGCCTGGGAAAATGAAGCGTTTCTTTCTGTAAGGGACAATCCGGATGATTACGAGATCGTAACACCGAGCATCAGTATCCTGGCACAGCCGTCCGTTGCTGTTGTAGATGAAAATGTAAAAAAACACGATAACGCAGATGCCGCAAAAGCTTATCTGAAATATCTGTATTCCGATGAAGCGCAGGAGCTGATCGCTGAGAATTATTACAGACCGGTCAATCAGACCATCCTGAAAAAACATGCAGATACTTTTAACCTGAGTGTGAAGCTGACTACTATCAAAGATTTCGGCGGATGGGATGCAGTACAGAAGAAACATTTTGTGGACGGTGGAGTGTTTGATGAGATTTATGAAGAGTAAAAAAGCATAGCGGATACAGAAAAGAGGGGAGACAGAAATGAAGAAACAACAGAGTAAACGGGTGATACCAGGCTTTGGGCTGACAATGGGAGTGACTTTGGCGATGCTGAGTATCGTGGTTCTGATTCCCCTTGCATCTCTGGCAGTTTATTCGGCGCGGCTGGGATTTCGGGAATTTATCCAGGTGATCACGAGACCTCGAGTTTTGTCCGGATTTTACGTAAGTTTTATTACTGCATTTGCGGCCACGGTGGTGAATGCCATCATGGGACTGATCCTTGCGTGGGTGCTGGTAAGATATGATTTTCCGGGAAAACGGATCATGGATGGAATGATCGAGCTGCCGTTTGCGCTGCCAACTGCGGTTGCCGGTATCTCGTTGACATCACTGACATCCGACAAAGGGCTTGTGGGCAGTTTTTTTGCAAAGTTCGGGATCAAGATCGCGTATACCAGGATCGGTATCACGGTGGCTCTTATCTTTGTGGGAATTCCGTTTGTAGTCAGGGCCATTCAGCCGGTTCTGGAGAAGCTGGACGGTTCCTATGAGGAGGCGGCCCGTGTTATGGGTGCAAAGCCATTCACCGTTTTTCGCAGAGTTATTCTTCCGGAGCTTCTGCCGGCAATGCTTTCCGGGGCGGGACTTGCCTTCGGACGCTGCCTGGGAGAATACGGAAGCGTTGTTTTTATCGCAGGAAACAAGCCTTATTATACAGAAATCACGCCGCTGATCATCATGTCAAAGCTTCAGGAGTTTGACTATGAAAGCGCAACAGCTATCGCACTGGTTACACTGGCAGTATCATTCCTGATCCTGTTTGGCGTAAACATGGTGCAGGCAAGAAATACGAAACGAATCAGAGGGAGGGACGCATAATGGACGAAAAAAAGAAGCAGGCTTCCGGGCCGGTGAAATGGATCCTCATTGGGATCTCCGTGATCTTTCTTTTTGTAATGCTGGTGCTTCCGCTGGTCGTTGTTGTGACCCAGTCACTGAGTAAAGGCTGGGAGTGCTATGTGCAGGCTGTGACGGATTCTTATACGCTGAAAGCTCTGGCGCTGACTATTGAGGCAACAGTGGCTGCTGTTGTATGCAATACGATCTTCGGACTGTGTGCAGCATGGGCTATGACCAGATTTTATTTCCGGGGGAAAAAGATCCTCACAACTCTGATCGATATTCCGGTTACGGTATCACCGGTTATCGCAGGTCTTATCTATATTCTGGTTTTTGGAAAACAGAGCCCCCTTTATTCTGTGCTTGAAAAAGCCGGAATCCAGATCGTGTTTGCGGTTCCCGGAATTATCCTCGCAACGATCTTTGTTACATTTCCATTTGTATCCAGAGAGATCATTCCGGTCCTGGAATCTATAGGATCGGATGAGGAAGAGGCGGCAGCACTGATGGGAGCCAAAGGCTGGACCATTTTTACAAAGGTGACATTCCCGCATATCAAGTGGGCGTTTCTCTATGGCGTTGTGTTGTGTACAGCGAGGGCCATGGGAGAGTTTGGAGCTGTGTCCGTACTGTCCGGACATCTTCGTGGAAAAACAAATACACTTCCGCTTCATGTGGAAATTCTTTATAACGAATTCCAGTATGTTCCGGCATTTGCGGTTTCTTCGATCCTGGTGATCCTGGCGGTGATCCTTCTGATCGCGAGAAATGTTTTGGAACATAAAGGAAAGGGGGAAAAAGGCGATGTACGTTGAGTTAAAAAATATCAATAAAACATATGGGGATTACAAGGCATCTGATAATGTAAGCTTTGGTATCGAAAAGGGAAAGCTGATCGGTCTTCTGGGTCCCAGTGGAAGCGGAAAGACTACGATTCTCCGTATGATCGCCGGTCTGGAGCAGCCGGACAGCGGTGAGATCATCATTGACGGAAGAGTGGTCAATGATGTTCCTGCCAGCGAGCGAGGCATTGGATTTGTGTTCCAGAATTATGCCCTTTTCCGGTATATGACTGTGTATGATAATATTGCGTTTGGCCTGAAAGTGCAGAAAGCGGATAAGAAGTATATCAAACAGAGGGTTATGGAACTGGTAGAGCTGGTCGGGCTGAAAGGTCTGGAAAAAAGATATCCAAGTCAGCTGTCCGGCGGCCAGAGACAGCGAGTTGCTTTTGCCAGAGCCCTGGCCCCGAATCCACAGCTGCTTCTTCTGGATGAGCCTTTTGCCGCTATTGATGCAAAGATCCGTACAGAGCTTCGAAGCTGGCTGAAGGATATGATCGAGAAGCTGGGAATCACCAGTATTTTCGTTACGCATGACCAGGATGAAGCTATTGAGGTGGCAGATGAGATCATCATTACAAACCGTGGTCGCATTGAACAGAAGGGAACGCCGCTGGAAGTTTACCAGAATCCGGATACTGCGTTTACGGCGGGATTTTTCGGACAGACTTCTGTGATCGATAACTACCAGGTGTTCAATCACTTCGAGGAAGTTCCGGGAGGCGAAAAAGCCATTGTCCGTCCGGAGTTTGTAAAAGTGACTAAGAAGAACGAGGAACAGAAATATAAAAGCTCCGCAACAGAAGGCGTCGTAGAGCGAGTCGCATTCCGCGGCAGCAGCCTGGAACTGAAAGTCCGGGTAGGAAACACCACACTCAGCGCCAGAAGAAGCCTTGACGAAGAACCCGTCCGTGAAGGCGAAGTTGTGGAGGTGTTTGTGCAGAGGATCTTCGTGACGAAAGGAAATGAAGCAGTGTTGCTGCATAATACGGCTATGGTTGAGGATTGGCTGGTTATCTAAAAAAATGCCGCGGGAGCGGCATTTTTTTAGATATGTGAAATTTTTACACCATAATATTCTGCAAGAGAATCCACCAGATCATCACGGATTTTTTTATGATCATTGCCATCCAGAGACATGACACAGGATACCATTTGACGTTTTTTGTCAATGACACAATATTGGCCATAATTGCCGGCCAGGATCAAGGTATCTTCTATGGGCCCCATGTATATGAAATATCCATAGCCCTAGCTCTGGTAATCCGGACGCTCGGTCAGTGGATTGTAGGAATCAATATGTTTTCGGCAGGCATCCATAACAAAGTTTTTTGGGACAATCTGTTTTCCGTTCAGAGCACCCTCATGCAGAAGCAGATGTCCAAAACGAGCCAGTTCATCAATCGTCAGATACAGTCCGTTAGCTGCCATGCAATGTCCCTGAGGGCAGAGGGTCCAGTCAGGATTTGGAATACCAACTGGTTCAAAGAAACGATATCGCAGATAATTCAGCAGACCTGTTCCGGATTTCTCTTCCAGAAGAACAGACAAAATATAGGAACAGAAATTGCTGTATACAAAATGCGTACCGGGTGTATAGGGAAAAGAATCATTCTGAAAGAAATATCTTACCCAGTCCTTTTCTCTGTATCGTTCCGGACCGTCGCAGAAAAAGAGAGGATCTTTCTGACCGGATGACATGGTAAGGAGATCACGGATCTTTATTTTGTAAAGATTTTCGGAAGGATTTGACGGGAAATATTTTTCGAACCAGGGATAAATATATTCATCAAGTGTGATCAGTCCTTCACGTTCTGCGATACCAGCAGCCATTGCAACAAAGGGCTTGCTGACAGACCATATATTTAATCGGGTTTTTACCGGAAAAAGTCTGAATTCTTCTTTTAAAACATCATTTTTATATATCTGGGCATAGATAATATTGGAATGATGCTGTTTCGATTTTTCTAGGAAAATATCTAAAATTTCCTGCATGATAATCCCCCCTGTAATTATTATTCGTAAAAAAGATCAAAGTCTGAATAAAGTTCTTCCAGGTCATGAAGTCGTGTACTGATGGATTTGCACCTGGTTTTGCGGATTTTTGCAACAATACTGTCAAACAGACAATAGAGGCATGAGAAGGAGTTAAATCCCATTTCATTGAGATTGATCTCTGTAATGATAGCGTGGTCTGCCAGAGCCCATGCCGGTGATGAAATGCTGTCTGTGATGGCGAGTATTTTTGCACCATGGTTTTTGGCAATCTGTGCATATTTCAGAGACCATTTGGTATAGCGGGCAAAAGAGATCAAAAGAACAACTGTATCCTCGGATGCTTCTGTGAGATATTCGAAATTGGAATCGTAAAATTCGTGAACCACTTTGGTATTTCCAAGAAGCTGATTCAGCAGAGTTCCCATCCAGAGTGCTGCACTGTAAGATGAACGGGCACCGACAATCAGACGTTTTTTCGCATTGGTCAGATGAGTAACGATCTGATCCATATCTTCCTGATTCAGGTGGGAAGTCCAGTTTTCCATGGAATGGAGCTCTTTTGCAATGATGTTCTGATAGAAATTTCCGTTATCCAGTGTGTCATCTGCTGTAGCTGTGGGAATGGAAAGGATGTCATTCTGTACAGTTCTCTGCATTTCAGAAAAACTTTCAAAGCCCAGAGAATAAGCAAGGCGTATGATAGTGGTTTCGCTTACAGAAATTTCCTTGCTGAGTTTCGCAAGGGTGGAATAACTGAAAGAATCAAGGTGTTGTAATATATATTCGGCAACCTTCTTCTGACCGGCAGAAAGAGAAGATATTTTTTCACGGATCAACTGTTCTACTTTCATGAAAAACCTCCTGTTTTGTGTAGTTTGTATAATGAATTATAACAGGCGCGAAGTTTAATTACAATATAATAGAGTAAAAAATTCTTCTAAAACAAAATAAAATGTAAATAATGCACAATTAAAAAGATGAATTTTTAATGATATTGTCAATAGAAATTCTGAATACTAAATGATAATATAGCATTAAATAATTCATATGACGTCAGAAAAAGAATTAAATACACTATCAATATTGCAACTTATATGAAAAGGGGGGCTTTTATGTCATCAACAGCAAAGGAAGTAAAAGAAAAAACAGGTTATCTGAAACGAAGTGATCTTTATACGATTGGTGTAGGACAGGCAATTGGTTCGGGAGTTCTGACATTGATCGGTCCGGCAATTTTGCTGACAGGACAATCAGCGTGGCTAGCGTATGTGGCTGCATGTATCTGGGGATTTATGATGATCGCACCGATCCCCTGGATCACATCTACATTGAAACTTGGAGGAGGATTTTATTCTCTGGTAGGAGATATGGCAGGTAAACGAGTGGCCGGTATGTATGCGGTAGGATTTTTGCCACAGACGATCAACCTTGCGACTTATGGTGTTGCCATTGGTATGTATGCAAATTCTCTTTGGCCACAGATCAATGCGAAATGGTTTGGTATTGCAGCATTGAGTGTATTCTTTGTAATTAACCTCTGTGGCGTGGATGTAATGGCGAAAGTTCAGAAAATCCTGGTTATTTTACTGTTTGTCGCACTGGGACTGTTTATTATTCTTGGTGTTCTGCAGCTGAAAAATCCGGTATTTGACTTTACAGCACCAGACTTTTTCTCAAACGGACCATCTGGATTTTTCTCAGCAATCCTGCTGTATGTATATTCAACAAACGGATACTCCTGTATCATGAATTATGGTAAACAGGCGAAGGATGCACATAAGGATATTCCAAAGGCACTTCTGTACTGCGTACCGACATTAATGGTTGTATATGGTGGTGTTGCGCTTGTAGCCAGTGGTGTGCTTCCTCTGGATCAGGTAGCAGGACAGCCGCTTACTCTGGTAGCAAAGAATATTTTAAATCCGGCTCTTTTTACGGTATTTATGATCGGCGGACCAGTGCTTGCACTTTCATCTTCTATTAACTCTACAATTTCCAATAACTGTATTCCGGTTGCTCAGTCCTGCAAAGATGGATGGCTTCCGAAATCCTGGGCAGCACAGAACAGACGTGGCGCTTACTGGAAACTGATGACATTTACATATCTTATGGGGATTTTACCGGTATTACTTGACTTTTCTATCAGTGATGTTGTAAACAATATTATGCTTCTGGCATCTGCTCTGGCATTTTTACAGATTTACGCATATTTCCAGCTCCCAAAGAAACATGCGGAAGCATGGGAAAAATCATCAATGCATATTTCTAATGGAAAATATTATTTCCTCTGTTGCCTGAGTTTGTTTGCATATATCTGCATTTTTATCAATTCTTGCAGAAGCCTGAAACTTCCGGTAGTGATCATCAGTCTGATAGCTATTGTAATATGCATGGCTTACGGATGGTTCAGAAGTGCAAGTCCTGATGTGAAAATTGAAACAAGTGTGTGGGAGGAGTAATGTTTATGAATAAAGACCAGAATCTGCTCAATGAATTTGCGATTAAAACATTAAAAGAAAATCTCAATGTTATGTATGCACAGATATGGCGTGAGGGACAGTTAACGGCAGAATATAAAAGAATGCCGGTGAAAACGCGTCTGAATACCTGGTCTGCATGCAAAGGCGTGGTATCCTGTGCAGTGGGAATTGCATTGGATGAGGGATTGATTCATCTGGATGAGAAGATCGTTGATATTTTTCCGGAGTATGTTCCAGAAAAAACAGAAGGATATCTTGGTGATGTGACTCTGGAAAATATGTTGACAATGACCACCGGTCTGGAAAGCTCGCTGTTTTTCTGTGACTGGCCGGAACGTTATACAACACCGGACTGGATCAGATATTTCTTTGAAAATGCAAAGGTTGTAAATAAGCCAGGAACTCAGTGGCTATACAGTAATTTTAATACCTATATGATCAGCTGTGCTATTGAAAAACGTGCGGGAGTCAACCTTCTGGAATATCTGAGAAATCGATTTTTTGAACCATTGGGAATTGGTAATCCGGACTGGACTTTGTGCCCGAAAGGTCATGTACATGCGGCGAATGGTCTTTATGTAAATATTGACGAGTTCACCAGATATGGACAGCTGATACTTCATAAAGGAAAATATAATGGAAAACAGCTGGTGCCGGAGGAATATATGAAAGTTGCGACATCTAATCTTGTAGACAATTCAGCGGCAGGAAGCCCGGGAAATCTATATTCCGGTTTTGGATATGGATATCAGTTTGTAATGAATCCGGAAGCTGGTTCCTATCGATCTGATGGAAATTACGGACAGTTCTGTCTGGCGTTTCCTGATAAGGATGCAGTAGTGACTGTAATGTCTTTGGAGGGGAATTTCCAGAAAATAGGAAATCATTTATGGTCTACAGTGGTTCCGGAATTGTAATATATTCTGGCTGACAAATCAGAGTGGAAAGTATAAGATAATAGCCGTTATGTAAGGGGGCTTAAGCCTTTCAGGCTTGACATTGGGTAAAAACCGATTTATACTAAACCATGTAAATAACAGGGGAGCTTGTGATGGCAGGCTGAGAGGAAGTCTTCAACTTCGACCCTTATACCTGATTTGGATAATGCCAACGTAGGAACGTATAGGATGAATTTACGGGAGATACTTTGGCGTATCTCCCTTTTTTATTTTGATCAGGATTTACAGGGAAGTCAGAGTTAAAAGAATTCGATTTTTTATCTTTTAACCCTGGTATCTACAATTAAATATTGGAAATTTTGAGAGTGAACTGAGTTCATGAAGGGGTGCACCACCGCGGGTGTATTTCTTTGTGGACTCTTTTTTTATTCCCGGAAAGGAGAGACTATGATCACAGTAAACGGTGAGAGCAGAACACTGGAAAATCCGGTGACAGTAACGGAATATCTGAAAGCATGTAGCTATGTTCCGGTGCAGGTTGTAGTGGAGCTGAATGAAATGATTATCAAAAGAGAGACCTACGATACAACCATGCTGAAGGATGGCGATGTTGTAGAGATTCTGCAGTTTATGGGCGGCGGAAGCTGCTGAGATAAAAGGCAATTTTTCTGAAAAAGTTTTGACAGATAAAAAGAAAGGTGGACATAAAAATGACAACAGCAAACACAAATGAAGACAAACTGATCCTGGGGGGCCATGAGTTTACTTCCCGTTTTATTCTTGGTTCCGGAAAATTTTCCCTGGATCTTGTAAAAGCATGTATCGAAAAAGCAGGAACACAGATCGTAACGCTTGCTCTGCGCCGTGCAAATGAAGGCGGACTTGCCAACATCCTGGACTATGTGCCGAAGGACGTTACACTTCTTCCGAATACATCCGGTGCCAGAAACGCACAGGAGGCAGTCCGCATCGCAAGACTTTCCCGTGAGCTTGGCTGTGGAGATTTTGTAAAGATCGAAGTGATCCATGATTCCAAATATCTTCTCCCGGATAACTATGAGACGATCAAAGCAACGGAGATCCTTGCAAAAGAAGGCTTCGTTGTCATGCCGTACATGTATCCGGATCTGAACGCAGCCAGAGATCTGGTAAATGCAGGAGCTGCCTGTGTGATGCCACTTGGTTCTCCTATCGGTTCCAACAAAGGAATCTGCACAAAAGAATTCATCCAGATCCTCATTGACGAGATCGACCTTCCGATCATTGTAGACGCAGGAATCGGCCGTCCGTCACAGGCATGTGAGGCTATGGAAATGGGTGCTGCGGCAGTTATGGCAAACACAGCCATTGCAACAGCAGGAGATGTCCGTGTTATGGCGGAGGCCTTTAAAAAAGCCATCGAGGCAGGAAGAAGCGCATATCTTTCCGGCATGGGAAGAACCCTGGAGAGAGGCGCCAGCGCATCTTCACCGCTGACCGGATTTCTGCATGAATAGGATAATGACAGTATATTGAAAGATTTGGAAATATATGGGTTATTAAGAGCAGACTTATGTATCGAAAGCAGATTGCGAATATCCGCCTGATGCAGATCAACCAGAGAAGAAAAGAGAACGGATAGCTAAAAGTAGAATCAGATACTGAAATATTGCAAATTCGAAATAATAAAAGTACGAGAGGAGCGACATAACAACAATGGCAGAAACAGCACAGGCCAGTCAGCAGGACGGCCATTTTAATGAGAGTATCGTAAACGAAGAAATTCTGGAAGACATGAAAAAGAACCGTATCGACCACATGAAGTACCTTCCGGATATGGAACAGCTGGAAGAGTCTGATGTGATGGATCAGGTTATTTCCGCAATGAATGCATATGATTATGACAAATACACAGAAGCAGATGTACGCAGAGCCCTGGCTCATGACAACCGTACACCGGAAGATTTTCAGGCACTGCTTTCACCGGCAGCACTGCCTCTTCTGGAAGAGATCGCACAGGCAGCGCGGATCGAAACAAGAAAACATTTTGGAAACAGTGTCTGTATGTTTACACCGATCTACATTGCAAACTACTGCGAAAATTACTGTATTTACTGTGGATTTAACTGCCACAACAAGATCCGCCGTGCACAGCTGAATGAAGAAGAGATTGAGAAGGAAATGGCAGCTATTGCAGAAACCGGCCTTCAGGAAATCCTGATCCTTACCGGTGAAAGCAAATCCAAATCCAATGTAGAATATATCGGAAAAGCCTGCGAGATTGCCCGGAAATATTTCAAGGTGGTAGGTCTTGAAGTGTATCCGATGAATTCTGATGAGTATGCATATCTTCACAAATGCGGTGCAGATTATGTAACTGTTTTCCAGGAGACCTATAATTCTGATAAATACGAAACCCTGCATCTGGCAGGCCACAAGAGGATTTTTCCATACAGATTAAATACACAGGAGCGTGCACTGAAAGGCGGCATGCGAGGAGTTGGCTTTGCGGCGCTTCTGGGGCTGGATGATTTCCGTAAAGATGCTTTTGCGACGGGATATCACGCATACCTTCTGCAGAGAAAATATCCCCACGCAGAGATTGCTTTTTCCTGCCCGAGACTTCGCCCGATCATCAACAATGACCGGATCAATCCGAAGGACGTCCACGAACCGCAGCTTCTGCAGGTAGTCTGTGCATATCGCCTGTTTATGCCATTTGCAAGCATTACTGTATCCACCAGAGAGTGCGAGCGTGTCCGTGACAATCTGGTAAATATCGCGGCAACCAAGATCTCCGCAGGTGTCAGCACAGGAATCGGAAGCCATGTGGAAGACATCGAAGATAAAGGTGATGATCAGTTTGAGATTTCAGACGGAAGATCCGTGGATGAAGTATTCAATGCCCTGAAAGATCACGGTCTGCAGCCGGTAATGAACGACTACATCTATCTGTAAAAAGAGATAAGGTCACACAAGCGCATAGATGACTGCACAGCCAACAGGGGATAATTTCTGTGGATTTCTGTGGAATATGTGGAAAACCACCCGCCTGAAAGAACGATTTTCCTGGGCGGGTGTGGATAACTGTTTCAGAAAAATAAATGCAGAAAGATTTTTGTCAAACAGAGGGGAGTACTGGGAGAATTTGTTGGATTCACAAGGTTGATGACGTTTTCACATATACTCCCGGAACAATAAAATACGATGCAAAAATCAACAAAAACAACATAATATCGGCCGGAATCAGATATAAAAACCTGTGAAATCCGCAAAAACACCCCTGTTTCTGAAAACTGCTGAAAACGGTTTCTAATCTAACAGTTTTCATATGGACTTACTCATGTTTATAATAGCCCCAACAACAAAACACGAGGCAAAACACAGGAGGTAAGTATTATGAAAAGAAAATGGAAATCAGCAGTAGCAGTTCTTGCAGCAGTAGCAGCGACCGGAAGCCTTACAGGTGTGACAACATATGCGGCGGACAGCGTCAGCATCACCAATGTATCCTACGATCCGACCAGAGAACTTTATGAACAGTACAATAAGATATTCCAGGAACACTGGAAAGAAAAAACTGGACAGGACGTGGATATCACGCAGTCCCATGGAGGCTCCGGCAAACAGGCACTTGAAGTTGCCAACGGACTGGAAGCAGATGTGGTAACACTGGCACTGGAATATGATGTGGACGCGATCCAGGATGCAGGGCTTATCGATGACGGATGGGTAGATGAATTTCCGGAAGACAGTTCTCCCTATACTTCAACTATCGTATTCCTTGTAAGAAAAGGAAATCCCAAGAACATCAAAGACTGGGATGATCTGGTAAAGAAAGACGTAGGTGTGATCACACCAAACCCGAAAACCTCCGGCGGAGCAAGATGGAACTATCTGGCAGCCTGGGCCTATGCAAAAGATAAATATAACGGAGACGAGGATAAAATTAAAGAATTCATCGGAGATCTTTACAAAAACGTACTTGTCCTGGACACCGGAGCCAGAGGCGCAACGACATCTTTCGTGGAAAACGGACAGGGTGATGTACTGATCGCCTGGGAAAATGAAGCCTATCTTTCCGTAAAGGATTATCCGGACGACTACGAGATCGTAACACCAAGCATCAGCATCCTTGCACAGCCATCTGTAGCAGTAGTCGATAAAGTTGTAGACAAAAGAGGCACCAGAGATGTGGCAGAGGAATATCTGAATTATCTCTATTCCGATGAAGCACAGCGGATCGCCGGTGATAATTATTACCGTCCGTCAAACCAGGATATTCTGAAGGAATACTCCGATGTGTTTGACCTGGACATCAATTTTGTCACCATTGATGATTTCGGCGGATGGAAAAAGGCACAGGAAACACATTTCTCAGATGGAGGGATTTTTGATCAGATTTACGAAGGATAGACAGTAGAAGATATAGTTGGACACAATAACACAAAGAAGCTGCAGAACAGTGAAAAAACAGAGTCTGCAGCTTCTTTTATGTAAATATGATATGCCGCGACTGGAAAATCTGTACCTGATATATAGCAGCTGTCAACATCACATGCAGCTATGGATCTTCCGGTCTGCAAAATAACGGCAGAGGGGGCAATGTGAATCACAAGGGATCAGGCATGGCTTCCTTCGGTCAGGGAACAGCCGTCCATTATACGGATCCCGTTTATGACATCCAGATAAGTGTCATACATTTCCTTCCATTCATCAGAGGCGTCCCTGGAGTACTGGCTGATGGTGGACAGAAGATCGTATTTTTTGCCGTCGACGGTTTCGATACGGCCGAGATAGCCCTGCCATACGCTGTCCAGAGGCTGGTTTTCGCCATCGTAATATCTGGCTTCCAGGGTCAGTACAGGAACATCCTCATTGTAATAAGTCAGTTTATATCCACCATTTTCGGTTTCGGTTGTTTCATAACGGCAGAGATATTTCCAGCGCTCCGGAGTGAGGACCTGGAAGTAATCCGTCATGGCCATATCCACACGCTCTGCGTAAACGAAATCTATGGATTTGATCAGCTCTGTGGCTTCCTTTTCGGCGGCCTTGTCATAGGTGTCTGACGGAGTCAGGACAAAAAGTCCAAATGTATAATCGTCAGTCTGGCATACAAGAGCATCTACATTTTTTTCTTCTTCGTTGACCGCGGTTAAGTATTGATATTTCGTGGCGGGATAAGATTCAAAGGTAAGGTCCTTTTTTGTGATGATCTCACCCTTTACCGGATAGTATTCTGCCAGAAAACCCTTCAGGGAAGAATCCTCCAGAGAGGAGTTTGGTACTTTTAAAACAAAGGCAGTGCTTTTTCCGCCATTTACGGAACGCTGTTCGAAATAACCTTCTTTTTCGGGCATGGATTCTCTGATCGTATCATCGGCAGGGAATCCAACCCGCATATGAAGCTCGCCACGCTTTTCCGATTCAGAGGATTCTTCTGCGTTTGTATCGGAAGAGGAATTTGGGTATGAAGAATCGGAATCCTGCGAGGAGGAGTTTCCACTGGTATCGGAGGATTCTTCTGAAGAATCTCCGGAGGAGGAATCAGTTTCAGAATCGGAATATTCCTGAAGATTGCCGTAGTCATCAATATAATAGTCATCTCTGGAACCAATATAAGTAGTTCCGGTGGCATCTTCCAGCCACACGCTGCCGTCCTCATAATAATAATGAGGCTCAAAATAACCGTCCTGTTCGGTCCAGCCGGCATCGTTGCCTTCCATCAGTTCACCGGAATCCGGGTCAGGGGCATAATTACCTTCCCCGATATATTCATCCTCGGAACCATTGCGGTACCAGTAATCTCCGTTTTCATCCTGCCAGATGTACTGACCGTCATCGGTTGGAGGGTCAGAAGCGAGGACCGGGACTGCAGATATGGAAAGAGCGATCGCGCCTGTTAAAAGAACTAAGATTTTTTTATGCATAGGCACCTCCTGATAAATTGCGCAGCAGTTATTCAGTTACTGTCCACGGATCATAAATTTTTACAAAATAAAAAGGATCTGTTTGTTAAGTATATTGTAACAGACAGATCCTGATATCCGGAAATGTGAAGAAAAAGAGACATTTACCGGCAGGTAAAAAGATATCCCTTCCCATAAACCGAGACAATGTCATATTCATCGGTATCCTCGGCACCGATCTTGGTCCGGAGGTTAAAGATATGCCGCCGTACCGTGCTGGTATCTGTTCCTGCACAGCTGCCCCATACCGTTTCGTAGAGCTCCTTTGCAGAAAAAATCTTCTCCTGGTTTTCTGCAAGGAGACGCAGCAGAGAGAATTCGGTCCGGGTAAGGCCTGTGTCGGCATTATTGAGATATGCATGGCCGTCCGAAAGATCCAGCCGCAGGCTGCCGATGGTGATCTGACGGGAGGACTGAAATTTTTCTTTTATTTTTTTTTCCATTCGTTTCTGGCGTTCCAGCAGCATCTGGATCACAGCCAGAAATTCATCGAAATTATAAGGCTTGGTGAGATAATAATCGCCGCCCTGCTGAAGCCCTTCCACTTTATCCCGGACATCACCTTTTCCGGTGAGAAAAAGAACCGGGCGCATGGTTTTTTCGCGGAAGCGGCGGCAGATATCCAGACCGTTTCCGTCCGGAAGCATAATGTCCAGGATAAGAAGATCCGGCAGATATTCTTCAAGCTGATGACAGGCTTCGGCGGCTGTCTGTGCAATGCGGACATCGTAGCCACGGCGCCGTAGCATCCGGCAGTTGGTATTCAGCACCTGTTCTTCATCCTCGACCATAAGGATAAGTGATTTCTTTTCATTCATTTATGATTCCTCCTCCGGAAGTGAGAAGAACACCTGAGTTCCCTCGCCTTCTTTACTTTTCAGCCATATTTTGCCGCCATGGGCAGTGATGATCTGATGACAGACATAGAGGCCTATGCCGTGCCGCCAGTAATCCTTATCAGCGGAAACATAACCCTTGAGTGCGTTTTTTTGCATTTCTTCTGACATGCCGGTTCCGGTGTCGGAGACGCAGATGGTCTGCCAGCCCGGTTCGCCGGTAAGAGAAATGGTGATGGTTCCGTTCCTGGTATGACGTTCTGCATTGGAGATAAGATTGGTGACAACCTGGATCAGCCGTTCCGGATCTGCTGAAATTTCCGGGAGGTCGGGCTGTATCGTAAGGACCAGCTGGTTATTCCCGGAGCTTGGATGACTGCTGAAATCTTTTTCCACAGAATGTAAAAGTGCTCCCAGATCTGATGGTACAAGGGAAAGGGCAAGCCGTCCCTGCTCAATGGAAACGGTATCCATAAGATCCAGCACAATCCGGTCAATCCGCATTACCGACTGTTCGATCGTGCGGAGATTTTGCTGCATAAGCGAGAAATCCAGAGGTTCTTCCTCAAGCAGCTCGGAAGTATCCCGGGCGTGGAGGGAGATGGAGTTCAGAGGATTTTTGATCTCATGGGCAACGGTGGTCAGGAAGGTGGACTTGGCATTGTCAAGGGAACGAAGCCGCTGGTTCTGTTCCTTAAGAAGGATCTGCTGCTGATTGTATTCTTTCAGATGAAAATAGAGAACAATGCCGCAGACAATACTTACAGAGACAAATGCCAGGAGTACATCTGCCAGCCGGTCTTTTTCCGTTGCAAAAGGAGTCACACTGTCCGGAAAATGGTACGCAACCAGACACAGTCCCATATATAGGACAATCTCCAGAAGAGAAACGATCAGAGCACGCCATTTTTCCAGCATCAGCACAGTGAAGATAATGGCAAACACGAAGAATGCCGGCATGCCGCCATGATATCCGCCGCTGGTAAAAAACATGATCGGAAAAACAATGAGAAAGATCAGGACAATGGTGATCAGGTAACAGCGCTGATATTTCCCACTATAATAGGAATAAAGAAAAAGTCCTCCGGATATGACAACCAGTGCGAAGTTGATCAGCACATTTCCCCAGGAGCCGGTCCCGAAACTGAGAAAAGCCATGATCAGACTGATAATGGTGCCACCGGAGGCGAGGATGTTGAACAGCCGGACACGGAAATCCAGGGTGGGGCTGAATAATGAGTGGAAAATATCTCGGAGTTTCAGATTTATATGGATAGAGATCACCTCCTGATAAAATTAGAAACGGTTATTCGATGCAGAGTTATGTAGCGAATGCGGATTGCAGATATCCGCCTGATCCGGATCTGAGATTCTATAAGTATAATTTCATTGTACCATGTCAGCCCTTTCTTTTGTATCAAAAAAAATGCAATTAATCCATATTTCCTATTGACATACTATGAATACTAGGTTAATATAAGTGTCAACAAAAGAAAGGGAAGAGGCTATGAACGAATACGGCTTTAATACAGGACTGCTCCACGGCACCAATGAGAAATATCCGCAGGGTGCAACACAGGTTCCAATCTATCAGAGCAGCGCATTCCGACATGACAGCGCGGAAGACCTGGAGAAAATTTTTGACAATAAAAAAATGGGCTTCTCCTATACAAGGATCAACAATCCTACGGTAGAGTCCTTTGAGAAAAGAGTGACTATGCTGGAGGATGGAATCGGCAGTGTGGCATGTGCTTCCGGAATGGCGGCGCTGACCAATGCGTTTCTGAACATTCTGCAGGCAGGAGACGAGATCGTGGCAGCCTGCGGACTGTACGGCGGAACTGTGGAACTGTTTGATGATTTGAAGCCTTTCGGGATCTCCGTAAAGTATGTAAGTGAGAATAAGCCGGAAGCTTTTGAGGCAGAGATCACAGAGAAAACGAGACTTGTTTTTGCGGAGACTATCGGAAACCCCAAGCTGGACGTTACCGATATCCAGGCGGTTGCAGAAGTGGCACATAAGCATGACGTACCACTGATCGTAGACAACACGGTAGCAACCCCGTATCTGATCCAGCCACTGAAGCTTGGAGCTGACATCGTGGTTCATTCCTCTTCCAAATATATCAATGGAAGCAGCGATGCAATCAGCGGCATTCTTGTCTGTGGTAAGGGTCTGAAATGGGACCCTGACCGATATCCGGGACTTGCTCCATACCGGAAATTCGGACCATTTGCATACATCGCCAAACTTCGAAACGGACTTTTCCGGAACACTGGCGCGTGTCTTGCTCCGCAGAATGCTTTCCTTAATAATCTGGGACTGGAAACCCTGGGGCTTCGAATGCAGAGACAGTGTGACAACGCACTGGAACTTGCCAGATTTTTACAAAGCCTGGGTGGTGACATTGAAGTAAATTATCCGGGACTGGAAGAAAGCCCTTATCACGAAATTGCGAAAAAGCAGTTCAGGAATGGTTACGGAGCTATCGTAACTGTGAGAACCGGAAGTAAGGAGAAAGCTTTTTCCATTATCAATTCCCTGAAGATCCCGCTGATCATCTCCAACATCGGAGATACGAAGACACTGGTGATCCATCCGGAATCCACCATCGCGGCACACATCTTCGACGAGGAGAAGCAGCAGTCCGGAGTATTCGAGGATCTGATCCGCATCAGCGTGGGAATTGAAGATATTGAAGATTTAAAGAAAGATTTTAAAGAAGCGATAGAAAATAACCGATAAAATCTAAGAGCTGCACCAGCAGAGAAATGGAGAGTTCGCTATGGCAAAAGTAGATTACGCTACATTAAAAAAAGGTGGTTTCATGAGACAGAAGCAGAAAAATAATTTTTCTCTTCGTCTTGCCTGTGTAGGCGGTACGCTTACAGCAGAAAACCTTAAGAAAATCGCAGAAGTAGCTGAGAAATATGGTGACGGATATGTACATCTTACTTCCAGACAGGGAGTTGAGATCCCGTTCATTAAATTAGATGATATTGATGATGTAAAAGATGATCTTGCGAAAGGCGGATGCAAACCTGGTGTCTGCGGACCGAGAGTCCGTACAGTTACAGCCTGCCAGGGTAATGCAGTCTGTCCAAGCGGAAACATCAACAGCTATGACATTGCGGTGAAATTAAATGAGAGATATTTTGGAAGAGAGCTTCCTCATAAATTCAAATTCGGTGTTACCGGATGTCAGAACAACTGTCTGAAAGCAGAGGAGAACGATGTAGGAATCAAAGGAGCAGCACAGGTCAGCTGGAAAGAAGATACATGTATCCACTGTGGAGTCTGTGAAAAAGCCTGCAGAGAAAACGCCATCTCCTTTAAAGATGACAAGCTGGTGATCGACACAGAGAAATGTAACTACTGCGGCAGATGTGCAAAATCCTGTCCTGTAGATGCATGGTATGTAAACGAAGCATTTATCGTTTCCTTTGGCGGAACGTTTGGAAATCACATCAGCAAGGGACAGGAATTCCTTCCGCTGATCACCTCTGAAGAACAGCTTTTCAGAGTGACCGATGCAGCGATCCAGTTCTTTGATGACTATGCAAATCCGGGAGAGCGTTTTAAATTTACCATCGACCGGGTAGGCGCTGAAAAACTTCAGGAAGTTTTGAAAGGAGCATACAATGGCTGATATTAAAATTGATGATACAGTAGATATTACCGATGTAGTTTGCCCGGTAACTTTTGTAAAAGCAAAGGTAGCACTTGAGGAACTGGACGACGGACAGATCCTGGCGATCAAAATGAACGATGGCGAGCCAGTACAGAATGTACCGAGAAGCGTAAAAGAAGAAGGACATCAGATCCTGAAACTTGAAGATAATGAAGATGGAACTTATACACTGATCGTAAGAAAAGTTGAAGAATAGGAGAACAGAGAAATGACAATCACAGTTGCAGGAAATAAAAAAGAATACGAAGACGGACTGAAACTTACAGAGCTTATTGAGAAAGAGGATATCGAAAGTCCTGAGTATGTAACCGTAACCATCAACGATGAATTCATCAGCAAAGAAGACGTTCCGAACACAGTTGTAAAAGACGGTGATGTTGTTGAGTTCCTGTACTACATGGGAGGAGGCGCAAGATAATGGCTTTTACAAATGAGCAGCTTGAGCGTTACTCTCGCCACATCATCCTGAAAGAGGTGGGAGTAAAAGGCCAGAAAAAGCTTCTGAATGCCAAGGTTCTTATCATCGGAGCCGGCGGACTTGGAGCACCGGCAGCCCTTTACCTTGCAGCAGCAGGTGTGGGAACAATCGGAATCGTAGATGCAGATGAGGTAGATCTTTCCAATCTTCAGAGACAGGTCATCCACACAACTGCAGATGTTGGCAAACTGAAAGTAGAGTCTGCGGCTGAGACTATGAAAGCCATCAACCCGGACGTTACCGTAAATACATATCATACATTTGTAGATTCCAGCAACATTATGGAGCTGATCAAAGATTACGATTTCATTCTGGATGGAACGGACAACTTCCCTGCAAAATTCCTTATCAACGATGCCTGTGTAATGGCTGAGAAACCGTTTTCACATGCAGGTATCATCCGTTTCCAGGGACAGCTGATGACTTACGTTCCGGGACAGGGACCATGCTACAGATGTGCATTCCAGAGCCCGCCACCAAAGGATGCCGTACCGACCTGTAAGCAGGCTGGTGTTATCGGAGCCATGGGCGGAGTGATCGGAAGCCTTCAGGCAATGGAAGCCATCAAGTACATCATCGGACAGGGCGATCTTCTTACAGGAAGACTTCTTACCTACGATGCGCTGAAGATGACATTCCGTACCGTAAAACTTCCGAAAAACCATCATTGCCCGGTATGCGGCGACAATCCGACCATCACAGAGCTGATCGATTACGAGCAGGCTGTGTGCGAGCTGAAACACTAAAGAATTGTCTGCGGGTGCAGACGCTATAAATTAAGTATAGAAACCCATTGGAGGCTGCGAAATAAAATGCTGAAATTAAAAAAAGAAGATTACGAAAAAATATTAGACCACTGCAGAAAGGGACTTCCCAATGAGTCCTGCGGCCTTCTGGGCGGGACCATTGAGGGCGATGTAAAAACCATCGAGAAGGTGTATCTGCTGACAAACATCGACGAGAGTAACGAGCACTTTTCCATGGACCCGAAAGAACAGCTGAGCGCGATCAAAGATATCCGTCAGAACGGATACCAGATGATCGGAAACTTTCATTCTCATCCGGAGTCTCCGTCAAGGCCTTCCGAAGAAGACAAACGACTTGCTTTTGACCCGAACATCGAATATCTGATCCTCTCCCTTATGGATGCAGAAAACCCGGTGCTGAAGGCCTTCGGCGTAGACAAAGAAAAAAATGTAACTGTACATGAGATTCAGATAACAGAGTGATGAGTATGAAAAACAGATTAAACACAAAAGAAATTACAACGGATGTGCTGATCATAGGCGGAGGTACCGCAGGCTGCTATGCGGCGCTGGTTCTCTCAGAACAGAAAGCCGGCAGGGTACTGATCGCAGAAAAAGCAAATATCAAGCGAAGCGGCTGTCTGGCAGCTGGTGTCAACGCCATCAATGCCTACATTGTAAAAGGCCGCAAGCCTCAGGACTATGTAGATTACGCCACAAAAGATGCCGCCGGGATCGTAAGACAGGACCTTCTTCTTACAGCAGCGGAGAACTTCAACGAAGTTACCGCAAAAATGGAAAAACTTGGACTTGTGATCCTGAAGGATGAAAATGGCGATTATGTAGCCAGAGGAAACCGTAACATCAAGATCAACGGCGAGAATTTCAAACCACTTCTTGCGGATGCAGTTCATGAAGCTGAGAATGTAGATGTTCTGAATTATGTAAATATCACAGACCTTCTTGTAAAAGACGGTCAGGTTTACGGAGCCGTTGGTTTTTCTATTATGGAAGAAACCGCTTACGTTATCCGGGCAAAAGCAGTTCTTGTTGCAACCGGCGGAGCGGCTGGACTTTATAAACCGAACAATCCTGGATTTTCCAGACATAAGATGTGGTATCCGCCATTTAACACAGGTGCCGGATACGCAATGGGAATCCTGGCAGGCGCGGAGATGACATCTTTTGAGATGCGTTTTATTGCTCTTCGCTGCAAGGACACCATCGCTCCTACAGGAACCATCGCACAGGGTGTCGGCGCAAAACAGATCAATGCGGCAGGCGAGATCTACGAGACAAAATACGGTCTGACCACAAGCGAGCGAGTTTACGGAACAGTCCGGGAAAATCAGCTTGGCCATGGCCCGTGTTACCTGAAGACTACAGGGATCACGAAAGAGCAGGATGAAGATCTTCTGAAAGCTTATCTGAACATGGCACCAAGCCAGACTCTGAAATGGATCGAAAGTGGAAAAAACCCAAGTGAGCAGGATGTGGAGATCCAGGGAACAGAGCCCTATATCGTAGGCGGCCATACAGCCAGCGGCTACTGGGTAAACACAGGCCGTGAGACTACTGTGAAAGGTCTTTATGCAGCAGGTGATGTTGCAGGCGGATGTCCCCAGAAATATGTAACAGGGGCACTTGCAGAAGGAAAACTTGCAGCACTGGATATGGTGAAACAGTTTTCCGCAGGATCTCTGAAAGAAGCGGATATTACCACAGAAGCAGAGATTAAAGTTCAGGAAGAAAAAATCCTTTCCCAGTACGAAAAGTTCCGTAATGAAGATGCACCGGCATTTTCCGTTGAGGAGCTTGAGGAAGCCATGCAGAAAGTCATGGACGAGTATGCGGGAGGAAGTGCTTCCAATTATCAGTTCAATGAGAAACAGATAGATCTTGCAGATGAAAAGATCCTCAAGCTTCAGGCCCTTGCCGAAAAAACAGCGGCAGCAGATATGCATGAGCTGATGTTTGCATACGAACTTCGTGAGCGTCTCATTGTGTGCCGTTCACTGATCGCTCATCTGAAAAACCGAAAAGAGACCAGATGGCATTCTTTCAACGAAAATCTGGATCATCCGGAAACCGATGAGAAATTTTATAAATATGTAAATTCGAAACTGGAAAACGGCGAGATCAAGATCATTTTCCGTGACATTGTAAAGGAGGACACATATGAGCATACGAATTGATCAGAAAAAATGTGTTGGCTGCAGAAAGTGCAGTGAAGTATGTCCGGGAACCCTGATCGTCATGGAAGACAAAAAAGCCGTGATGAAATATCCGAAAAACTGCTGGGGCTGCGTTTCCTGCGTAAAGGAATGTAAAGCTGGTGCCATTGACTTTTTCCTTGGTGCGGATATCGGCGGTAACGGAAGTATCATGAATGTAAAAAGCGAAGGTGATATCCTTCACTGGATCATTACAAAAACAGACGGTTCCACATCCGTGATCGATGTGGACCGACGAAATTCGAATAAATACTAGAAGACAGGTGCTGCCGGTTCTGGCGGCCAAAACAGGAGGATGAGATCAGATATGAGTGGATTATCACATTTGGATGAGCTGGAAGCAGAGGCAATTTACATCATCCGTGAAGTTGCAGCAGAGTGCGAAAAGCCGGTAATGCTTTATTCTATAGGAAAAGACAGTTCTGTAATGCTTCATCTTGCGATGAAAGCTTTTTACCCGGAGAAACCGCCATTCCCGTTTCTTCATGTAAATACAACCTGGAAATTTAAAGAGATGATCGAGTTCCGTGACAAGACTGCAAAAGATCTCGGGATCGAAATGCTTGAGTACATTAACCAGGACGGTGTGAAACAGGGAATCAATCCTTTTGACAGCGGTTCCGCATATACAGATATCATGAAAACACAGGCCCTGAAACAGGCTCTTAAGAAATATGGTTTCACAGCTGCATTTGGCGGCGGCCGTCGTGATGAGGAGAAAAGCCGTGCAAAAGAGCGTATTTTCTCCTTCCGTAACGCAGAGCAGGCCTGGGATCCGAAGAACCAGCGTCCGGAGATGTGGAAGCTTTACAATACTGAGATCAACAAAGGTGAAAGCATCCGTGTTTTCCCAATCTCCAACTGGACTGAGACTGATATCTGGCAGTACATTAAGAGAGAAAATATCCCGATCGTTCCGCTGTATTTTGCAAAAGAGCGTCCGGTTGTATACAGAGACGGCAACATCATCATGGTGGATGACGACAGAATGCGTCTGAACCCGGGTGAGGAGCCGCAGATGAAAAAAGTTCGTTTCCGTACTCTTGGATGCTATCCTCTGACAGGTGGTATCGAGTCTGACGCAGAAACACTGGACGAGATCATTGACGAGACTTTAAGCTCTGTGGAATCTGAGAGAACTACACGTGTTATCGATTCCGACGGCGGAGCTGCCAGCATGGAAAAAAGAAAGAGAGAGGGGTACTTCTAGGATGAGCGGATTACTGAAATTTATCACTTGCGGAAGTGTGGATGATGGAAAGTCTACACTGATCGGCCATATTCTTTATGATTCCAAGCTTTTATATGCAGACCAGGAAAAAGCCCTTCTTCTGGACAGCAAGGTAGGTTCCAGAGGTGGTGCCATTGATTATTCTCTTCTTCTGGATGGTCTGATGGCTGAGCGTGAGCAAGGTATCACCATTGATGTTGCTTACCGTTATTTTACAACGGATAAGAGAAGTTTTATTGTTGCGGATACTCCTGGTCATGAGGAGTATACAAGAAACATGGCAGTTGGTGCTTCTTTTGCCCAGCTTTCCATTATTCTTGTGGATGCAAAACAGGGTGTTCTGGTGCAGACAAGACGTCATGCGCGTATCTGCGCTCTGATGGGTATCCATCATTTTGTATTTGCTGTTAATAAGATGGATCTTGTTGATTACAGTGAGAGCCGTTTTAACGAGATCGTGAAGGATATCAATGAGCTTTCAAAGACTCTGGGTCTTCAGGATGTTGTGATTATTCCTGTCAGTGCTACAGAGGGTGATAACGTTACGAAGAAGTCTCCGAATATGCCATGGTATACGGGCAAAGCTCTTCTGGATCATCTTGAGACTGTAGATGTTTCCGAGGCTGAGAATGTCAGCGAGTTTTATCTGCCTGTTCAGCGTGTTTCCCGTCCAAACCATGAATTCCGTGGTTTCCAGGGTCAGATCGAGAGTGGCCGGGTTCATGTAGGCGATACCATCACTACGCTTCCAAGCAACGAGACAGCGGCTGTTAAGACGATCCTGGTGGGCAGTGATAACCGTGAGGAGGCTGTTGCGGGTCAGGCTGTTACCATTCAGTTGGATAAAGAGGTGGATGTCAGCCGTGGCTGTGTTCTTACCAATAATAATGAGATTCCGGTGGCTAAAGGTTTTGAGGCTACGCTTCTCTGGATGGATGATTCCAGGCTTGAAGTGGGCAAGGAGTATCTTGTGAAGGTTGGTACGAAGAAGATTGCTGGTGTGGTTAAAAGTATCGAGTTTAAGACGGATGTGAATACCGGGGAGCATTTGCCTGCTGATACGATTGTGAAGAATGAGATTGCTTTGTGCAAGATTGGACTTTCTGATAAGGTTGTGCTGGATGAGTTTAAGAAGAATAAGACTCTTGGTGAGCTGATCTTGATCGATCGTGTGAGTCATATGACTTCTGCTTGTGGTGTTGTGGAGTCTGTTGATACTGAGGGTGAGAAGCCTTATTTCCAGAAGGATGATGTGAAGGTTGGCGGTTATGTTTTTGAGGAGTTTTATTTTAACCTTGAGAATGCGCTGCTTTCTAAGGCGGATAAAGAGGTTAAGACTTATCATGTAGGGGATGCTGTACCTACAGAAGGTGATAGCTTCGAGTATCCGGGTTATTTTGATATTGTATCCCTGGAGGACAATGCAGCTGTTCTTATTCGTGATAAGAAGGTGCTGGATATTATTCCGCTGGATAAGTATGTGTTTATGGGGCTTCCTGTTGTGGATGAGAGAGGTTTTGCACTGGAGATCCGCAGTAATGATGATTATCAGCAGTTTCTGGAGGAGTTTAAGGGGGCTGATAATAAGTCGGAGTTTCATAATAAGTGGTTTAAGTTTGAGACTTACAGGAAGATTGTCTGCACAGATAATTTCTGGATGATCTAATGAAAAACTGTATCAATAACATTAAGAGGCTGCATGGGTGTGCGGTCTCTTTTTTTTGTTGAATTTGAAGGTTGTTGAGCCATCAGCGCTGCGCTGGATGGCTGGGAGGGTGGGCTTCTGCGGGAGGTTGTTGGTGATTGGACGTTTTGGTGGCTGAAGGGACGCCGAGGCTCAGGATACTGTCCGGTCTGCGGCTTCGTCGGGGGCTGGCTTCTAAGATGCCGAAAATCTGCTAAAACCGTTTTCCAAAAGTCCGAACTCGCTTCGCTCAAACAGCGAACTTTTGAAAAACAACGCAGATTCCCGCCATCTAAGAAGCGCACCCCTCCTGCAGAAGCAGAGCCAGCCAGTATCCTGAGCCTCGGCTGTGCATTCAGACCGGAAAGGAGAAAACAAGCCTGCAGAGGGACGGAGGCGGGCGCTGTGGCGCCCTGTCCTGGTTGTGTGGAGTTTCTTATAGTGTATATGGATTAAATTGGTGAAGGGAAGCATTTTGAATAGAGTGGCATATAGAACGCCGGATAGGCAAAGGGAAGCATTTTGAAATAGAGTGGCATATAGAAAACTAGATCGGCAAAGAGAACCATTTTGAATATCGTAGCATACAGAAGATCGGATCGGCAAAGAGCTACATCCTGAATACCGAAGAATACAGACAAGAGTCAACTGTGTTACACATCGAAGATGTAACACTGGTTTCCGTGCCCAAGAGGGTGGGGGTGCAGGGGGAGGGCCTTCGGGCTTACGGAACTCTGAGATGGCCTTCCCCCTGCGTATTCCCGCATTACAATGCGACCCGCGTAGCCATATGCAATAAGGCAATAAACAACAGTATATACCCGTTGTTATCCCCCATCTATCGCAATACAATAAAATTAATGTAAAAAAATAAAAAAAGGTGTTGACAAAGCATATCGCCTTCCGCTATAATTAAACCTGCGTTTCGGATGAAAACACAGAAGAAATGCGCTCCAATTTAATAAGAAATTATGAGTTCGGAGTCTGGAGAAGTACTCAAGAGGCCGAAGAGGTGCCCCTGCTAAGGGTATAGGTCGCTAACGCGGCGCGAGGGTTCAAATCCCTCCTTCTCCGTTATTTTTTTGAAAAAAATAAACTTTTCAAAAAAATAAAAAAACTTGTTGACAAACGTTTGCAAACATGATAAAGTAAACAAGCTGTCAGCGAGACAGAGATTCATCAAAAAAAGAATTTGAAAAAAGTTGAAAAAAGTACTTGACAAATGATTTGAGATGAGATAAAATAAACGAGCTGTCTGAGAGACAGAACGAAAAACCTTGATAACTAAACAGTGAAACACATACGATTCTCGAAAATTTCTTTACATTTTAAAGAACGGTTTTAACAAACCAAAAGCAGTAAAAACGAGAGATAGCCAAACGGTTGTCTTGAGTAAATGAATCAAACATTTTATCAGAGAGTTTGATCCTGGCTCAGGATGAACGCTGGCGGCGTGCTTAACACATGCAAGTCGAACGGGAATTACTTTATTGAAACTTCGGTCGATTTAATTTAATTCTAGTG
>NZ_JAHLPQ010000007.1:0-162784 GCF_018917985.1 Blautia sp. MSJ-36 | reverse complement strand
CAATATTCCCCACTGCTGCCTCCCGTAGGAGTCTGGGCCGTGTCTCAGTCCCAATGTGGCCGTTCACCCTCTCAGGCCGGCTATGGATCGTCGCCTTGGTGGGCCGTTACCCCACCAACTAGCTAATCCAACGCGGGTCCATCTTATACCACCGGAGTTTTTCACACCGGACCATGCGGTCCTGTGCGCTTATGCGGTATTAGCAGTCATTTCTGACTGTTATCCCCCTGTACAAGGCAGGTTACCCACGCGTTACTCACCCGTCCGCCACTAGAATTAAATTAAATCGACCGAAGTTTCAATAAAGTAATTCCCGTTCGACTTGCATGTGTTAAGCACGCCGCCAGCGTTCATCCTGAGCCAGGATCAAACTCTCTGATAAAATGTGTTAGCAATTCAGCGATGCTCGCATCAACTTAATTGCGACTCACACTGATTAAGCCAAAGGCTTAAGAAGTGTTTGATTCATTTACTCAAGACAACCGTTTGGCTATCTCTCGTTTTTACTGCTTTTGGTTTGTCAAAACCGTTCTTTAAATGTAAAGAAATTTTCGAGAATCGTATGTGTTTCACTGTTTAGTTATCAAGGTTTGTTTTGTCTGTCCCTCAGACAGCTCGTTTATTTTATCTCATCTCTTTTTGTTTGTCAAGCACTTTTTTAAGTTTTTTTCAAACATTTTTGAGTTAAGATTTTGTTGCCGTTTCGTTGACGACTTGGATACTTTATCATATCTTCTGTCTTTTGTCAACAGTGAATTTCATTTTTCTGAAATTCTTTTCAATTGTTTGTTTTTCAAAAACAATTATTTGCGACAGCTCAGTTATAATACCACTGGGAGTTATGCTTGTCAACCATAAAATTCAAATTTTTTTGGATTTTTTGGAAGTTTATCTTAAAGATGCAATTTTTCTTCCCCCATTCGCTGGGTGCGCTACGGCGGTCGCATTTTCAATGCGGTAAGTGCGAGGGAAGGCGATCTCAGAGTTCCGAAGCCCGAACGCCCTCCCTCGCGCTCCCACCCCGTTGGGCACGGAAAGAATTCTTCGTTATTGTATGTGGTGCGGTATTGACTTTTGTCTGTATGCTGCGGTATTCAGAGTGGAACGCTGTGCCGATCTGGTTCCTGGATTCTTCTGTATTTATAGTGAGACGCTGTGCCGATCTGATCCCTAGATTCTTCTGTATTTATAGTGGAACGCTGTACTGATACAGCTACACTTCAACAATTCCAGGACAGGACGCCCCGCGTCCGCTTCCGTCCCCTGCAAGGGTCTTATCTTTTTTCCTGTCGGTTGGAAATGTCAGCCAGAGGGAGAGGATATCGGTTCGGGCTGTTGCGGAGGAGGGGTGATACAACTTAGGTTCCGGGAGAGGGCGTTATTGCGGCAGGGTCAGCTGTTTGAGCCAACGGCGAGTTCTGGCCCTGCTGCAATGGTTTTAGCCATCTCACGGAATCTTAGTTGTATCCCCCGACGGAGTCCTTGCCCGAGCCGATATCCTCTCCCTCTGGCGTACCTCTTTCTCTCCACCCTCACGGAACCCTAGTTGTATCCCCGACGGAGTCCTTGCCCGAACCGATATCCTCTCCCTCTAACGTCCGCTTTGCTCTCCGTCTTCACACACAAAAAATCCGGCATCTTCAGTCACCCCAAAGATACCGGACTCCAATCAGTTATAAGCTGGAAATGAGACTCGAACTCACGACCCCTTCATTACGAGTGAAGTGCTCTACCGACTGAGCTATTCCAGCTTGTGATAAACACAACTGATATTATACCGTATTTTGCAAAAAATGCAAGCACTTTTCCAACAATCCACTCAAATTATTCCTACTACAACTTCCCCCCTCTGTTCACACCCCATCATTTCTTCCCTGCAGAACTTTTCCTACGAGAAGTCACCTTCTTCACAACCTTCACTGCATCCTTCACAGCAGAAGATTTTTCCACCACCGTCATTTTCGCCTTATCAATACGTTTCCCCTTACTTTTCTCCGTAGTCTTTCTCACAGTTTCTTTCTTCACACTCTTCTTCTCCGGCATGCAGCTAAATACCGCCACGCCATAAGCCGGAAGTTTCAATTTCAGCGAAAACTCCCTGTTATCACACTCCACATGGACAGCCGCTTTCGCCCGGGCATTCACAACGCCCTGTCCGCCATACTTTCCACTGTCACTGTTAAAAACTTCCTTATATTTTCCCGCAAAAGGCACACCAACCTGGTAACTGTCATAAGACACCGGTGAAAAATTACATACCGCAAGAATCGTTTCCTCTGGTTTCTCCGTTTTACGAAGAAATGCAACCACATTCTCATCATAGCTGGTAAACTGTATCCATTCAAAACCATCTGAATTCCCATCCATCGCATACAAAGCAGGACAAGACATATAAAGTTCATTCAGATCATGAATATACACTTTCAGCTCCGGCATGATATCTCCATCCGGCGCAGTCATCTTCACACCAGGATGCAGCATCAGATAACCATATGCTGCACGCAGCTGAGCATTTTTCTGCCTGGAAGATCCCGGAAGCTTTTCCAGAAACTCCCTCAGCGTACCCACATCTCTTTTTCCAAGAGTCAGTACATAATGTTCACTATACGCATACATCATTGAAAGCGTCAGCTGATCATAATAATTCCGTCTTTCCAGGGGCTCCGCTTCCAGATAAGAAAGAAGATCTTTTGTCCAGCCCCCACTCCATTTATAGTCAAATCCCAGATGATCATTTTCCACACTATCTGTAAGCTGCGGCCATAATCCATCCTCCTGTGCGATCAGGAGAATGCCCGGATCCTGCTTTTTTACAATCGAATTCAGATGTTTCAGAAACTCCAGTGCCTGAAGATTCTCATTGGAACCATAAAGATTCGGGGTCCACTGTCCTGCCTCTCGTCCGAAATCCAGATACAGCATCGCATCTACATCATCCATACGGAATCCGTCCACATGGAACTCATCCAGCCAGAAAAAGGCATTGGAAATAAGGAAATCCTTGACCATAGGACTTCCATAATTATAAAGCATAGTTCCCCACATTGGATGAACCGCCATAGCCGGGTCCTGCACTTCATAAAGAGGGGTTCCGTCAAATTTCTCAAGTCCGGCATCAAACCGTGGGAACTGTGCCGGTGCCCAGTCCAGAATCACTCCAATCCCAGCCTGGTGAAGATCCTCCACCAGCGCACGAAAATCTGACGCTGTTCCAAAACGGGTCGTCACAGCATAATACGAAGACGTAGAATATCCGCCTGAACTCTGGTCAAGATACTCCATCACCGGGTGAAATTCCACATGGGTATAACCGGTTTCTTTCAGAAACTCCACCAGTTCACCACTGTTTTTCCACTCTGTTACATCTGTCTCATAAATAGAAACCGGAACTTCACGGCTGGCAAATTTTTCACGTTCCTTCATCCACACTTCGTCCTGCCAGGAAAAATCCCCCAGATCTGTCACTACCGAAATCACTGACGGAGCTCCCTGTGTTCCATTTCCATAAGGATCTGATTTTCGCTGTACATTGCCACCTTTTATCTTAATCTCATATTGATAGGAAGCGCCTGCCTGCACACCTGGGACAAAAAGTTCAAAAATTCCGGACATTGGCATACGGTGCATCGGAAGGCGTCTTCCATCCCACCGGTCAAAATCACCGACTACACTGACACGGATCGCATTGGGTGCCCAAACAGCAAAATAGGTTCCTTTCACACCGCCACAGACACCTGGATGAGCTCCAAGCTTCTCGTATGCCTTGTAATAGACACCGGCACAGAAAGCTTTTTCCTCCTCTTCTGTGATCTGGCATGGACATTCATAAGCATCATAGAAAGTTTCTTTCATGCTTCCCCTGGTCACACGGAAGCGATATTCCGGAATCCTTTTCAGTGGAAGCATTGCCGCATAATAACCGGCCTCATCTTCCAGGATCATAGGATAACTCGTTTTCCCTACAACTACTTCTGCAGCATCCGTTCCCGAAAAAAATCCCTGAATCAGAACACCATCCGCTGTTACCATCGGCTGCATCACATCACGGGGTGACGCCTCCTCACCATAAACAATCGCCTCGATCCGGGGCCAGTCCATATATTCATACGCTTTATCAGCCATAATCCTCTCCTCCGTCAAATTTGTTGTTTTATAGACTCAGTTTATCACTTTTTTACTGAAAAATAAAGATAACGGTTCTAATCTTCGCAAAAAGTAATGCAAGTAACCGGTAACAGAACAGAAAATAATTCAATTTGGTTCTTCCCAAAATCAGGTTCAACGATTATAATATGAGACAGAATATGAAACAAATACCCTATCAGGAGGAATCATCAATGGAAAACAAACTGTATGATGTAACAGCTCTCGGCGAGCTTCTGATCGACTTCACAGAAAACGGTGACAGTTCCCAGGGCAATCCTACTTTTGAGGCAAACCCTGGCGGAGCTCCATGTAACGTTCTTGCCATGCTGAACCGCCTTGGCAAAAAAACTGCATTTATCGGAAAAGTCGGAAATGATATGTTCGGCAAACAGCTGAAAGCTGCCGTAGAAGAATGTGGTATCGATACCAGAAATCTTGTCATGGACGATGAAGTTCATACTACCCTTGCTTTCGTACATACTTACCCGGACGGAGACCGTGATTTTTCTTTCTACCGTAATCCAGGTGCAGATATGATGCTGGCAAAAGATGATGTAGACGCCGATCTGATCCGTAATTCCAGGATCTTCCATTTTGGCACACTTTCTTCTACTCATGAAGGCGTCCGTGAAGCAACCCGCTACGCCCTTGATGTGGCAAAAGAAGCCGGATGTATCATTACCTTTGACCCGAATTTACGCCCTCCACTCTGGAAAGATCTGAACGATGCCCGTAAAGAAATCGAATACGGTATGGAGCGCTGCGATGTACTGAAGATTTCTGATAATGAAGTAGAATTTCTTTTTGATACTACCGATTATGACAAGGGTGCTGCCCTTATCGAGGAAAAATATCATATCCCCCTTGTGCTGATCACACTTGGTAAGGATGGAAGCCGCGCTTATTACCGCGGACGAAAAGTGGAGGCTGCTCCTTTCCTTCAGGAAAATACTATTGAAACTACTGGCGCAGGAGATACATTCTGTGCAAGTACTTTGAATTATGTCCTGGAGCATGGGCTTGGGGATCTCACAGATGAGAACCTGAAAGAGTTGCTTACTTTTGCCAATGCGGCGGCTTCTCTTATCACTACGAAGAAGGGTGCCCTTCGCGTGATGCCTGCAAGGGATGAAGTTCTTGACTTTATCGCGTCTCGTAAGTAGTGTATGTTATTCTTTTATTAATTTGATTTTTACTTTATTGGCTTTGAGAAGCTGAGGAAACCGCAGGGGGAGAAAGCACTCGGAGTTACGAAGCCCGCTTTTCTCCCCCTGCACCCCCTCTTTCCGGGCACGTACCGCGGAGGCGGCGCTTCGCGCCTGTCCGCAAACCGTTGTGTGTTCTACGTATTTTCTTTTCTTTGTTATATCTATATTTTTATCAGTAGTCTTATTGTATAGTTTATAGTGAATGTTCTTGCTGCCTTCCCAGAGTCATCTATCCCATTATTTAAATCATATAGCACTGAAATAACTGGTATATCAAATGCAATCTTTACCACTCCAATCCACTTTTATATCACTCAAAAAAAATCCGCAGATGTGCCCCGCACATCGAGACCCACCAACACCCTCCCGCCCTCACTCTCGGCTCAACCTTCCGCATCCAACACCGCCCCATACCTATAACGGCCTCACAACTTTCCACCCTCAACACCCCGTCAGGCCGTTCTCCTCCATCGGCTCAGCCTCCACCATCCAATACCGCAGCATACAGACACAAGTCAACAAAGCTCCCACCTTCCACAACCAAGCACTCCTCCCCAAAAAAGCCCGAGGGGTGTGCAGAGGGGCCGCGGCTTTGCGGCCCCTTTGCGGTTTTCCTTTTCTCAAAAAAATACTGTGCCCCGTTCGCCAAAAAAAAGCAAACGACACACAGTATTTCAAAAAAAGTATTTCTAAGATCTTGTTACTTTACTTAACAACACGCACTCTGTACATGCCCTCAATCTCCTTGAGTTCATCCAGTGCCTTAGCAGAAGCTGCACTCTCAAGATCAATAAGAGTATAAGCAAACTCTCCTTTACTCTTATTGGTCATATCCGCAATGTTCAGTCCCTCAGATCCAAGGATCTTGGTAACCTGACTGATCATATTCGGTGTATTACTATGTGCAAGAGAAATTCTTCCAACAGCCACACAGGTACCCATATCACAATTCGGATAATTCACAGAATTCTTGATATTACCATTCTCAAGGTAATCACGGATCTCTTTTACAGCCATCTCCGCACAGTTCTCCTCAGATTCCTCTGTGGAAGCTCCAAGATGTGGTGTTACCAGAATACCCTCGCGTCCTGCAACTGTCTCGTTGGCAAAGTCCGTTACATATTTCTTAACCTTACCACTTTCAACAGCCTCGATCAGCGCCTCCTCATCAACAAGAAGATCTCTTGCAAAGTTCAGAAGGACTACGCCGTCTTTCATCTTATCAAAAGCTTCTTTGTTGATCATCTTCTTTGTGCTGTCAAGAAGCGGCACATGAATGGTGATGTAATCGCACTGGCTGTAGATCTCATCCAGGCTCTTGCTGTGTTTGATAGTTCTGGAAAGGTTCCATGCTGCATCGATGGAAAGATATGGGTCATAACCATACACTTCCATTCCAAGACCGCATGCTGCGTTTGCAACCATAGCTCCGATGGCACCAAGACCGATGATACCAAGTTTTTTGCCGCTGATCTCGCATCCTGCGAACTGTTTTTTCTGCTTCTCGGCAAGTTTACCAATGTGCTCTTTATCTTTCTCCTGTGCAACCCACTCGATACCGCCAACGATATCTCTGGATGCAAGGAGCATACCTGCAAGTACAAGCTCTTTTACACCGTTTGCGTTCGCTCCAGGTGTGTTGAATACAACAACACCTTTCTCTGCGTACTCTTTAACCGGAATGTTATTGACACCTGCACCAGCACGTGCAACCGCGCAAACGCTCTTCGGAAGTTCCATGTCATGCATCTTCGCACTTCTTACGAGGATCGCGTCACACTGATCTACAGTCTCTGTTTTTTTATAATTGTCGCCAAAAAGTCTCAAGCCTTTTTCAGCGATAGGATTCAGGCAATGATACTGGAACATTATGCATTCTCCTCCTCGAATTTTTTCATGAATGCAACCAGGGCCTCTACGCCAGCTTTTGGCATGGCATTGTAGATGCTGGCACGCATTCCGCCAACAGTACGGTGTCCTTTCAGGTTTACAAGGCCTGCCTCAGTTGCCTCTTTGACAAACTTGGCATCCATTTCCTTGTCACCGGTTACGAACGGTACGTTCATCAGGGATCTGTCTTCTGGAACTACAGTTCCTTTGAAGAGTTTGCTGGAATCCAGATAATCATAAAGGATTTTTGCTTTTTCCTCATTGCGCTGTTTCATCACTTCCAGACCACCCATTTTCTTCAGCCATTTAAATACTTTTCCGCATACATAGATGCAGTAAGCATTCGGTGTGTTGTAAAGAGAACCTGCGTCTGCATGTGTCTTATAGGTAAGCATGGTTGGTGTTCCCGGAAGAACATCCTCTGTGATCAGATCTTCACGAACGATCGCGATAACCATACCTGCCGGTCCGATGTTCTTCTGAACACCGCCATAGATAATACCATATTTGCTTACATCCACTGGCTCAGACAGGAAGCAGGAGGATACATCTGCTACCAGAGTCTTGCCTTTTGTGTTTGGAAGTTTTTTGAATTTTGTGCCGTAAATGGTGTTATTCTCACAGATGTATACATAGTCTGCATCCGGGCTGATCGGCAGATCACTGCAGTCCGGGATATAGCTGAAAGTTTTGTCCTCAGAAGATGCGATCTTGTTTGCCTTTCCATATTTCTGAGCTTCCTGATAAGCTTTCTTTGCCCACTGACCTGTTACGATGTAATCAGCAACCCTGTTTTTCATAAGGTTCATCGGGATCATGGCAAACTGCTGGGATGCTCCTCCCTGAAGGAAAAGTACCTTGTAGTTATCCGGGATGTTCATAAGCTCGCGGAGATCTTTCTCTGCAGTATCAATGATTTCCTGAAAAGCTGCACTTCTGTGACTCATTTCCATAACGGACATTCCTGTGCCGTTATAGTCCATCATCTCATCAGCTACTTCTTTGAGTACTTCCTCTGGAAGCACTGCCGGTCCGGCAGAAAAATTGTACACTCTACTCATGTTTCTTCATATCCTCCTCGTCAAATACATCATCAAGATTCGCACCAGCCGGTACCATCGGGAACACACTCAGATCCTGATCGATCCAGCAATCCAGAACGACAGGTCCCTCTGCTGCCAGTGCCATCTTAAGTGCAGGTTCCACATCTTCCATCTTTGTCACACGAATGGCTTTTGCACCCAACGCCTCCGATAATTTCACAAAATCAACGGCGTCATCCAGTACTGTGGAAGAGTATCTCTTTCCATAGAAAAGCGTCTGCCACTGACGCACCATTCCAAGTACATGATTGTTCATAACAATCTGGATCAGCTGTCTACCACAGCGCGCTGCAGTTGCCAGTTCATTCATATTCATACGGAAACATCCGTCACCTGCTATATTTACAACTGTTTTTTCCGGCCTGCCCATCTTTGCGCCAATTGCAGCGCCAAGGCCATAGCCCATGGTTCCAAGGCCACCGGAAGTAAGAAGAGTTCTCGGCTCTTTGTATTTATAATACTGTGCCGCCCACATCTGGTGCTGTCCAACATCTGTAGAGATGATGGCATCACCGTTCGTCAGCTCATAAAGTTTCTCTATAATATACGGACCTGTAAGCTGTGTGTGATCATAATTCAGCGGATATTTTTCTTTCAGTTCCTGGATATGTGCGATCCACTCCGGATGTTCTTTCTCCGGAACTTCCTCAAGAAGGCGTTTCAGCACTTCTTTCACATCTCCGATCACGCTTGCATCCACTTTGATATTTTTGTTGATCTCCGCAGCGTCTACATCGATCTGAAGGATTTTTGCATTATGTGCAAAAGTTTTCGTATTTCCTGTTACACGGTCACTGAAACGTGCTCCAAGAACAATGAGAAGATCACATTCCGTAACACCAAGATCGGAAGTCTTGGTTCCGTGCATACCTACCATACCTGTATAGAGAGGATCTTCTCCAGGGAAAGTACCTTTACCCATCAGAGTATCGCAGACCGGAGCCTGGATCCTGTGAGCCAGTTCCCGTACTTCCTGGTCAGCACCGGAGATCACACATCCACCGCCTACAAAAATAAACGGTTTCTTTGCCTCTCTGATCATTTCCAGTGCCTGATCCATATCTTCTTTACGGATATTTTTGATCTCGCGGTTAACGGTAGCCGGATGGCATGGCTCGTACTCATATTTCATTCCTGTGATATCCTTCGGGACATCCACAAGAACCGGGCCAGGTCTTCCGCTTTTTGCAATATAAAATGCTCTTCTTAACGTATCTGCAAGATCTTCAATATTCTTTACGATGAAGCTGTATTTTGTTACAGGCATTACGATACCTGCGATATCAACCTCCTGGAAAGAATCTCTTCCCAGGAGTGGTCTTCCTACGTTTGCAGTAATGGCTACCATCGGTACGGAATCCATGTATGCAGTCGCGATTCCTGTTACCAGGTTGGTGGCTCCAGGACCGGATGTTGCCAGGCAGACACCCACTTTTCCGGTAGCTCTCGCATAACCATCAGCAGCATGGGATGCACCCTGCTCGTGGGAGGTCAGTACATGTGTGATCTCATCTTTGTATTCATATAAGGCATCGTAAACATTCAGGATCGCGCCGCCCGGATATCCAAATACGGTGTCAACGCCCTGTTCCTTCAGACATTCTACGATGATCTCTGCACCTGTAAGCTGCATGTCTTTCGTTCCTCCTTATTTTGCTTTCGGTACTTCCAGGATCGCACCACGGTTTCCGGATGTTACCATGGAAGCATATCTTGCCAGATATCCGGTTGTTACCTTCGGCTCTCTTGGCTGCCATTTTTCTCTTCTTGCCTGCATCTCTTCGTCAGAAACTTTGATCTCCAGTTTCAGTTCCGGAATATTGATGCTGATGATATCGCCTTCCTCAACCAGTGCGATCGGGCCGCCTACGGCTGCCTCCGGTGATACGTGTCCGATAGCAGCTCCTCTGGATGCGCCGCTGAAACGTCCGTCTGTGATCAGGGCTACGGAAGAACCAAGTCCCATTCCCACGATTGCGGATGTCGGGTTCAGCATCTCTCTCATTCCAGGACCACCTTTTGGTCCCTCGTAACGGATAACAACTACATCACCCTCTACGATCTTGCCGCTCTTGATTGCCACGATTGCGTCATCCTCGCTGTCAAATACACGTGCAGGACCCTCATGTACCAGCATCTCCGGTACAACTGCGGAACGTTTTACAACGCCGCCGTCCGGTGCAAGGTTTCCTTTCAGTACGGCAAGTCCGCCTGTCTTTGTATACGGATTGTCGATCGGGCGGATAACTTCCGGATTCAGGTTTACACAGTTTTTGATATTCTCGCCGACTGTTTTTCCGGTTACTGTCATGCACTCTGTATGGAGAAGTCCACGCTTGTTCAGCTCGTTCATAACCGCATAGACACCGCCGGCCTCATTGAGGTCTTCCATGTAAGTCGGGCCTGCCGGTGCAAGGTGGCAGAGGTTCGGAGTCTTCTCACTGATCTCATTTGCAAAGCTGATGTCAAAGTCCATTCCGATCTCATGTGCAATAGCCGGAAGATGAAGCATACTGTTTGTGGAGCATCCAAGTGCCATATCTACGGTAAGAGCATTTAAAACTGCCTCTTTTGTCATGATGTCTCTTGGGCGGATGTTCCTTCTGTACATTTCCATTACCTGCATTCCTGCATGTTTTGCAAGACGGATACGCTCGGAGTATACGGCCGGGATGGTACCGTTTCCTTTCAGTCCCATACCGAGAACCTCTGTCAGGCAGTTCATGCTGTTTGCAGTGTACATACCGGAACATGATCCACAGGTCGGACAGGTTTTGTTTTCGAACTCTGCCAGGTCATCTGCTGTGATCGTTCCTGCTGCATAGGAACCTACTGCCTCAAACATGCTGGAAAGGCTTGTTTTATGTCCTTTTACGTGGCCGGCAAGCATCGGACCGCCGCTTACGAATACAGTCGGAACATTGATTCTTGCTGCTGCCATCAGAAGTCCAGGTACGTTTTTGTCACAGTTCGGAACCATAACCAGGGCATCAAACTGATGAGCCAGTGCCATAGCCTCTGTGGAATCTGCGATCAGGTCACGGGTTACCAGGGAATATTTCATTCCAACGTGTCCCATTGCGATTCCGTCACATACTGCAATCGCCGGGAATACAACCGGTGTACCGCCAGCCATTGCAACGCCAAGTTTTACAGCGTTTACAATCTTATCAAGGTTCATATGACCAGGTACGATCTCGTTGTAAGAGCTTACGATTCCTACCAGTGGTTTGTCCATTTCTTCTTTTGTCATTCCAAGGGCATTGAACAGGGAACGGTGTGGTGCCTGCTGTGTGCCTTTTCTTACGGTATCACTTCTCATTTTTTAAGGTTCTCCTTTTTATTCTTTACGACGATACATTTCTGTATCTCTTATCTGTTCCTGCACATCTGGCAAAAATCCTCGTGTTTTTTGCCAGACGTCAGTTCTTTTACAGTAAAGCAGTCATTGGCATTCCGCTTTATATTCTATGTTCCAGTCTATTTATGCGATTGCATCTGCGATCAGGTCGCCCATCTCTTTAGTTCCCACAAGTTTGCAGCCCTCAGACATGATATCTCCGGTTCTGTAACCAGCTGTCAGAACTTTCTGTACCGCTGCTTCCACAGCATCTGCCTCTTTGTCAAGATCCAGAGAATATCTCAGCATCATGGCTGCAGAAAGGATAGTTGCGATCGGGTTTGCCTTGTTCTGACCTGCGATATCCGGTGCGGAACCGTGGCTCGGCTCATAGAGGCCAAGTTTTGTCTCATTTAAGCTTGCGGAAGAAAGCATTCCGATGGAACCGGTTACCATACTTGCCTCATCAGAGAGGATATCTCCGAACATATTCTCTGTAAGGATGACATCAAACTGTTTCGGATCACGTACCAGCTGCATTGCACAGTTATCAACCAGCATATGCTCCAGTGTTACATCCGGATAGTCTTTTGCAACATCTTCCACAACGCTTCTCCAGAGTCTGGAAGAATCCAGAACGTTTGCCTTATCTACACTTGTAACTTTATTTCTTCTCTTACGTGCGATCTCAAATGCCTTGATGGCAATACGGCGGATCTCATTCTCATTATAGGAAAGAGTATCTACGGCTGTGCGGACTCCGTTCTCCTCGGTAGTCTTTCTGGCTCCGAAGTAAAGACCTCCTGTCAGCTCTCTTACGATAATCATGTCAAAACCATCTCCTATGATCTCATCACGAAGCGGGCATGCATCACGAAGCTCATTGTAAAGATATGCAGGACGAAGGTTTGCAAAAAGGTTCAGCGCTTTACGGATTGCAAGAAGTCCTGCCTCCGGACGTTTAGACGGCTCGAGTTTGTACCACGGGGATGTCTTGGCATCGCCGCCGATGGACCCCATCAGTACGGCATCCGAAGCTTTTGCCTGGGCAATGGCCTCGTCTGTAAGAGGTACTCCGTGAGCATCAATGGATGCACCTCCTAAAAGAACTTCTGTGTATGAAAATTTATGACTGTATTTCTCGCATACTCTGTCTAAAACTTTTTTGGCCTCGGCAACAATCTCCGGGCCGATTCCGTCTCCCGGAATCAGGGCAATTTTGTACTCCATTTTATTCACTCCTCCGATTTCCCCTGTGCTGTAAAATTTTAACGCACTGGTGTGGATAATTGTTATTATCATAACGCACTTTTCGACGGATTTCAACCTATTAAATAGATAAAGTTATTTCCGGAATGCAAAAAATAAACGGTAATTCCCTGTTTCTGCCGCCACAGAGACCTACTTTCACAACAGAAAAAAGAAAAACTGCCCTACCATTTCCGGTACAGCAGTCTTTCTTTTTCTATTATATTCTGTTTTTACTGATGATCTTCTCAGAATTTTCCGCTGGAGCCGCCGAAGGTATCACCGGAAGATGATGTATGAGTGCTGGAACCACCGTTACTATCCTCATTTTTCGGTTTTGCGGATTTTGACACTGTACTGTAGAGGTAAAAATCATTACTTCTGGTCACCTCCATACTGCCCTGCCGCACATAAGAAGCAGCCTGATCCTGTTTTCGCACAGTTTTCAGCTTTCTTCTCATATTTCCGGTCACCAGTAAGCCTGCCACAAGCCCCACAGCAAGAGCGATCAGCAGATTTGTTCCCACATCAAAAGGCTCATCCGGAAGGTTTTCCACATCATATGGCTCTGCCTCATCTGCCTGCGTGATAAAATCATCGCATTCCGTGGCAAACTTCTGAAACGCTTCGTTATAATCTCCGTCACTTAAATAAGGCTTCACCTGATCCATGATATAGGACTGTCCGGCATCCGTAAACACTTCTATCGCATATCCGTGTGTTGCAATGGCCCAGTTACGGTCTCCCATATCCAACAGGAATAAAATACCGTCACCATTTTCCCCCTGTCCATATCCATGGTCAATAAAATAATCCTCTGCATACGCCTGGGCTGTTTTTCCCTCAAGACTGTTAACGGTAACGACCACAACATCTACCTGATCCCGCTCACTGATCTCATCCAGAGTACTGCTCAGGCTCTCCTGCTGCTCTGCATCCAGAAGTCCCGCCTGGTCATCCAGACGGCTTACGGTGCCTGCCCATACCGGAAAAGCACATGCCAGGCACAAAAGGATCGATATCAAAAATGCGGATATTCTTTTTTTCATGGCATCCACCTCCCTACAAAGCCCAGATCAGATACAGGATAATATACGTGATCACACCCACGACCCCCGTTGTTCCCAGGAACCATCGTGCAAAAGCGTTCTTGTCTGTAGGCAGATTTCCCACAAATTTCCCTGTCTGACCATTCATGGCAAATATGTAATTATCACCCTTCCACTTCGTCTGCAGGATCCATACGGGATATAACGCATATTTCGTGATTCCGTTATGAAGCCGGATACTAGTATTTTCCGGTACCACACTGGCGTATCCTCTCACCGTATCCCGGAATGCAGCCTCTGTGCTGCGGCGGATACGCTCATTGGCACGTTCCTCACACTCGCTGGCTGTCACATCATATTTATCTGCAAAATATCCAGCCAGATATGCAGTCTGAAAATCCACCGCTTCTTTGAAATCAAAAGGCTCTATAGACTCCATCAGATCATTTTCCATGCTGGCAGAGCCATCCACCGGTACATGATCAAAACCAAGCGAACCACTTCTGTGTACCGCATAATAGCTGGTCTCCGTATAATCATAATCGCTATCGCTCCAGAACCGGGTCTTTGTTGCACGGTAACGGATATCTGCATCTGCGTCTGTGTCATACAGCCAGAACGGAACGTAGATACCCTTAACCTCACTGATATGATTCTCCGACTTAAACGCTTTCGGGAGAAGGCGCTTACCGGTAAGATGCTTTTTCAGTCTCTCCTTCGCCGCTTTCTTGTCCAGCTTAAACGGGATCACATAATCCGGCTTCAGCGCACCGGACAGCTGCCCGGTCATCACTACCGGACTTCCACAAAACGGGCAGGCCGTTGCTGCCGTATTGGCATCTCCCACGATCTCACCGCCACAGGACTTGCACACATAGGTACGCAGACTCTCACTCTCTCCGTCCTGCCACTCACTGCCGGCCTCATCCGACCAGCTCATATCCTCAGACTGCTCTTCCTCCACAGTCTGGGCATATTCCGATAATGTCCCGACATCAAACTCCGTATCACAAAACGGACACTTCATCTTCTGCACAGAACTGTCAAACTCTATGGAGCCACCACAGCACGGGCACTTAAACTCCTGCATCTTCGCCATATATTCACCTCAATTCATCATTCTGTATCCAACAACCGGCAGGAGTTATCCTGTATTTTGCTCCTGACCATCTCTCTTTCTGATCTATACCGCATCCTCCGGTCCGAACGGATCCCCACACTCTGGGCAGAATTTCGGCGGATTCTCCGGATCTGCCGGTTCCCATCCGCACCTGCTGCAGCGATACTGCATCTTCTTCTCCGGCTTCTTCGCTCCGCAGTTCATGCAGAACTTTCCTTTATTCACCGTACCGCAGGAACAGGTCCAGCTGTCCTCCACCGGACGCGATGCGCCACACTCCGGACAGAATTTTCCCGAAGAAACAGCTCCACAGCTGCAGGTCCAGGAACCAGCCGCAGTCCCTGCTCCGTTCCCTGCCGGCGAAACCGGCTGCGCTGTCTGCTGCTGTACACTCTGCTGCTGCGCTGCCTGCTGCTTCTGTCCCATCTCAAACAACTGCTGAGCATTCAGACCACCTGCATTAGCAGCCATACCCATGCCCATAAAGCCAGTCATAGCCCCTGCAGAATTGGAAGCCGCAGCCTTCATAGCATCCGCCTGGGCCCCGGTCAAAGTAGCCGCAGCCATAGCAGGATCACGCATCATAGCCGTACGCTGGGCCTGCTTGATCATCTCAGCATCCTCATCCGGCAACGTGACAGAACCAAGAGCCACACTGACCACCTTAAGTCCACGAAGCTCCTCCCACTTGGCAGAAAGCACCTCATTCATGGCATTCTCCAGCTCTGTATTATGAGTCACGATCTGATTCGGACGCATCTCCAGCTCCGAAAGCCTTCCGAAAGCAGGCTGCAGCGCACTGATAAACTCAGCCTTCAGCTGTCCGTCCAGCTCCTCCCTGGTATACTCACGCTCCACATTTCCACACACATTCGTATAAAAAAGAAGGGGATCCGCGATCCTGTAGGAATAAACACCATGACACCTCACAGCCACATCCACATCCAACCCGATCCTGGAATCTACAACCCGGAACGGGATCGGATTAGCAGTACCAAACTTGTTATCCACAAGCTCCTTGGTATTAAAATAATACACCCTCTGATCCTTACCCGTATCACCGCCAAAAGCAAACCGCTTCCCGATCGTATCAAAGGTCTTCCTGATACCGTCACCCAGACTACCAGAAAAAATACTCGGCTCCGTAGAAGCATCATACGTATACTCTCCCGGATCCGCACAAACCTCAACAACCTTCCCCTGTTCCACGATCATCATACACTGCCCATCCGCCACAGCGATCCCGCTGCCGCTGGAAATAATATTATCACTCCCATGCTTATTGGAAGACCTGGAAGAAGACCTCTTCGTCCCCTTCACAACCATCACTTCTTTATCCATAGCCTCACAGTAAAAAAACTCCTTCCACTGATCCGCCAACGTACCACCCGCTGCACCCACAGCCGCTCTGATAAGACCCATAAATCCAACCCCTTTCTGAAAATTCATTCTTATTTACAATTTTACGATATTCTAAAGCTATCGTCACTCTCATTTCTGATAGTAACATCATTATTACACGAATTTTATCAAAAATCCACTTATTTCTATACAATATTACAATTGTCATATTGTAATCTCAGGCTGACAGCGCGGCGCCTCAGCCGTCCCACCAAGCAAACGCAAACTCAGCCCTTGCAGTCGTCCAGCGCAGCGCTGACGACCCACAACCTGCCGTCAAACGACACTCCTTTCTCACCGGAAGAACCAGCCGGGGAAGGGGATGCTGTCTGGCTCTGCTTCTGCAGGAGGGGAGCTGGTACTTGGGCGGCGGGATTCTGCGTTGTTTTTCAAAAGTTCGCTGTCTGAGCGGCAGCAAGCCGCGAGTTCGGACTTTTGGAAAACGGTTTTAGCAGAATCCCGGCGCCCTAGAACCAGCCCCCGACGAAGCCGCAGACCAGACAGCATCCCCTTCCCCGGCGTCCCTTCAACCATCCCTTCCGCACAAAAAAAGACACCGCGTCAAAAAAACGCAGTGCCTTCCCATATTCACGTTATTGCCAATAGCATCAAGCAGAAGCCTGATCAGCCTTCTCAACCTCAGCAATCGCCTGCTTCCTCATAGGAATACGGCAATTCTTATTATTACCAAACTCAACAATAACATCTTCCTCAGTCATATCAATAACAACACCATAAAAACCACTGGTAGTAACAACACTGTCACCAACCTCCATGCTGTTCAACATAGTCTGAGTTCTCTTCTGCTCCTTCTTCTGCGGACGGATCATCATAAAATACATAATTCCAAACAGAACTACGATCCAGACAATACCAAGACCCGCGCTAAGTCCGCCAGCTGCTGCTGTAGATGATGCGATCATTCCAAATTCCTCCTGCTAAAATCAATTCTTCTTATGCGGTCACCCGCCGTTTCTGACCTATAGCAGCTCCCGCCACTATAAAAAATGTCACTTCGTACTATCATACACAAAAACCAAGAAACCTTCAAGCGTTTTCTTATAAAATCAAAGTAATTTACGCAAATTTTATAAATAAAAACTACCGGTTCCCGTTAATCTTACCTTCCTCAAACCCTTCCAGACGCATCTTCTTATAAGCCGCAAAATTTCCGGCATCCAGAGCATCCCGGATCTCTTCCATCATATGATTGTAGAAATAAAGATTATGCAGTACACAAAGCCTCATACCAAGCATCTCTTTCGCCTTCAGAAGATGACGGATATACGCCCTGCTGTAATGACGGCAGGTCGGGCACTGGCACTCCTCATCGATCGGTTTGGAATCCAGTTCATACTTCGCATTAAAAAGATTCATCTTGCCATGGTTTGTATATACGTGACCATGACGACCGTTACGGCTCGGATATACACAGTCAAAAAAGTCAATACCTCGCTCAACACCCTCCAGGATATTGGCCGGAGTACCAACGCCCATCAGATACGTCGGCTTGTTCTGCGGAAGATGCGGAACCACCTCATCCAGAATCCGGTACATCTCCTCATGACTCTCTCCAACTGCAAGACCACCAACCGCATAACCGTCCAGATCCATCTCTGCAATCGCCTGTGCATGTTCAATACGGATATCTTCATAAACCGCACCCTGGTTGATACCAAAAAGAAGCTGATCCTTGTTGATGGTATCCGGCAGGCTGTTCAGACGGACCATCTCATCTTTACATCTCTGAAGCCAGCGGGTTGTACGCGCTACAGACCGCTGCACATAATCCCTCTCCGCCACACTGCTCGGGCACTCATCAAAGGCCATGGCAATGGTAGATGCCAGATTGGACTGGATCTGCATACTCTCTTCCGGTCCCATAAAGATCTTGTGGCCATCAATATGAGAGTTAAAATACACACCCTCTTCCTTGATCTTACGCAGCTTTGCCAGGGAAAACACCTGAAATCCGCCGGAATCGGTAAGAATCGGTCTGTCCCAGTTCATAAATTCATGAAGACCTCCAAGCTGTTTTACCACCTTGTCACCAGGACGCACATGAAGATGATAGGTATTGGATAACTGTACCTGCGTACCGATCTCATGAAGATCCACAGTGGAAACCGCACCCTTAATTGCTGCAATTGTTCCTACATTCATGAAAACAGGAGTCTGGATCGTTCCGTGAACCGTCTTAAACTCTCCTCTTTTCGCTCTTCCTTCTGTTGTAATCAGTTTATATTCTGCCATTTCATTCCCCTTCTAAAAAACATTTTGGGTCATCTGGTTCCGGTTCTCTTCCTAAAAAGCAGCCCAAACTGCCTCCTGGCACAGTCACTATCCGGAACTTTTAGTCAATATCATAACACATTTTTTTCTTTCCTGCTACTGATTGTTAAACTTTTACATTGCCATTTTTTAAACGATATCGTATAATATAGAGTATTCGCTTAAAAATCCTTTTAATAAGAAGAAATCACTCCCGCCTGACAGTAATGCCAGAGTCGGGCAACCCCTGTATAGATACAGCAAGGAGGAAATCAATTTTTTATGAAGAAACACACACTTGGAATTGACATTGGTTCCACCACTGTCAAGATCGCGATCTTAGACGAAAACGATACCCTTGTCTTCTCCGATTATGAGAGACATTTTGCAAATATTCAGGAAACACTTGCGGATCTTCTTCAGAAAGCAGAGGATCAGCTCGGTGAACTTACACTCTGCCCGGTTATCACAGGTTCCGGCGGACTGACACTTGCCAATCACCTGGAAGTACCTTTTGTCCAGGAAGTTATCGCCGTATCCACTTCCCTGCAGAAACTGGCGCCGAAGACAGACGTTGCCATCGAGCTTGGCGGCGAGGATGCCAAGATCATCTACTTTGAAAACGGAAACGTCGAGCAGCGTATGAATGGTATCTGTGCCGGCGGTACCGGTTCCTTCATTGACCAGATGGCATCTCTTCTCCAGACCGATGCACCGGGCCTCAATGAATATGCCAAACATTACAAGGCACTTTATCCCATTGCGGCACGCTGCGGTGTTTTCGCAAAGACAGATATCCAGCCGCTGATCAACGACGGAGCAACCAAGGAAGACCTTTCCGCTTCCATTTTCCAGGCAGTTGTCAACCAGACCATCTCCGGTCTTGCCTGCGGTAAACCGATCCGCGGACACGTTGCATTCCTGGGCGGCCCTCTTCACTTCCTTTCCGAACTGAAGACCGCTTTTATCCGCACCCTGAAACTGGATGACGAGCACATTATCGCGCCGGACAATTCCCATCTGTTCGCAGCTATCGGTTCCGCCCTGAACGCGAAGCAGGACGTAACCGTATCTCTTATTGAACTGAAAGAACGCATGCGTACCACCATCAAACTGGACTTTGAGGTAGAACGTATGGAGCCGCTTTTTGCCACAGAGGACGACTATCAGGCTTTCCACGACCGCCAGAGTGCCTACAAGGTAAAAACCGGCGACCTTTCTACATATAAGGGAAAATGTTTCCTGGGAATCGACGCCGGTTCCACCACTACCAAAACTGCACTGGTAGGCGAAGACGGAACACTTCTGTACTCATTCTACAGCAACAATAACGGAAATCCGCTGAAAACCACCATCAGTTCCATCAAGGAGATCTATGAACTTCTTCCGGAAGACGCCGAGATTGCTTTTTCCTGCTCCACCGGTTACGGCGAGGCACTGATCAAAGCGGCTCTTCTTCTTGATGAAGGTGAGGTTGAGACTGTTTCCCATTACTATGCAGCTGCTTTCTTTGATCCGGAAGTAGACTGCATCCTGGATATCGGCGGTCAGGATATGAAATGTATCAAGATCCGTAACCAGACGGTAGACAGTGTACAGCTTAACGAGGCATGTTCCTCCGGCTGCGGTTCCTTTATCGAGACTTTCGCAAAATCCCTGAACTACACCGTACAGGACTTTGCAAAAGCAGCTCTTTTTGCAAAACATCCTATTGATCTTGGAACACGCTGTACTGTATTTATGAACTCCAAGGTTAAGCAGGCACAGAAAGAAGGTGCCGAAGTTTCCGATATCTCCGCTGGTCTTGCCTACTCCGTTATCAAAAACGCCCTCTACAAAGTTATCAAAGTTTCCGATGCTTCCGAGCTTGGCAAACACATCGTTGTACAGGGTGGTACCTTCTACAATGATGCGGTTCTCCGCAGTTTTGAGAAAATTGCCAACTGTCAGGCTATCCGCCCGGATATCGCTGGAATCATGGGTGCCTTCGGTGCCGCTCTGATCGCAAGGGAACGCTATCAGGAGGGCGAAAAAACTTCCATGCTTTCCATTGATCAGATCAACAGCCTGCAGTACACCACCTCCATGGCGAACTGCCGCGGATGTACCAACAACTGCCGTCTGACCATCAACAAATTCTCCGGCGGCCGTAAATATATCAGTGGAAACCGCTGTGAGCGTGGACTTGGAAAAGAAAAGAACAAGGATCATATCCCGAACCTTTTCGACTATAAATATAAGAGAATTTTTTCCTATGAGCCACTTTCCGCAGACAAGGCATCCCGTGGACAGGTCGGTATCCCTCGTGTTCTGAACATGTTTGAGAATTATCCGTTCTGGTATACTTTCTTTACAGAACTGAAATATCAGGTGGTGCTTTCTCCGACTTCCACACGTAAGATCTATGAGCTGGGTATCGAATCCATCCCAAGTGAGTCCGAATGCTATCCTGCAAAACTTGCTCACGGACATGTCACATGGCTGATCCGTAACGGTGTGAAGTTTATCTTCTATCCGTGCATCCCTTACGAGCGCAACGAGTTCCCGGATGCAGTCAATCACTACAACTGCCCGATCGTTACTTCCTATGCGGAAAACATCAAGAACAATGTGGACGAACTTAACGATCCGTCCATCACCTTCCGCAATCCGTTCCTGGCATTTACTTCCGAGGAGATTCTGACTAACCGTCTTGTGGAAGAATTCCCGGACATTCCTGCTGCTGAAGTCAAAGCTGCTGCACATAAAGCCTGGGAAGAACTTGCAGCTGTCCATACAGACATCCAGAAAAAAGGCGAGGAAACTCTGCAGTACCTGAAAGAAACCGGACGCCGCGGAATCGTCCTTGCCGGCCGTCCGTACCATATTGACCCGGAGATCCACCATGGTATCCCGGATATGATCAACAGTTACGGAATCGCCGTATTTACCGAAGATTCCGTTGCACATCTTGGTCATCTGGAACGCCCGATCCGTGTCAATGACCAGTGGATGTACCACTCCCGTCTCTACTCCGCCGCTAACTTTGTAAAGACAAGAGAAGACCTGGATCTGATCCAGCTGAACTCTTTTGGCTGCGGACTTGACGCGGTTACCACCGATGAAGTTTATGAGATCCTGGACGGAAGTGACAAGATCTACACCTGTCTGAAGATCGATGAGGTCAACAACCTGGGTGCAGCAAGGATCCGTATCCGTTCCCTGATCGCTGCCATCCGTGCAAAACAGGCCCAGAACAAGAAGCGTAACATTAAGCCGGCTTCCATCGAGAAAGTATCCTTTACCAAGCAGATGCGTAAGGAATACACCATCCTCTGCCCGCAGATGTCTCCGTTCCACTTCGGAATCCTCGAGGCCGCTTTTAACGCATCAGGTTATAACCTGGAAGTCCTTCCAAACGACAACAAACATGCCGTTGATGTGGGCCTGAAATATGTAAACAACGATGCCTGCTATCCGTCCCTGATGGTTGTCGGACAGATCATGGATGCCCTTCTTTCCGGCAAATATGACCTGAACAAAACTGCTGTCATCATGTCCCAGACAGGCGGCGGCTGCCGTGCATCCAACTATATCGCCTTTATCCGCCGCGCCCTGAAAAAAGCCGGCATGGAACAGGTACCGGTTATCTCCATCAACTTAAGTGGTCTGGAGAGCAACCCGGGATTCAAGCTGACTTTGCCGCTGATCAAACGTATCGTTTACGGTGCTGTATTCGGCGATATCCTGATGAAATGTGTATACCGCATGCGTCCTTACGAGCTGGAAAAAGGTATCGTAAACCGCAAGCACAAGATCTGGGAGCAGCGCGCCATTGCCTTTGTAACAGGCAGCAGCGTCAGCCATGGTACCTTCAAAAAAATGTGCCGTGAAATGGTTCACGATTTTGATACCATCCCGATCTCCGATGAGAAAAAACCTCGCGTTGGTATCGTAGGTGAGATCCTTGTCAAGTTCCTGCCTGCTGCCAACAACCATCTGGCAGATCTTCTGGAAGCAGAAGGCGCAGAACCGGTTGTTCCGGACCTTATTGACTTTATCTGCTACTGCTTCTACAACCAGAACTTCAAGGTTGAGAAACTTGGCTTCAAAAAGTCCAAGGCAACCATTGCAAACCTTGGCCTGAAAGCCATTGACTGGCTTAGAAAAACCGCCAATGAAGCACTGGAACAGAGCCGCCACTTCACACCGGCCGCAGATATCCATGATCTTGCAAAAATGGCCGCACCGATCGTTTCCGCCGGAAACCAGACCGGTGAAGGATGGTTCCTGACCGGAGAGATGATGGAGCTGATCCACGGCGGTGTTCCGAACATTGTCTGCATCCAGCCGTTTGGCTGCCTGCCGAACCACATCGTAGGAAAAGGTGTCATCAAGGAAGTTCGCCGTGAACATCCGGAAGCCAACATTGTTGCCATTGACTACGATCCAGGTGCCAGCGAAGTAAACCAGCTGAACCGAATCAAACTGATGCTTTCCACAGCACAGAAGAATCTTCATAAAGACGATAAAAAAGACGCATAACAAGAAATGCAGGTTACAAACATCTTTTTCCCAAAAACAAATTCAAAGCTGCACAGCCGCAGGATCCCTGCCGGCTGTGCAGCTCTTTTTATTTCAGATATGATTCCTGTCAGACAGATTTTTTCTCTGATCCATCACTCTTCACAGGAGGCTTTGCACGAAGCATCAAAGCTCGGGTTAAAGGCATAGAAATTTTTGGCATCCAGCTGCTCCTGCACGGATCTCAGTGCTTCACCGAAACGCTGGAAATGGACTACCTCTCTTGCCCGAAGGAAACGGATGGGATCTGCAACCTCCGGGATATTTTTCACCACCCGGAGGATATTATCGTAGGTGGAACGTGCCTTCTGTTCTGCTGCCAGATCTTCAAACAGATCCGTGATCGGATCACCCTTACTCTGGAATTCGCAGGCATTAAAGGGCACTCCGCCTGCAGACTGCGGCCAGATTCCCACCGTATGGTCGATATAATACGGGCCAAGTCCGCTGTTCTCGATCTCTTCCATAGAAAGATCCTTTGTCAGCTGATGGACAATGGTGGATACAATTTCCAAATGAGCTAATTCTTCCGTTCCCACATCATTCAGCACCGCCGCGACCATCCGGTTCGGCGCGGTAAATCTCTGAGAAAGATACCGCATGGAAGCGCCAATCTCGCCATCGGGCCCGCCGTACTGACTGGCGATGAACTGTGCCAGTTTTGCATTGGGCGTCTTGATATTTACAGGATACTGGAGTCTTTTTTCATAATTCCACATAACTATCTGCACCCTCCTTCCTGTTCCCACGGAAACGGCTGCTCCATCCACTGCCAGGAGCTAAGATTGCTGTCGTTTCCGGTATCGATGGTCAGCGGACCATAAAGTTTCGCATATTTTTTCAGAAGTTCATTTCTTCTGGTGCTCAGTTCGCTGTAATACTCAAGAGCTCTTTTTTCCCTTGGATGTGTATCCAGGAAAAGAAGAAGGTCATCAATGGCAAAGCTTACCTGGTCAATGGACTGTAACAGTTCTTTTTTTGAAGTACAGTTTCCGGACATCATCTACGGCCTCCTCTCCTGCCACAGAACGGCTTGCAAAGCTCAGGAAAGATTGTTCCAACCTGAAGCGCCTTTTTCAGTTCAAACGTAGGTGCAAATTCCTGGCATGGCACATAAGCCATTGCAGGAACCAGATGTTTAAGATGCGAATACATCTCCTGGTCAGCACGGTTTCCGGTTCCCGGCATGTTACAGCTACAGGTTTCCTTCGGCATGTTCTGCTTCATGCTGTTGCAATGATTCCCGTTCTGGCTGCCGTGATTTGCCATATCTGAAGATGAACGATCGTTCCGGGCTGCCATCCCGCCATTCATCCCGCAGGTATACTGATATGGCCGGCATCCCGAACGATTCATCTGAAATCTATCCATAAGCGAAATCCTTTCATTCATGATCACGCTATATTTTATGACAGTTTTTTAAACTTGTGAAAACAGGAATGTTCACTTTCCTTCACATATATCTATCTTTCTGCCATTTTTTTCTATATATACAGGAAAATATTACTGTTTAAAAATCAGATATACAGTGCTATAATATCCTTGCCTATCTTTACACGGATGGGCGCTTTTACTTATGATTTGTAGCCCTGACCGGCTATTGAAGGAGGAAATTATGCAGGTAATTATTGTAGGCTGCGGAAAAGTCGGTAGAAATCTTGCAGAGCAGCTTCAGGCAGAGGATATTGATATCACTCTCGTCGACGTTATTGCCGACAAGATCAATGATCTCTGCGAAAATATCGACGCTATGGGAATCGTCGGTAATGGTGCCAGCATCAATACTTTAATGGAGGCAGGCGTTGATACTGCAGATATCCTGATCGCAGTTACCGCTTCTGACGAACTGAACCTTCTCTGCTGTCTGATCGCGCAGAAGGCCAACCACTGTCAGACCATCGCCCGCGTCCGCAACCCCATTTATGAAAAAGAAATCGGATTTATCAAGGAACGTCTTGGCGTTACCATGATCATTAACCCGGAGCTTGCCGCTGCTCAGGAAATTTCACGGCTTCTCCGTTTTCCATCTGCGATCAAGATCGACACCTTTGCACGTGGCCGTGTAGAACTTCTCAAGTTTAAAGTTCTCCCGGAATTCAAGCTGGACGGAATGAGCGTTTCCCAGATCTCGGATGCTTTCCGAAGTGATATCCTGGTCTGCGCGATCGAGAGCCGTGACAATGTATCCATTCCTGGTGGTGATCACATTATACACGACGGAGATATGGTTTCTATCCTAGCCTCTCCGCTTAATGCAGCGGCATTTTTCCGTAAGATCGGTCTCAAGACCAATCAGGTCAAAAACTGCATCATTGTAGGAGGAGGAACTATTTCCTACTATCTTGCCCATGCACTTCTGGATATGAAGATCGGTGTCAAGATCATCGAGCAGAACAAAGATCGCTGCGAGCACTTAAGCGAACTGCTTCCGGATGCGACTATCATCAATGGTGACGGAACGAACCGTTCTCTTCTTCTCGAAGAAGGACTTTCCGAGTCCGAATCCTTTGTCACTCTGACGAATCTGGATGAGGAGAATGTTTTCCTGGCACTTTTTGCAAAAAGCATCTCCGATGCCAAGCTGGTTGCCAAGGTCAACCGTCTGGAATTTGATGATGTCATCGACTCCCTGGATATCGGAAGTGTCATCTACCCGAAAAATATCACTGCTGATTATATCCTGCAGTATGTCCGCGCCACTCAGAACAGCATCGGCAGCAATGTAGAAACTCTTTATCATATTCTGGATGGCAATGCAGAAGCACTGGAATTTGCGATCCGTGAGGAATCTGCCGTAACTTATATCCCTCTTGCAGAGCTGAATCTCCGCAAAAATCTTCTGGTGGGATGCCTGAACCGCAACGGCCGCATCCGTATTCCCCGTGGTCAGGATATGATCCAGGTGGGAGATACCGTGATCATCGTAACCACTCACAAGGGGCTTCGCGACATCACAGATATACTTGAAAAATAGAGGTACTGACAAATGAATTATTCGATTATTATTTATATCCTGGGATGGATCATGAACGTGGAGGCTGTCTGCATGCTGGTTCCCGGCGTCACTGCCCTTATCTACCGCGAAAAATCCGGTATTGCCTTCCTGATCACAATCCTGGCATGTCTGGCCATCGGTGTTCCTCTGGTCAGCCGCAAGCCCTCCAAAAAGGCATTCTACGCCCGTGAAGGTCTTGTTACCACTGCCTTAAGCTGGATCGTTTTCAGTATTGTCGGCGCTGTACCTTTTGTACTCAGCGGAGCTATCCCCGATCCGATCGATGCTTTTTTTGAGATCGTTTCCGGTTTTACCACAACCGGTTCCAGTATCCTTTCTGATCCGACACAGATGCCTTACTGCATCAACATCTGGAGATGCTTTTCCCACTGGATCGGCGGTATGGGGGTTCTGGTATTTATCCTGACACTGCTGCCCCTGGCAGGTGGCTATCATATGAACCTTATGAAGGCAGAAAGCCCTGGTCCTTCCGTAGGAAAGCTTCTTCCAAAAGTCCAGTCAACTGCCAAGATCCTATACAAGATCTACATTGCACTCACTGTTGCACTGATCATCCTTCTGCTTCTTGGCGGGATGCCTCTTTACGACAGTCTCTGTGCGGCATTTGGAACTGCAGGAACCGGAGGCTTCGGAATCAAAGCTGACAGTATGGGAAGCTACAGCTTATATATTCAGATCGTCATCACCATCTTTATGATCCTGTTTGGCGTTAACTTCAATGTCTATTTTCTTCTTCTCACCAGGAAGTTTTCTCAGGCACTGAAATCTGAAGAGGTTCGCTGCTACTTCTTTGTGATCATCGCTTCTGCCTTGATGATCACTTTCAACGTCCGGCATCTGTTTGACAATGTGTGGGAAGCACTTCAGCAGGCATTTTTCCAGGTTGGTTCCATTATCACCACCACCGGTTATGCCACTACAGATTTTAACCAGTGGCCTGCGGTATCCAGGACGATTCTGGTACTGCTTACCTTCTGTGGTGCCTGTGCCGGCAGTACAGGCGGCGGAATCAAGATTTCCCGTCTTCTGCTTCTTGCAAAATCTGTCCGCAAGGAACTGCATCTTTATCTGCACCCCAACGCAGTAAAAAAGATCAAAATGGACGGAAAAGCGGTGTCTCACGAAGTTATGCGTGCCACCAATATTTATATGATCGTTTATCTGATGTTTATGGCTGCATCTATCTTCATCATCAGTTTTGATGAATTTGATCTTGTAACAAATTTCACAGCCGTAGTCACCACTTTAAACAATGTAGGTCCCGGTCTTTCCCTGATCGGCCCTACCGGAAACTTCGGAATCTTTTCTCCCCTGTCCAAGCTGGTTCTCTCTTTTGACATGCTTGCCGGACGACTGGAGTTGTTCCCGATTCTGATTCTTTTCCTCCGGGAAACCTGGAAAAAATTCTGACAAAAATAAAACCGGAGAAACGGACTTCTTTTTTATCCGTCTCTCCGGTTTTTATTTTCTGCATACAGGCATAATCGTTATATTTCAAGCATATTTTGTCATGTTTGCGTCATAAATCGCATTTTTTCACATTTATTTCAAATGTTAGACACACTTTCTTCACATTTTTCCTGTATATTATTAGCCATAGAAGGTGATGAGCTTTCTATAATATTTTTCTTTTTCATACGCGCCGGTACGAAAGTACCGGCCTCCTTCCATTTATGGGGTATTTTTTTCCACCCCTTCGTAATCGAATTCCGGAATGAAGCTTTCTGAAGCAGTTTCCCCTTCCTGTATAAATCCATTCTGAATTCCCATCTCTACAGCAGCATCCAGAACTTTTTCATATTCCCGTTTTGTTACTTTTCTGTTTAATTCCTTAAATTCTCCAAATTCCCTCACCGGTGTATACTGATTCATAATACTGATGTAAATCTCTTCCCCGTAGGTTTCATGAAGATAGCGCAGAACTTTCCTGGAATTTTTCGTATGTCCTGGCAGTATCAGATGGCGGACAATGGTTCCTCTCCTGATATATCCATCTTCTCCAAACTGACAGCTTCCACTCTGACGTACCATCTCTTTAATCGCGGCTTTTGCCCTTTCCACATAGTCCGGTGCATGAGAAAATTTCTGTGCCAGATTCGGTTCCATATATTTGAAATCCGGAAGGTAAATATCCACATATCCTTCCAGCAATTTCAATGTTTCCAGTTTTTCATAACCACTGGAATTATACACTACCGGCAGATCCATTCCCTGCATTCTGGCAAGTTTCAGTGCCTCTATAATCTGCGGTACGTAATGTGCACCTGTCACCAGATTGATATTGGCAGCACCTTTTTCTTTCAGTTCCAGAAAAATTTCTCCAAGCCTTTCCACACTTACCGCCAATCCTCTGCTCCCAATGGCAATATCATGATTCTGACAGAAACAGCAGCGCAGCCCGCATCCGGAAAAGAATACCGCTCCGGAACCTTTTGTTCCGGAAATACAAGGTTCCTCCCACATATGCAGTGCTGCTCTTGCCAGATAAATGGTCCCATCCATCCCGCAGAAACCTTTTTTTCCGGAACTACGGTCCACATGGCATTCTCTTGGGCAGAGTGTACAGGCGGACATCATTTTTCCGGCTATGTTATCTATGCTTTTCTCGTTCTCCACTTCACTTTCTCCTGATCTTTTTCTGTTATTAAGACATTTCCTTTTACATAGTTTAGCACATCCTTGTAGCTGTCAACAAGCCCTTCTCAGTTTACACGCTACGCTTAATATAGTACAATGAATTTCATGGAATCTTAAGAATTTACCCCTTTCGTCTTAATTTCCGGCTGCTATTCTAATTAACATCAGGGAGGTACAAAAAAGTGGCTAACATACTTGTCTGCGATGACGATAAAGCGATCGTAGAAGCAATTGAAATCTATCTTACACAGGAAGGCTATCACATCCTGAAAGCTTACGACGGACAGGAAGCTCTGGATATTCTTACCAGAGAACCAGTAGATCTTCTGATCATGGACATCATGATGCCCCATCTTGACGGGATTCGGGCAACCATCAAAATCCGGGAAAACAATCCTCTTCCCATCATCATTCTGTCCGCAAAATCCGAGGACACAGACAAAATTCTCGGACTTAATATCGGTGCCGATGATTACATCACCAAACCTTTTAATCCTCTGGAACTGATTGCCAGAGTGAAATCTCAGCTGCGCCGCTATACACAGCTTGGTTCCGCCTCACCGGTGGCATCGGAGCATATCTATACCACCGGCGGCCTTACAGTAAATGACGACAAAAAAGAAGTTCTGGTAGATGGGGAACCGGTACGAATGACACCCATCGAATACAACATTCTCTTTCTTCTCATGAAAAATCAGGGACATGTTTTTTCCACCACGCAGATCTATGAAAGTATCTGGAATGAAGATGCCCTGGCAGCAGATAACACCGTGGCTGTACATATCCGTCACATCCGTGAAAAGATCGAAATCAATCCCAGAGAACCGCGCTATCTGAAAGTCGTCTGGGGCCTGGGTTACAAAATTGAAAAGCTTAGCCGGTAATCCATCCGGCACTTGAAGTCTTCGTACTTCAGAAAGGGGTATTATGCGTACAAACAAACATGAAGGAACAAACCGGTCTCTTATGAGGATCCCCGCTCTTGTCCTTGGTCTTATCCTGCCGCTGGTCATGGTATTTTCAGCGGCACTGGTGATCCAGGCAGGGGTTCAGATGGATTCCGTCAATGATCTCAGAACAAAGGATTATTTCCAGACTTCTGCCTTTTCCAATGATTTTTACGCCAAAGTTTCTACTATCCTGAACGGAATCTCGGCCAGAGAAATTCTGGATCAGGAAGATGAAAACACGTACATTGATCTTGGAGAACTTTACAACGGAGATTCTCTTTCCTTCAAAAACACCTCCGGTCTTGCCTACTCCTTCAACGATCTTAAGGAATGGAGCCTGCAGAGCATAAATTCCGATGATGACTGGATCGTCTTAGGCCTCACCACCCCGGAAGGCAAAACCCAATATATGTATTATTCCGATTTTTCCAAAGCCCTGGAAGATGGCACCCTGCAGCTGAATGCATTGCAAGGCGCTCTGAAATCCGAAGGAATTTCCCAGAATGACTGGACAGATCGGGTTCTTTCTTCTTTAAAAGCAGAATATGCAGCCAGCGGCATCCGGGAAATGGAGCCTCTTGAAAGCATTACCGGCAAAAATGGAAATATCGTTTACACAGATGTGGCAGATATGCTTACTCCGGTCTTCAAAATTCCCTGTACACCGGAAGGCTACGACAGCCTCCTGGACTATATGAATTCCACCTCATCCCAAACCAGGAATTTCAAGGGAACCCTGACCGATGCTTTTGAACAGCTGGATAATGCCCGAGAGCTTTTTTCCAACTGGACAGCTGCTGCCCAGGCACTGAATGAATACAACAGCGGCAGCTCCAATATCCGCTACGCCTATACAGATAACAGCACAAAAGATATCTTCACAAACACAGATGCCGGCTACACTTCCGATCTGACTCACATTTCCGGTTTTTCGAACAAAAAGCCTTATGTGCTCCTGGATGTTAATGACACTGCAAAAACCGAGAAAGATGCTCAGAGTGGTCTTACCAACCTGAATCTTTCCTCTGAGCCGAGTTCTTCCATTGAAAGCTGGATCAATCTTCTTCGAAACTCCACATACGATGAAAACTGCAGTTTTCTGGCCTGGATTGATGACACCAGCCTTCCTGTAGCGGATTCCGTAAAAACTGCCAGACAGTATTTCCAGACTTACCGTACTTTATTTATTCCGGCTGCAGTAGTCGCTGTGATCAGTTTTCTGCTCTTTCTCATGGATTTTATCTGGCTTACAGTCCATACAGGAAAAAGGAATTCTGATAAGGGCAGTACTGGCAATATACAGCCGGAGCTGAACTTTTTTGACCGGATTGATACTGAAATAGCGGCAGGGCTTGTATGTATCCCGACACTTGGTATATTAACTACAGGGCTGAATCTGCAATATGCTACCAATAATCATATCGCTTCCATGATCATCATCGGGATCACGATTTTCCTGATCTCCTGTATGTTCTGGATTGGTTATTTAAGCCTGGTCCGCAGGATCAAAGCGCACACTCTGTGGAAAAACAGCTTCCTTCGCAGATGCCTGAAATTCCTCCGTCTGTGCCTGCACAAAGCCGGGAAACTGATCGAGTTTTTCTCCAGAAACACCATCAGCAGAATCCGCATGGTAATAGAACTTGGCGTATTTCTGTTCCTTGAGTTTTTCTTCAGTGTCCTGATTCCTGCATCCGGTGGCTGGTTTTTGATGTTTTTACTGCTTTTTCTTCTGGATCTGGGCGCTCTTTTCTTTGTCTACAAAATTGCTCTTGGACGGGAACTTCTCCTTGATGGCCTGAAACGGATCACAGACGGGGAACTCACTTACAAGATCCCGGAAGAAAAGCTTCGTGGGGACCAGAAAGAAATGGCGCAGTACATCAACCGAATTGGCGACGGCCTTGATGCTGCTGTAGAAAAAAGTCTGAAAGACGAACGTTTGAAAACGGAACTCATCACCAACGTTTCCCATGATCTGAAAACGCCTCTGACTTCCATCATCAACTATGTAGATCTTCTGAAAAGAAAAAATTTCACGGACCAGGAAGTTCTGAAGTATCTGGACATTCTGGATTCCAAGTCCCACCGTCTGAAAAGCCTGACGGAAGATGTTGTGGAAGCATCCAAAGCAAGTACCGGAAACCTGTCTCTGGAAATGGCAGACCTGAACTTTGTAGAAATGCTTTATCAGGTAATGGGAGAATTTGAAGAACGCCTGGAAGACCGGCATCTGACACTGATGACACATTTTCCGGATACTCCTGCCATGATTTTTGCCGATGGCAGACGGATGTGGCGTATCCTTGAAAATCTTTTCGGAAATGTTCTGAAATATGCCATGGAAAATACAAGAGTCTATGCGGAAGTCCTTCTGAAAAATAATCGGGTCATCTTTACTTTAAAAAATATTTCCGCACAGCCTTTAAACATTCCTGCAGAAGAACTGACCGAACGTTTTATCCGTGGTGATGTTGCCCGGAACACGGAGGGCAGTGGTCTTGGATTATCCATTGCACAGAGCCTGACGCAGCTTCAGGGTGGAACTTTTAATCTCTATCTGGATGGCGATCTTTTTAAAGTATGCTTAAGTTTTCCCCAGAAGATATCTCCCGCAGCTTTATCCGGACCGGATGAAACCCACTCCTGAACATTTATAAAAAAAGAAACAGCAGTTTGGATCCTGATGATGCATCAGGCCGAAGCTGCTGTTTTCTCTTATTTCTGTTGTTTTTTATACCCTGATCGTAATCTCCCGGTCTGTCCGGTTATATTTATAATACCGTACCCCGGCTGCATCCAGCATCTTTTTGGATGCAATCACGGAAGGGGTATCTGCATATTTATCGCAGTCATATACTACCGTTTTGATTCCTGCCTGAATAATTGCCTTGGCACATTCGTTACATGGAAAAAGTGACACATAAAGCTTGGCTCCTTCCAAACTTCCGCCTCTGTAATTCAGAATGGCATTCAGCTCACTGTGCGTCACATAAAGATATTTGGTATCCAGAGGTTCCCCTTCTCTTCCCCACGGAAACACATCGTCGGAACAGCCTTTTGGAAATCCATTATATCCCATTGACAGGATCTTGTTATCTTCACTTACAATACAGGCACCTACCTGTGAATGCGGGTCCTTGGAACGCATGCCGGAAAGCATGGCCACTCCCATAAAATACTCATCCCAGGAAAGATAATCCTTACGTTTCTGTCCTTTTTTATCCATAAGCTTAATCCTCGATCATGTTGATCCTTCTGATATGACGCTCATCACCGGAAAACGGTGTATCCAGGAATGTGTCCACAATCTTCAGAGCAAGTCCCGGACCTACTACACGACCGCCCATAGCCAGAATATTGGCATCGTTATGAAGTCTTGTCGCTTCTGCAGTAAAGCAGTCCGTACAAAGTGCGGCACGGATTCCTTTGAATTTATTTGCTGTGATGGAAATCCCGATTCCTGTTCCGCAGATGAGAATTCCCTTCTCACATTCGCCACTCACAATAGCCTCGGCAACTTTTTTTCCATAAACCGGATAATCTACAGATTCTGTTCCATTACATCCAAAATCCTTATACTCCAGTCCTCTCTCTTCCAGATGTTTTTTGACCTCCTGCATCAGCTCATATCCGCCGTGGTCACATCCCAGTGCTATCATTTTTCTTCCTCCTCAACGTTGATAATTTTATGACCAGCCGCTTTCAGTAAGCGGTTCATGATCGCCTGTCCCATTCTTGGTGTAAAAAATGCCTCTGAATAAATGGCACTTACATTACAGCTGTCAAATTCACGAAGCACTTCATAAAGATGATGTGCAATGGTTTCTTCCTGCTCTCTGCTTCCAATACTCTTTATAATACCATGTGAATATCTGCTTTTTGTTTCATCCGTTGCAATAATTCCTACTGTCTGTCCATTCTCCTGTGCAGCCAGTGCTCTCTTTTCAATTTCTGCAATAACCCGTTCCGTTGGGCCTTCCACAATTGCAAGATCCGCTTTCGGAGCATAGTGGCGGTATTTCATTCCCGGTGCCTTCGGATGTACCTTGCTGTCCGGTTTGATCAGTCCTTTATCCATCCGTACCTCACCCAGCGTTTCCTGAAGCATTTCCAGGGAAATATATCCTGGCCGTAGTACGACCGGTACCTCTTCCGTAAAATCCACAATGGTAGATTCCAGTCCGATATTCACCTGTCCGCCATCAATAATCATATCAATGGCATCCCCCAGATCTTCCGCTACATGTCCTGCTGTGGTAGGGCTCGGTCTTCCGGAAGTATTGGCACTTGGCGCTGCAACATATCCCCCGGCCGCAAGAATCAACTCCTGTGCAATCCGGTCACTTGGAAAACGTACTGCCACGCTGTCCAACCCGCCGGTTGTTTCCTTTGGTACAATATCTGCCTTCGGAAGAATCATGGTCAACGGTCCCGGCCAGTATTTTTCTGCCAGAATCCTTGCTTTCTCCGGAACCTCCGTGACAATCTTATCCAGATCACGGATATCTGCAATATGTATGATCAACGGATTATCTGATGGCCTTCCCTTGGCCGCATATATTTTCATAGATGCTTTTGGGTCCAGTGCATTTCCTCCGAGACCATATACCGTCTCTGTAGGAAATGCTACAAGGCCTCCGTTTTTCAGGATTTCCCCGCCTCTGGCAATTGCATCCATATCGATATGTTCCGCTGTCATAACTGCTATTTCTGCTTTCATTTTACGCTCCATTACTGTCTGATATAAATTCCCTGCTCTTCAATAAAATCTTCCAGATCCTGCAGTGCATCCTGCGCCCAGGTTTCCGACTTCTGAAAAGCTTCCGGGAAAAACATTTCTTTTACAATTTTTTTACCGGTTTCTGTCTTAAATATCTTTTCCGCACTTGTTTTTATATGTTCTCTGTCAAGTCCGTCCTCAAAATAGTTTACAAGAAAATCTGCTTCCACAAGAATCTGGTAATCCATTCCATCAATATTCTTGTAGGTGTGATGATGCCCTACCAGATATTCTACTCTTCGGATTACCTTTTCCTGAAAGCCAAGTCTCCCCAGCATTTCCCTTGCAGCTGCCGGACCTTCTGCTTCCTGCGTCTTTCCATCCGAACGGCCATATTTTTCCATTCCGATCTTAATTCCAATATCATGGACAAGCGCCGCAGCTTCCAATGTATACATTGTGCTTTCATCCAGCCCCTCTCCCTGGCCAATCAGCCTGGAAAAACTGTGTACCTTCACAAAATGCTGAATATGTTTGGGATCACCCTGGTAATAGCGGATCATTTCCATATAAAGCCTGTCAATTCTGTTCATAAATCTTCCTCCTCCCGCTATAATGCCGCAGAAGCAACATTCTTCCTCATAAATTTACCTGTAATATGTCTATTATAGCGTTATCACAGAAAAATTGTCAATCTTTTGCAGGCTTTCCTGCGAATCATCCGAAGATTTCTGTTTATCCCTTTACTGTCCACTTACTTTTACAATATAGGTTCCTGATGTCACATCCACATAGGCAATACTTCCAAGGCTCTGAAGCAGGCTGTCATTGAGATCGGTACCATACTTTTCTTTTTCCTGTCCACCTACAAAAATATAGGAAATGTCATATTTCTTTACAAGAGATTTCACGGTTTCCACATCGCCGGATGTATAAATAGTCTGAATATCTGCACTTTTCTGATTAAGATCCGGCACGTCGTTTCTCCACAGCCACTCGTGAACATACCAGCCAAGTACCGTAGGAAGGCCTGTCGACGCAGAGACTCTTTCATATCCGCTGTAACTGTCACCATTGGCTTCCAGCACAACCGGAGATCCCTCAATATTCTGTTTCAGCCAGCGAATTGCTGCCGCATCCTGCGGAAAATCGGTTTCCAGAAATGTAGTTGCATTCAGTCCCTGATATTTTGACGGATTCCATACTTCCCCAAACCAGGAATGTACTGCATTTCCAAAGTATCCCACTGTCCAGATCAGCACAAAAAGCCCTATGCCTGAAAGGACTTTGACGATCTTCTGTCTTGAAACTACCAGCATTCTGTAGATTCCATAGCCCATAGTCATTCCAAACAAAATATATGCCTGATACGTAAGTTTGAACATGGTGTTCGCTCTGGCATTTCCGTTTTCATAGATATCTCTTACATACACAAGTTCCGGAATGATAATCAGTCCGATGGCACAAAGCCCCATAATTACCGCAAAAAGATCCGGAACTGTAACCGCTTCCAGAAGTCTGTACAGGCTTTTATGCTTCATGCCTCTCAGTTTTTCCACAAGAATGGAAACAATCAGCAGAACAGTCAGTACTACCGGAAGGCCCCAGAGAATCAGAAGCTGATACCAGAGAGAGTGATGCTGTGCCAGTGCAACTCCCTGTACCATCGTTTCAAATTTCAGAGTAAACGGCAGAATAACCAGATAGGAAATCACAATAATCTCTGCAGCCTGCAAAACAGTCACAGAAAGAATTCTGGTGATTTTTCCGCCAAAACGGATAATATTCGCAATCAGGACAACACCGCCGGTTACCACAAAATAAATTACAAAATCCCAATAGTTTGTCCACTGGAACATTCCAAGAAGCACTGCAGCCAGAAGAATATGCGGCATCAAAAGCTGTCTGAGCCAGAAATCTCTCAGGTCCTGTTTTTCCGGTTCCGGTCCTCTGTTTCGAACTTTTTTAAACCACGCATAAAGAAGCCCCACCAGAAATGTCACAAACATCACATTCACCACATGGGCGTGAAGATCTCCCAGAACAAAAGAATAGCTCGGGAACTCATGAATGGTTTTGTCGCTTTCATTCAGCGGATTATAGCCTATATAACGGGTGGCATCCGGAAACCAGTAACTGGCACTTTCTTCCACTCCCTGTATTTTATGGATCAGTGGCAGAACACAGCGATAGACAATATAATGTACATTTCCCGCAATGGAAACGGAAATGCCTGCAGTCACTCCCGCAAGAGACGGCAGATATTTTTTCTTTCCGCTCATACGCCCGTAGAGCCTGTCCTTGGTCATCTGGCGTACCAGAGAAAATGGATACACAAACGCAAAAGCAGCCACAAACGTACGCATCAGATTATAGGTTACTTCCACTCTGCTGCCTGTAAGCTTCGTAAGAAAGACTGCAAAATACTGACCACCGTAATAATAATTAATGGTTCCCTGAGAGTACCAGAGATCCCTTGCCGGCAGTGTTTTGCTCCGCATCATGGCTTCCATAAATCCGTAATCCATAAATTTCTCTGTTCCATATGCCTGAGGACGAAATCCTGCCAGATATGTCCAGAGAAGAAAACTACCGAAAAACAGAAGCTCCTCTCTGAAAATCAGGTGCATTTTCCCCGTTGGAATACATTCAATTCCATGTTTCTGCTGTACATGAAACAAAATAACACAGATTACCCCACAAAATACGGACACTCCCGCACAGGATGCAAAAGTAAATGGAAGAATTTCCACCGCCACAAGAAACCAGGTAAGAAATCCTGTTATGGCAATTGCCAAAACTTTCGAAAAAAGCCATCCTTTATCTTCAAATCCATCAAAAAGTCTTCCGGTCAGCGGCATTGCAATCATTCCCATAAAAAGGGCCAGAAGCCACCAGGTCCAGAAAGTCCATACATCTCCGCCAAGAAGATAGGCAGAAAGAGCGATCAGAACCACCGCCGCAACTGACTCCGGAAGTATTTCCCTGATTTTTACTTTCATCTTTCTGTTCCTCCTGTATCAGATTCTGTGACGCAGGCGCATGAAATCATGAAATGCCTGTTTGCCTATTGTTATAATTCGCTTCATATTAATAGAATTTTTTCCAGCCTGACGTGGACGGAAGGTGATAGGAATATATTCCACATGCAGATGATGTTTCTCATAGATCACTGTCATCAGTACATTGGACAGGAAAAATCCGTCCGGAATCCGTTTCAGTACTTTTTTAAGCTGCTTTCCGTTCATCAGCCGGTAAGGAGTATTCGCGTCTTTTACCCAAGTTTTAAATATGAGAAACAGCACAAGGCGGAGAACTCTTGTCACAAAAAGCCTTGAAATTCCATCTTCTCGTTTTTTCCGGTATCCGATAAGAAGACCACATTCTTTTCGTTTTTCCCAGAACTGCCAGAATTCCTCCGGAAGCGTCTGTCCGTCAGTATCTGTCTGAAAAACATAATCTGCTCCGGCGTCAACCGCATAATGATATCCTTTAAGAATGGTTCCTCCATGACCTTCATTGGGCTTGTCAATTCCGATAAGACGGTCATATTTCTCCTGATATTTCCGGATCTTCTCATATGTTCCGTCCTTACTTCCATCGTTGAGAACTACCAGACGGCTGTCTCCTCCAATTTTTTCCACAACCGGATACCACTGTTCAATCACAGCTCCGATATTTTTTTCTTCATTATATGCAGGCATAATAATGTACAAACTGTCATGTTTCATAAACTCTTATTCTCCCATCCTCCGACGTATAAACCAACGGATACGTCTTCTTTATAATATCTTCACGACATTCCTGCTGCTCAAATTCCATATCTTCCTCAAACAGAATGTACGTGATTTTTTCCTTTTTCACTGTTGTTTTCAAAACCTGCGGATCGTCTGTTGTGTAAATCATTACCGCCTGCCCGGCTCTGTAATTTGTATCGTATCCTGCTGACCAGGCATAATAAGGCCATCCACAGTAAAGCATCACACCTGACATGGTAACTTCATTCATGGTATATTCCGGTGTCAGAAGAAGATCGTTTTTCTTGAGGTTTGAAGAAAGCCAGTCTGTAAGGCTGCTTTCCATATCTACGGTCATGCGATGTGCGGAATCATTATCCAGCAAAATTACCACAAAATCATAAACACCCGTTCCTATCAGGCAGATACATAAGATTACACAGGCCACTTTACAGCTCCACTTCTTCCATTTCGTTTTCCCTGACAGAAAAATATTCCTTACTACCCATCCCCAGAACACCGTAACAAACGCATAAGATATCATCACATATTTATGGTTCACATTGATATCCGGAGTCAGTGATATCAGAAAAGCAAACAGCATCGGAAGAAGAAAACCTCCAAGAATTACCCTTTCACTTCTCTTCAGAAAGACAGCAACAACAACCAATCCAATAAAGAAAAATCCACTGATCTGAGCCAGATACCAAAGTACACCGGTTACCGTGGCATGATCTGCCAGAAATCCCCAGTAAAGAGAAGGGCTCATAACACTTCCGGATACAAAAATCTTTGACTGGAGTTCCGAGAAAAAAACAGCCAGCGCCGCACAGATAGCATAATCCAGCTTTCCATCGGAAAATACCGCAAAACCGGCCAGAATCAAAAGTCCTCCAATAAGTGCGGCCCCATTCCAGAAAGCAGTAAGCCCCAAAAACAAGCCCATCAGAATTGCTGTATCCACATTTCTGCAAATCCATGCTTCTCTGGTAAAAAAGCAATTTCGAATCCACAGAATTCCTTTCTCTTTACGGCCACTTCCTGCTTCTACCCAGTCCATAAAAATCCATATGGCCACAGCCACTATCAGAAGACCAAAAGCAAGATGCCTCTGATTCAGATATACATTAAAATTCCAGAGTCCCCAGTTTTCATTGGTTGTATATCCAATAAATACCGTATTTTCTGTCAGCGCCTGTATAAGATTTCCAGTTCTGATATTCTCCCACAAATATCTCCAGAACGCAGTTCCGCTCCGAAAAAAAAAGAACAGCAGAGAAAATGCACCTGCCCAGAAACTGAAAAACATCCGGTAACTGATTGCATAAAGCACCATAAGAAATCCTACCAGCGACAGAATACTTACCAGATTGTATCCCAGATCCAGCCGAAGTCCCAGATATTCCAGATTTCCTACCAGAAACTGAAACATAAAATGGTACTTCACATCCTGTCCTCCGTAATGAGGATACTGTGTAGGAAAATTATTTCCTCTTGAAAAAGAGCGCATCATTGCAGTATGAGGTGCATAATCACCATATACAGAAAAACCGGAATACAGCACTCCGTCTTTCATATGAAAGACATAAAACATAATCCAGGTTACAAAAAACGCCAGTATCACAAACAGACATATTTCTTTTTTCAGGATCCATCTTCTGGTAACCATATTTCCTGCTGAAAATACTGTTTTTCCTTTCTTACGTTTCCGGTAAAAATTCATCAGAAAAATCAGTGCCGTTGCCGGCATCACCAATAAATTCCCATAAAAAAGAGGATGTTCTGTTCCCACACATACACTGAATATCCAGGAAACAATATACACTGCCCATGTCAGCATCAGCGTACCTGTTCCAAAAGCAGCCGGAAGGATCACCCATATCCGATTTCCTTTTTCAGTTGTCTGGTGCGGAAACAGACATCCCACCATTTCCATTCCTGTTAATATACATAATATAAGATAGATAATTCCAAACATAGGATTCTCCTCAATTCACGTAAAGTATATCAGAATCGCCTTCTTATGAAAAGACTATTCACATTTTTTTCAATTTTTTTCAGGCACCTCCTGCTCCTCTAAATATGTACCAATTCCATCTGCAACTGCATTTGCAACTTTTTCCTGATATTCTTCACTTTGCAGAAGTGCCGCTTCATCCGGATTGGTAAGGAAACCACATTCTACAATATTAATTACCCCGCTGCTTCTTTTAAGCAGATAATACGTCCGGTTTCCCTTGGCAGCTCTTGGCCGTGCAACAGAAAGCTGATCATTCATCTGCTCCTGAATGGAAAGTGCAAGTTCCTTCCCCTTTTTTGAATCTTCATAATAAAATACCTGCGGACCTTTTACCTGTGGATCGCTGTAACTGTTCTGATGAATGCTTACCGAAAGTACCGGAGAATATTTCTGAATCATTGCAATGCGATTTTGCAGATCCTGTGCCTTCATATTCTTTGTATTCTCTTCATAAAGGCCCCTGTCTTCTTCTCTTGTCATCACTACTGCAAATCCTTTTTTCTCCAGAATCGCTTTTAATTTCATGGAGATTTCCAGATTAATGCCCTTTTCTTTCAGATCATTGACACCAACCATCCCGGAGTCCACACCTCCGTGCCCGGCATCAATCAGAATCACCTGGCTGTTTTTTATATTTCCGGATACATCCGCAAGTTTTCCTGCTGTTTCTGCTGCCTCCCTGGACAAAATATAAAAACAGACCAGCATGAGCACTGCCATACCAAGCTCTACATAATGCTTTTTCAACGCAAAGCACCCCCGGCATATTTATTTTAATATATGTTGCCGGGGATGTTTTTATCATTGTGTCGTATAATATTTTTTTCTGTTTATGACAGGTTTTCTGTTATTACACTCCAGATTCCACTGTTTTCAAATCCGAGTTTCCATTCTGCCACACCAGCAAGTTCATATTTGCTGATCAGTTTTACTTTTTCTGCAACAGACTGTGCATCTTCCAGCCAGATCTGGTATGTAGCCCCATCACCTTCGTAGGTTCCATAATTCTGACTTGTAGTCTTGTCCCAGTAAGTCTCTGCTCCATTCTCACTGATTACCTGCTGTGCCTGATCCATTCCGATCGCCTCACTGGTAAGAGCACCACCATCTGTCGTTTTCCAGAGCCTTGTATAGAATGGAATAGCAAGGATGGTTCTCTTGGCCGGAACTTCTGCAAGGGTATCTTTAACTCCCTGCTCCACCCATGGAAGTGATGCCACGGAACCGGCATCCGAACCAACATAGTGTTCGTCATATCCCATAATAATCACATAGTCCACAACTTTACCCTGTTCGGTTCTATCATAATGGCTTGTGAAATCCTCAGGTACCGGATTGTCCACAGAAAGTACCAGATTGTTCTCATGACACTGAATGGAAAGTTCTCTCAGAAACTGAAGGAAATGAATTCCCACATCTTCACTTAAGGACTCAAAATCAATATTAATTCCATCCAGGCCGGATTTCAGTGCATATGTGACCAAATGATTCTCCAGATTCTGTCTGGAACTGGTTTTGGAAAGTACCGTCGTTGTACTCATATTTTCACTGAAGTTATCTACCAATCCCCAGACTTTCAGGCCTTTTTCATGCGCCTGCATAACGTATTCTCCGGACGCAAGGCTTGATACATTTCCGTCATTATCAGAGACAGAAAACCAGGTCGGTGAAATCACATTCACTCCCGTCATATTCTGCACGGCATCTGCAAAATAGCTGTTGGCGTCTGTACTGGTAACCTGATGCCATACCATATTTACCGGTTCATCCATGGTAAGATAAGAATATGCTTCCGCCTTAAAATCTCTCTCATAATTTGTGGTATCCGCACTGCTTACCTTTTTTTTCTGAATATAGCCGATATAACCGTCATCAGTCGCTACCTGATCCCAGTCCTCTCCTTCATCCAGAAGCCTAAGGACCGTATCTTTAGGGATTTTTGTAAGAATTTCTGACTTAATCCCGCCGCGATACCGGATTGCTGTATCTTTCTTTACAGTTACTGTCTGTATATTGCTGAATTTATACTGTATCGCTACCCTTGCAGGATCTTCATATATATAGGAATCAATATCTGTATACTTTTTTACATAATCCAGTTTCAGATAAACCGTGTCATCTTTCAGCCATACATTTCCGTCTGCCTGCTCTGATGCCGCTTCCTCTGTAAGACTGGTTGGCGTTGCATACAGAATCTTCTTATTTTCGCTGTCCCAGTAATATCTCTGATTCAGATATCCGCTTACTACATCCAGTGGAAGATATACATCGTTTCCCGAAAACAAAGCTTTCTGCTCCAGTTTCTGTGTTCCAAGTATCAATGCAGCTTCTCCATCTGCATTCTGACCATAATATTCCGTCAGATCCATCTGTTTGCTGGTTGGTATCAACTTGTTAATTCCGTATACAGCCCCTCCGATAAGAGAAACCAGAACAATCAACAGACATACCACAAAAACCGGCATATGTTTTTTTATCATTATTTTTTTCCTTTCGGTATAGAATGTCACAATTTTTTTTATTATAACATATTTCCTCTGGATTTCGTTACAAAAATCGACATTTAATATTTTTTTACACTTTATTTATAATTTCGGTTCCCCACATGGTATGTATGAGTTCAGGGGAACTTTTTCTTTCCGGGGAACCGCTTTCTCTTTCGTATCGATCCTTAACATTTTCGGATAAAATCAAAGCTTACACAGGCGATATGCCCTTCTTCATCTTCTGTATAATCCCGCATATAGACTCCATCTTCCGCAATCTGACAGGCTTTTGCAATTTTTTTCGGAGTGCTTGGTTCTCCGTTCAGATAAAGAGAAACACCTTTTTCCCGGTAAATCTCAAGTTCTTTACGGAGTGCCTTTGCAGGATTCTTTTTTACCCGTGATATATTTTCCGTATCCCGACCTCCTTTCCTGGTTTGATTTTCAGAAAACACCAGCAATGGTTCATGAAAAGCTGCACAGATCCCGTTGTAATATATAAAAAATTAAAAGGGGGAAATTTCTTATTCTGTGTTATGGCAGAATCGCCGATGAGTTTTACACAGAAATTTATCTTCAGAAAAAGTATGACTTTAAGTTATCTTTGTTCTCTTACTGCTTTTACAGATCTTGCAGCTTTTCTGTTTTTATTATACCTTTTTTCTTTTCAGATGCAAGCCTTTTGTTCAATTATAAAATTTTTTTTATTTTTATCCCGGAATTTTCTTTTTTCCCATTGATATGCATCTTTACATCTTGTGTATAGCTGTTATATAATACAGTATGTAAAAGATTAAATTTATTGACCATAGGATGTGATTATATGAAAATAGAAAAGATCAACGACAATCAGATCCGCTGCACACTGACGAAGGAAGATCTGGACAGCCATCAGATCCGTATCAGTGAACTTGCTTACGGTACCGAGAAAGCCAAACGGCTCTTCCGTGACATGATGCAGCAGGCTCAGATACAGTTTGGTTTTGAAGCTGATAACATTCCGCTGATGATCGAAGCGATCCCCGTAAGCGCAGAAAGCGTCATCCTCATCATCACCAAGGTGGAAGATCCGGAAGAACTGGATACCCGTTTTTCCAAATTTGCTCCTTTTAAAGGAAATAAACCAGCAGATACTGTTGAGATCGATGGAGCCGATAATATCATTGATATTTTCCAGAAGCTCTGCGAATCCAAACTCAAAAATCTCCCACAGAAACCGGAAGAAAAGAAATCTGAACCAGCAGCACAGAATCCGGAAAACCCGGACGCTTCACAGACTTCCGAGAATTCTATACGGCTGATCCGTCTGTATTCCTTCCCAGGACTTGACGATGTCATCGCCGCTTCTCATGGAATGAACGGTTTCTTTACCGGAAACAATACTCTTTACCGTGAAGGGGAAGACGGAGGATATCAGCTGGTTCTTCACCAGTCTGACTGCACACCGGAAGAATTCAACAAAGTATGCAACATTCTTTCTGAGTATGGAGTTGGCCGTGCATTTACTCCTGCCGGGGAAGCCTACCTTCGGGAACATGGCACCCTGATTGCGGAGAATGCACTTCAGAAACTTCTCGAACTTTAAATAAAAAAATAAACCGCTGTCAGAAATACGATCATCCTTGCTTAGATTGATCCATATTTCCAACAGCGGTCTTTTTTTTCAGTAAAACAGCAGATGCTGCTTACTCACCAAGAAAATCATTGATCTGTGCTACGAGAACGTCAGCGTCCAGTCCATGAACCATAGCTGCCTCTTCCAGAGACTCCATCTGAGAAGACGGGCATCCAAGGCAATGCATTCCTGCTCTCATCAGGATTGGTGCAATATTCGGATCTACTGTGAGAAGTTCTCCGATCAGCATGCTCTTTGTAACCTTTGCCATGATTGTATTCTCCTTTACTGATTTATCGAAATGTTTCTGATGTTTCCATTCCGTTCTGTTATTATAATACGAAACCTGGCCGGAATCAACGCTTTCCTCATCCCTTTCCTTATCGTATTACCTTGGTTTCCTTATTTTTATTTTGTATATAAATTTGTACTTGTATTCTTTAAACAGATATATTAGAATGGGAATAGAATCCCTGGTAGGGGATACATACAATACACCATTTTAAAGGAGGATATCAATTATGGCATATGTAATTTCTGACGAGTGCGTTAGCTGTGGAACATGCGAGGGTGAGTGCCCGAACGAGGCTATTTCTCAGGGAGATGAGCATTACATGATCGATGCAGACGCTTGCGTTGACTGTGGAACATGCGCTGAGGCCTGTCCAGTTGGTGCTATCTCTGCTGAGTAATGCACCATTAGCTTAACAAGCTACCGTAATGAATGAGGCTGCCGGTTTACCGGCAGCCTTTTCTGTTTCTTTTATTCTTTTTTCCCTCACAGGAAGCTGCCGCTTCTCTTCTTGCCTGCTGCTTCTTTCGGATAGCCTCATCCAGTGAACGACACCGGTATTCTCCTTCTTTTTTCCTCTGCATTTCCTCATGGATCAGACGTTCCAGAATTTCCTGAAATTCCAGGATCTTTTTATTATCCTCGCCGTTCTCTTTTACTTTTGCCGTTTCCGTCTCCTGTTTCTCCTCAAACATTTCTTCGGCCTCTTCCGGAGCTCTTATCGGAATATCTTCAATCTCAACTGCTTCTCCGTCCAGAATTTCGGTACCGGCTTCCGCAAGATCTGATGTATGCGTATTTCTCGCTTCCTGAGGAATCAGTGTGCGGATTGCTTTCAGCTGAAGGCCTCTATTTTTCAACTCGTTTATTTTAAGAAAAAGCTGGATATCAAACGGTGTATAATAGCGGTGTCCCAGTTCATTGCGCCCGATCCGAAGATCCAGTTCTTCCTCCCAGTACCGCAGAACATAAGATTTCACGCCTGTCATTGTTACAGCCTGTCTCACCGTGTATCTTTTCTCCATCGTGAACGCCCCCTTGTGTAGAGATTCACTGTTGCTGTCTACAGTATAACCCATGGGGTCTGGAAATGGCAAGAAGAATCGGTTGACATAATTTTACCGGATGTGACTTATCAGCAGAGATTGCTTGACATACGGAACTCCGCCGTGCTGCACATCTCGCGTCCGAAGGCCGCTCGATGTGGGGCTTCGCCCTATAGCCGGAAAAACAAAATGCTGTCAGGCTAAATACAAGTGTTCATCCTGACAGCATTTCATTTTTCCGTCTGCGCGGCTCTACTTTTTCATGTTTACAAACTGGGTGTATCTTGGCAGCCATACCAGTTCTACGGTTCCGATGGGGCCGTTTCTTTGCTTGGCTATGATGATCTCCGCAATATCTTTCTTCTCGGTATCTTTGTGGTAATAATCGTCTCGGTAGATGAACATGACCACATCCGCATCCTGCTCAATAGCTCCGGACTCTCGAAGGTCGGAGAGCATTGGCCTGTGATCCGGTCTCTGTTCTACTGCTCGGCTCAGCTGGGATAACGCAATCACCGGCACATCGATCTCTCTTGCCAGTGCTTTCAAAGATCTTGAAATATCGGAGATCTCCTGCTGCCTGGAGTCGGATTTTCCGCTTCCGCTCATCAGCTGCAGGTAATCGATCATAATGATTCCAAGATTGTGCTCCAGCTTATATTTCCTGCATTTGGACCGAAGCTCCGCTATGGAAATTCCAGGGGTATCGTCGATAATAAGATTGGAACCACCGATAATATCTGCGCCTTCCACCAGTTTCGTCCAGTCTTCATCTTTCAGATTTCCGGTACGAAGATTCTGGGAATCCACATGAGACTCCATGGCAAGAAGACGGTTCACCAGCTGCTCCTTGGACATCTCCAGACTGAAGATCGCCACAGTCACATCTTTACGAAACGCCATATACTGAGCAATATTCAGTACAAATGCCGTTTTTCCCATGGAAGGTCGCGCCGCAATCAGTACAAGATCGGACGCATGCATACCGGAGGTCTTATAATCCAGATCTACAAATCCGGTTGGAATTCCGGTTACCGAACCTTTCAGCTTGGAAGCCTTCTCAATGTTGCTGACTGCATTTAATACAACCTGCTGGATCGGTACATAATCACTGCCGTTTGTTCTCTGCAGGATGTTGAACAGCTTTTTTTCGGATTCCTCAAGAATGGTCTCCGTGCTGTCTTTTTCCAGATAGCAGGCATTGGCGACTTCTTCCGTAGTCCGGATCAGCCGGCGGAGAACTGCCTTTTCACTGACAATATTGGCATAATATTTTACATTGGCAGAGGTAGGAACTGCAGCAATCAGATCACGGACATATTCCATACTGCTGATGTCCGGCGGGAGTTCTTTCTCCTTGAGACGGTTCTGCAACGTGATCAGATCTACCGGCTGTCCTTCATTACAGAGTTCTACCATGGCATCAAAGATAATACCATACTGTTTCTGATAGAAATCATCACTGGTCAGAATCTCAGAAGCCACAAGAATCGCATCACGGTCCAGAATCATGGAACCGATCACTGACTGCTCTGCCTCAATACTGTGAGGAAGAATCCTCTTGATCAGTGCCTCTTCCATTGATTACGCCTCTTTTACCCAGACCTTGAGACTTCCGGTTACCTTTGGATGGAGACGTACCGGAACGTTGGTAACCCCCAGATTACGGATCGGATTCTCCAGCTGAAGTTTTTTCTTATCAATATCCAGATTCAGCTGTTTCTTGGCTGCCTCTGAGATTTCCTTGGAGGATACAGAACCAAATGTTCTTCCACCCTCGCCCACTTTCAGGGTCAGGATGATCTCTTTTGTGGAAAGCTCCTCTGCAAATGCCCTGGCAGCGTCCAGGTTCTCCTGTGCAACCTTTTCCTCATTTGCCTTACGGAGTTTCAGATCATTGAGGTTCTTGGAGGTAGCCTCAACACCAAGTTTTTTCGGCAGGATCATGTTTCTTGCATATCCGTCACTTACATTTACGATCTGTCCCTTTTTTCCCAGGGATTTTACATCTTCCAGAAGAATTACTTTCATTTCTATTTGTCCCCTTCCTGATATAACTGGTCTATAATTTCTTTCAGCATTCTCTCGGTCTCATCCATGGTGTCTTTCACCTGTGCGCCGGCAATATTCAGATGTCCGCCGCCGCCCATTCGTTCCATCATAACCTGGACATTGACTTCGTCAATGGCTCTGGCACTGATGTAAACCTCGTTATTATAGCTGGTAAGAACAAAAGATGCCTTGACTCCGGCAATGTTAAGAAGCTCATTGGCCGCCTGTGCACCTACAACAGTAGGGCTTTCCAGACCTTCACTTGGGCATCTTGCAATGGCAAAATAATCCCGGTAGATCTCAGCAGTACGGACAGCCTCCGCTCTTGCCTTATAGGAATCAATATTGTCACGGAGCATCTTACGTACACGTGTCACATCCGCCCCGCATCTTCGCAGGAATGCCGCTGCCTCAAAGGTACGTACACCTGCCCTTGTTGTAAAGTTGTTGGTATCTATCATGATACCCGCATAAATACAGTCCGCCTCAATGCTGCGAAGCTTCAGCCCATCCGCAAAATACTGCAGGATCTCCGCGATCATTTCGCAGCTTGAAGATGCATATGGCTCCACATAGGAAAGAACTGCGTTCTGGATCACCTCACTGCCACGGCGGTGATGATCCAGTACCACGATGGTCTTTGTCATATAGAGAAGATCCTGGCACTCCGTATAACTTGGTTTGTTGGTGTCCACCACGATTACTACCGTATTGTTATCGACCAACTCCTTGGCCTGGTTGCTGTCCACAAACATGGACGGCTCATAGTCCGGATTCTCCATAAAGCCACTCATCAGTGGACGGATGGATGTTGTCGGATCGTTAATTACAATATGCACCGGCTTGCCAAGAGTCTTACCTGCACGATAAATACCAATTCCTGCTCCCAGCGCATCCACATCGGTGATCTTATGGCCCATAACGACCACACGGTCCTTGGTGCTCATAAATTCCTTCAGTGCCTGAGCTTTCACACGGGCCTTCACACGGGTGGACTTCTCCATCTGCTGAGCCTTGCCGCCAATGTAGGTGATATTATTGCCATTTTTGATTACTACCTGATCGCCGCCACGTCCCAGTGCCATCTCAATAGCAATTCTGGCATACTCATAATTCTGAATATAAGTGGAAGCATTCAGACCTATTCCAATACTTAAGGTTACTGCCATCTCATTTCCGATGTTAACAGTCTTCACCTCATCCAGAATATGGAATCTCTGTTCCTTCAAAGTTTCCAGCGAACTCTGGCGCATGATCAGAAGATATTTATCTTTCTCAAGCTTTTTCACAAGGCCGTCAAAGTTGGAAAAATACTTCGTGATCTTACGATCGATCAATGCAATCAGAAGAGATCTCCGCACATCCTCCACGCTCTCAAGAGCTTCCTCATAATTATCCAGATAAGCCAGCGCCACCACAAGCTTATTGTCTTCATTCTTCTGAATGTATTCCTTAAGCTCTGTCTCATCATAAAGATACATGGCAATCAGACTGACATTCTGGGACATATCCTCCAGAATATCTGCATGACTCACCACTTCTCCCATAGTCACCCTCTGCATGGATACCCGGTAGATCCGGTCCCCGAAATGTGTACTCATCTCGGAAATTTCCAGCTCATCGGCCACCGGGAGCTTGTCCGGAGTAATGTCCGGAAAAACTGTGCTGATATTTTTTTTATAGAACTGATCTCTGCCCGTGATCTCCGAAAAAATACGGTTGGACCAGATCATTCGGCCTTCCATGTCCATAATGGCATAGGGAAGCGCCAGTTCTTCCAGCATCCTCTTTTCCACCACATCATATTGATTGGCAAATGCGATCATGTCATTGATGATCAGCGGTTTGTGATATCGGAAAAGCTGTACTGCGATAAAAATATAAATAACAGTACCTACAGACACCAGAATTCCGGCCTTCACACTTACAATAAACACCAGCAGATCCAGCAGCACCACCAGAACCGAAAGATACAGTGGCCAGCGCATGAAGTGTTTCATAGCCCCTTTAAATTTGACTTTGTTGTTCATTGCTTTTTCCTGTTCTCAACGTAATAAAAACCACAAGTTATCTATTATTATACCAGATTTCTTATTATAATTCCATAGTTATGATAAAATCTGTTATATCTGACGATCCACCATCATTACTCCTCCTGCAGCCAGCAACAGCTTCTTTTTTTATAATTTTTTATTATCACCGAAAACAAAAAACAGGGCCGCTGTCATTCAGATGACTGCTCATCTGTCTGACAACGACCCTGTGGATGATCGGAATTAGTCCTGAACGTATGGCATCAGGGACATATGACGTGCTCTCTTAACAGCAACTGTCAGTGCTCTCTGGTGTTTCGCGCAGTTACCTGTAATTCTTCTCGGGAGAATTTTACCTCTCTCGGAAACATACTTTCTTAACTTTGCTACATCCTTGTAATCGATCTCGTTATTCTCTTTACCGCAGAATACACAAACTTTTTTTCTTCTGCGTCCGCCTCTTCTCTTCATCGGAGAATCTGGTCTCTCGCCTCTATTGTAAGCCATGATTGTTTCCTCCTATCTTATTCGTCTCATCTGTCTTGATCAGATGTTCTAGTTGAACGGCAGCTCCTCATCAATTCCATCCGGAATATTCATGAAGCCGTCGGCGCTTGCTGCGCTCGGACTCGGCATAGACGGTGCAGGTGCTGCTTCTGTTCTCGGATGAGATGCTGCATAGCTGTCGCTTGATGCTTTGCTCTCAGCAAACTCCTGATCCTCAACAACAACATCTGTCGTATAAACCTTCTGTCCTTCGCGGTTCGTATAACTTCCTGTCTGGATACGTCCCGTAACTGCAATTTTCAGTCCCTGTCTGAAATACTTTTCCGCAAACTCTGCTGTACGTCCGAAAGAAACACAGTTGATAAAATCTGCACTTGCCTCTCCGTCACGACGGAATCTGCGGTCAACTGCCAGTGTATATCTGGCGATTGCCAGGGCATTTTCTCCTGCGGAATATCTTACCTCAGGATCTCTTGTCAAGCGTCCCATTAATATTACTTTGTTCATCGTTCTACCTCTCTTATAATTTCAGATTTCACTTAACTGAACAGGTTCTTAATGGTGTTTTCGAAAATCCGCTGCAAAAATTATGCCTCTTTCTTGACAACCAGGTATCTTAATACATTGTCCATGATGCGGACATGTCTCTCGATCTCCGCTGGGCACTGAGAATCTGCTTCAAACTGAATAAAATAGTAGAAGCCTTCATGCATTTTCTGAATCTCGTAAGCTAATTTCTTCTTACCCCATTCTTCAACTTCTGTGATCACGCCGTTGTAACGTGTAATGTAGCTTTTTGCTTTCTCAACTACAGCGTCACGTGCTTCGTCCTCAAGCTTAGCGCTCACAACTAATGCTAACTCGTACTTGTTCATGCTTGTCTTAACCTCCTTATGGTCTTTTGGCCCTTTGCCTGTCAAAGAGCAAGGATATGAAATATATCACGATTGTTGATTCTAGCATATCTTTCCCGTGATGTAAAGCATAAATTTAATTTTTTTCGAATTTTTTCAAATCTCGTGTATTTTTCTCCACAAGCTTGCGTGCCACCATGATCTGATGTCCGCAGCCCATGCATTTCAGACGGAAATCCGCTCCTACACGGAGGATTTCCCATTCTTTGCTGCCACAGGGGTGTGCCTTCTTCAGTGTGACAATATCTCCTACTTCATAATTTAATCCCATTTGGTACTCCTCGTTTTTATTTTTTCCGGATATTTTATCCAAACGGATAAAAACATCCGCATTCGCTACGCAGCTCTGCACCGGATAACTGCTATGAAATTTGTCAGACCCGGATCTGAGAGAACACCTTGCCAATCGGTTCTTTAATAAGAAGATCCGCATATTTGTCTCTCGGTGTCGGTGCCTTGTTGATCACCACCAGATGATTTCCCCTGAAATAATCGATCAGTCCTGCTGCCGGATACACCGCCAGGGATGTTCCTCCGATGATCAGCACATCCGCCTCCGAAATCACTCTTACGGACTCCTGGATCGTGTAGTCATCCAACCCTTCCTCATAGAGAACCACATCCGGTTTGATGATCCCACCACAGGTACACTTCGGAACTCCCTCCGACTCCTTCATATACTTGAAATCATAGGATTTCCCGCATTTCACACAGTGATTGCGGTAAACACTGCCGTGAAGCTCCAGGACTTTTTTGCTCCCGGCCATCTGATGAAGATTGTCAATATTCTGGGTAATTACAGCCTTCAGCTTTCCTGCCTGCTCCAGCTCTGCCAGTTTCAGATGTGCCGCATTGGGCTTTGCCGTATCGCAAAGCATCTTATCTCTGTAAAATTTAAAAAATTCTTCAGGTCTGTGCATAAAAAACGTATGGCTTAAGATCGTCTCCGGCGGGTAATCATATTTCTGGTTATACAGCCCGTCCTGGCTTCGAAAATCCGGGATCCCGCTTTCTGTGGAAACTCCCGCTCCACCAAAAAACACGATATTATCACTCTCATCAATGATTTTCTGTAATGTTTCGATTTCATTTCCCATATCGTTCTTCCTCCCGTTTATTTTTGTTGTGCAGAAAAAAATCTACTGCGGATCCACTGCGTTCACCCGTTTCCCCTGTACTACAAAACGGGTTGCCTGGTTTCCGGTACAGGTGGACAATGTAACAATTTTGTCCTTCACATCTGCATCTTCTGCACTGGCATCTGTTTGGATCTCGGAATTCTGAAGCATCTTTTTTTCATATTCCAGAAATTCGCTGCCAGGCCCTTTAAACAACGTATACGTCTCACTGTTTACAGAAGTGGTATATGCCGCAATAATCTCATATCGGTAATTCTTCTCCGGAGTGAGAATCCAGAAATATTTACTGGTATTGTAAAGCGTCTCATCAGCTCTGTATTTCTTCAGCATTCCAAACATGGAACCATTTTTCATATTATGGCCATACACCAGCGTATTGCAGTCACTGAAATCTCTTTTATTTTCATAATCAATAAAGATGGTTCCTGCAAAATTATAATTTTTCTCATATGTCTGATGCAGATACGTATTGTTATCTTCGCCCTGTACCACCGGATAACTGATCTGCGGCAGTGCTTCCATGTAAATCCAGCCAATTACATCATCATTAATACTCTTAAGTGACGCAAAATCAATACTTATGGGAGCTGTCGGCTGATTCTCCGGCTGTCCCAGATCTTCTGTATTATCCGGATCACGCTCTGTTACTGCCATTTCCGAAATACTGTTATACTCATCTGTACCCTTTTTATATTCTGTATAGATATGATACAAATTAAAAGCTGCATAGCAGAATACGCAGATCGCTGCAATCAGTACAAAAGTGAGGATATAATCTCCTGTTGTTTTTTTCTTTTTTTCCTTGTCTTTCCTGCTCATAATCACTCTCCTTCGATCTGTCAGGATTGCCTGGTTTCTGTATTTATTATAAATACCCCTCTGTTTTCTTGCAACCGTTTTGTTTTTATCATAATTTTATATAGAAAGAAAACCGCCTCGGAATGGGCGTCCGAAGCGGTTTGTAAGGTATGTTCTATTTCAGAGCTGCTGTTATTTTCAGTCCAGTTCTTTGCCTGTGAGCATTTTGTATGCCTGGAGATATTTCTCGATGGTCTTGTCCACGATCTCCTGCGGAAGTGTCCAGTCGTTATCCGGATTGGCTTTCAGCCAGTCACGTGCAAACTGTTTATCAAAAGATGGCTGGCCATGTCCTGGTTCATAGCCTTCTGCCGGCCAGAAACGGGAGCTGTCCGGTGTCAGCATCTCATCACCGATGACCATGTTGCCGTCCTCATCAAGACCAAACTCGAATTTTGTATCTGCAATGATGATTCCCTTGCTGAGCGCGTACTCTGCACATTTTTTGTAAAGAGCGATGGTGTTGTCACGAAGTTTCTCAGCGTACTCACGACCTTTTCCAGGGAAGTATTTCTCAAGATGATCAATACTCTGCTCAAAAGAAATATTCTCATCGTGGTCACCGATCTCAGCCTTGGTAGATGGTGTGTAGATCGGCTCAGGCAGCTTGTCGGATTCCTTCAGGCCTTCCGGAAGCTTGATGCCGCATACAGTACCGTTCTCCTTGTAGCTTGCCCAGCCGCTTCCTGTGATGTATCCACGTACGATACACTCGATCGGCAGCATGTTCAGTTTACGGCACATCATGGATTTTCCTTCGAATTTCTCCTGCTGGAAAAACTCCGGCATATCCTTGGTATCTACAGAAATCATGTGGTTTGGAAGAATGTCCTCAGTCATGTCAAACCAGAATTTGGACATCTGGGTCAGTACAGCACCTTTCTTTGTAACTTCGTTATTCAGAATTACGTCAAAGCAGCTGATACGGTCTGTTGCAACCATGATCAGACTGTCGCCATTGTCATAGATCTCACGTACTTTACCTTCTTTGATTGGTTTTAATTCCTGCATGTTCTCACACCTCATCATTCGGTTATTTGGTTTTTGTTTTCGACACCGTTACCGTATCACCACTGAAGCCCTCCTGTCAAGACGCCAGGCCCTTTTCAGTCATAAGTATTCGTTAAGGGATCATTCATATTTTTAATAGCGACTCACATTCTTCCTGAAGTTTCTTCTCCTGTTTCCGGTAAAGAAGCTTCTCGCTGCAGGCAAAATAAGGGTCACATCCATACTCCCGGATAAAGGCTGCTGCATGGCTGTTCCGGGTGAGTCCTGTGACAAAAAGCACCGTTTCCTGTCCGTCCCCGAAGCATGCTTTCATAAAGGCAAATGCCCGTTCCAGCTCCCTGATGATCTTTTCGGCGCAGTTTTTTCTCTTCTCCACCATCTCCGCAAACAGCTGCCGGATCCGCTCAAAACCAGCATCTGTCTCTGTGATATGCTCCTTTCGGATAGTAAGGCTGAACGCCTCCAGCGTATGGATCACAAACTCTTCTGTCATCTGCTGCTCCAGGTTAAGAAGCTCTGCTTCCAGACGGATTGCCAGACTTTTTTTCTTCACATCTGTAAATTCATCCAGCGCTGTCATATCCTTTTTATCATGAAGGAAAGCTTTCAGATGCAGGAGTTCCTGATAAACAGCATCCGTCTCTCCATCTATCTTCTCATAAAACAGAAAGCTTCCATTCAGTCCATCAAGCAGAAGCCCCGTCACAAGAAAACGTTCCTCAAAAGAAGCTGCCTCCGCCATTTTTACCTTTTTCCGCTGTTCTTCCTCCGTCATCTCTCCGGAAAGCAGGCGTTTAAGGTCATAGTCCTCTCCGTACTTCCGGTACAGCTGATAACTGGCAAAAAAGCTCCTTGCAATCTCATCCCGGCAGAGATACTCTCCGATCAGATTCTCCGTGATCTCCACGCCCAGTTCCTCGTAGGCTTTCAGGATCTCAGACAGATCCTCCCATCCTCTTGCTGTCACAAAAAACTTCCCGTCCACCGTATTCTCCACAGAATAAAAATGATCTTTTTTCATACCAAGATAAGCCAGGATCGATCCGTGAATCTCCTTTTTCCAGGCATACTCCATCCACACATCAAGATCTGCCTCGATATCCATCCTCCGCACACGGTCCAGGGTTACGATATCAAACTCCCGGACCGACTTATTATATTCCGGAGGATTTCCCGCTGCCGCGATCAGCCATCCTTCCGGCACGCTGTGGCTTCCAAACGTTTTGTTCTGGAGGAACTGCAGCATTGTAGGAGCCAGCGTCTCGGAAACACAGTTGATCTCGTCAATAAACAGAATCCCCTCTTTTTTTCCTGTCTGCTCCATACAGTCATATACAGATGCAATGATCTCGCTTAAGGTATATTCTGTAATACTCACTTCTTTTCCGTTGTAGCAGCGGGTCACGATCCTTGGAAGGCCTACTGCGCTCTGCCTTGTATGGTGTGTGATCGTATAAGCTACAAGACCCACCTCACATTCCTCTGCCACCTGTTCCATAATTGCTGTTTTTCCGATTCCAGGAGGCCCCATGAGAAGAATGGGACGCTGTCTCAGTTTTGGAAACGTGTAATGTCCGCGGGAATCTTTTTTGTTGTATGCAAGTAATGTATGTTTGATCTCTTCTTTTGCTTCTTTTATATTCATCGTTTACGGCGCACTCCCTCCTGCTCTGCCACAAGCCGGATCGCCCAGGGCGGAACAAGCTCCATTTTTTCTGTTTTATGCAAAAATACAAAGGCCGTCTCATGATCCGGTTTGCTTCCGGGATATATCCCGTCCCCGTCCGTAAAATAGATCAGAGCCTTAAGACTGCGGATTTCTTTTTTCTCCTGCTGCTCCTTCACATACCGGAACACCGGCCGGAAATCCGTTCCGCCCCGTCCCTGTATGGTGATATTTTTGCTGTATTCCTTCCATTCTTCCTCGGAATGGATCACCTTAACATCCTGGATGCAGCAGTCACACTGGATCAGGTAGACTTTCATCTTATGGAAAAAATTCTCTTTTTCGCTAAGGATGGAATAGGTTTCTCCCAGGAATCTCCGCACAGTCTCTCCATCGCAGGAACCGGAGGTATCAATGGCGATCACCAGCTCCTCCAGGCGGTTCACTTCCTTATATTCCAGTGGCTCGATCAGCGGAAGATTTCCATAATGCTCCATTCCATAATTATAAAAAATATAATCAAAGCTCTCCGTATCTAGTTCCACTTCTTCCCTCAGTACGGAAAACTGGCGGAGAAATTTTTTGTAATCGTATCTGCCGGATCTTACGGGACCAGCTTCTTCCTTCTGGTCTCCTTTCTGGCTTCCCCGCCGTTTCCGGTGATCCTGACGGTTTGCGGCGGTATAAGAAAGAAGCCTGTTCCATTTTTCTTTTGTCTTTTTTCCCTTTTCTCCTGTGCAGGCATCCCATAGTGAGTGATCATCAAAATGGAACGCTTCTTCCAACTCTTCCAATTGAAATGGAAATCCCTGTTCTTTCAGTTTCCGGCAGATCTTTTCTGCGGAATCCGCGCCGTTTCCAAGCATACGGAAAACTTTTTCCCGGATTTTTTTTGTATTTCCGCCTGTCTCCAGAACCGGGATCTTTTCTCTGGAAATGATCTGTTCCACCGCAATATCACAGGCCAGGTTCCATAAGCGTCTGTCCTCCTGATCTTCCCGAAAAAGGTGCAGATACAGACAGTGCAGCAGCATATGCAGATAACCCCTTCGTACATCCTCCGGCTTTTTCACATAAAGCTCCAGCAGATATTCCGGGGAAAAAAGGAAGAACGCTCCATCTGTTCCAATGGTTCTGGTCTGCTCTGAGCCCGTCCCGGAAATGCAGGCAAAAGCACCGTCCAGATATGGAAAATAGTAGTACAGCTCGTTCCTTATATTTTCCAGGATATGTATTCCGAGCTCTTCCTGCCTCCGGTCCACCGAATCCGCCTCCCTTCCTGGTTTCCTGGAAAAATCACAGTTCAAATTTCTTCTCTTTAAATCCATAATTTTCTTTTTTTAAATGGAGAAGTCCCACCAGCGCTGCAGGTCTCCTCCACTCTTCGGCCAGTTTCAGAAATACTTCCAGTTCCTGTTCCCCAAACCATTCGTTCTCATAAAGCTTCTCGATCTTTTCCCAGTCATCTTCCAGGATCAGGCGTTCCACAGCCGGACGGATCCTTTTCTTAAGATATGCTCCATAATGCGCGCGTTCCTCTTCCTCCACACCTTCCTCCAGAAAATATCCCCGCAGGGCAACTGCCAACCGCAGCGGCTCCTGCTTGGTACTTCCGAATTTCCGGTAAAGATGAATAGCCTCTTCTTTAGCATCCTCGTTCTCCGCCCGCATTTCAAGGGCAGTGGCAGCAACTTCCACATCTTTTTGAAAACGGCTTAATTCTGTCATAATAATCCCTCCTGTCTGCTGTCTGTTTATAGTGTTCGAGGAAATACTTTTGTATGACATTATCATATCACGTACCGCTTTGTTTGAACATTATTTTTTGTTAAAAAAGAAACCGCCATTGCCTTTTTACGACAATGACGGTCTGAAGATTTTTCTCAGATTCCCTTTTTATAAAGAATAAATGAATAGATCATTGGCACAAGGATGACCAGCAAAATTACCGCCAAAACAATTTCCGTTTTCAGGAGCAGCGAATTCATAAGAAAAAGCAGCCCCGACAGGATCAGTATCCAGCCTGTCATACGGTTGGTACGGTTCCAGTTCTCCTCGCTGTTCAAAGTCCAGGGAAGCTTCATTCCCACTGTGTAGTTCTGTTTTACCTTATGAACATAATTTCCGAGAATGATAAACATGATCCCCACCATGATATTTACGATCACACCTATATCAATGTCCATACCCAGAGCAAGACCATAGATCGACATGCAGGTGATCACAGACACCACCGGAACCAGCCACAGGATCATGGTAAAAATACGCCTGTTGATATTTTTTCGCTTTGGATCATTGGCTGTAAAAAACAAGCAAAACAGATGGATCAGCAAAAGCAGAAACGGAATTCCGAAAACTGCCATCGGCTTGCTGCTCCAGCCGTTGGCCAGATTGTGCTGATCAAAATGTGTTGCGATTTTCTCCGGCAGACGGTTCCACAGCAGGATCCCTGCCAGTGACGGCGAGATCGTAAGGATACTCCCGGAGATCAGAGACATTTTATATTCCTTCAGAAATTCTTTTCTTTCTTCACCTTTCATCATTCTTTCCCCCTTTCAGATCACTGAGCCACAGAAGCAGTTCCTCTACAACTGTGGTATTCAGTTCGTAATACACGAAATTCTTCACCTTCGTCTCCCACACAAGATCTGCTTTCTTCAAAATTTTCAGATGATAGGATATGGTTGCGCCTGTCATATCAAAATGTCCTCCGATCTCACCGGCTGACATTTTCCCGTTTTTCAGAAGCTGCAGGATTTCTCTCCGCACAGGATCCGAAAGTGCCTTGAAGGTTTCCGCAAACGCCATCGTGTACCTCCTTTCGGATAGTATTTAGAAATATTTCTAAATAGAATATAGCATTTTCGGATTTCCCAGTCAATAAGTATTTAGATTTTTTTCTAAATACTTACATTTGTCATCTATAAAAAAATGAGGATACCGACCATCGCCTCTGCGACCTTACGATATCCTCATTCACCATCGATCAACCATTATTTATTTTTTCCCCTCTTAAACCTACCTCATGCAAAAACCAAGACTGGATGTGATCTCCGGCGCAAGCTCCGGCACATGTGCACAAAAGTCCATCTCTCTGCCAAGGCCAATGGATGCAACTCCAAGAATGGATTTGCCATTTACTGTTCTGCTTCCCCTTTTCAGATCCACTGCAAACGGAAAATGCTCTGTCACATCAAGAAAACGGTTCACTTCATCCATGCTCTCAAACTGTACTTTTCTTACTGTCATCGTTTTTTCACCTCTTTTCTCTGTATATACTATTATATTACTATGATATAACCATTTGCATAGAGTAATTTTTTTATAAAAAAGGTGATTTTTTTAGATGTTATCTTCTCCTATTTCTGTTACAATATAAAAAACAACACCCAGGAGGTATCAGAATGTCAAAAAAGAACCTTATCGCAGGACAGTCCGGCGGACCGACCGCAGCTATCAACAGCAGTCTTTACGGTGTGGTATCCGAAGCACTTAAACATACAGAAAAGATCGACCATGTTTATGGTATGGTCAACGGCATTGAAGGATTTTTAAACGGAACAGTCCTTGATTTCCAGGAAGCACTTCCGGGAGAGCAGCTTCTCGCTCTTACCTGGACCCCCGGCGCTTACCTTGGCTCCTGCCGTTACAAGCTTCCGGAATCCCTGGAGGATCCGGTTTATCCGAAGCTTTTTCAGAAATTCGAGGAGATGAATATCGGCTGGTTCTTTTATATCGGCGGCAATGATTCTATGGATACCGTCAGCAAGCTTTCCCGCTATGCAGAAAAGATCGGCAGCGACATCCGTATCCTCGGTGAGCCGAAGACCATTGATAACGACCTTGTAAACACCGACCATACTCCCGGATTCGGAAGTGCTGCCCGCTACGTAGCCTCCACCGTCCGTGAGATCACCCTGGACGCCTGTGTCTATGAGAAAAGATCCGTCACCATCATCGAGATCATGGGACGTCACGCTGGCTGGCTCACCGGAGCTGCTGCCCTTGCCCGGAAATACGTTGGAGACAATCCGCTTCTCATTTATCTTCCGGAAACTGATTTCGATGTAGAAGAATTTCTCCGGAAAGTTAATGCTGCCTTTGAGAAAAACTGCAACGTCGTAGTCTGTGTATCGGAGGGAATCCATGATAAAGACGGCACCTTCATCTGCGAATACGACAGTGCTGCCGGAACCGACGCCTTCGGTCACAAAATGCTGGCTGGCTGCGGTAAATATCTTGAGAATCTTGTACGCAGCCGTCTTGGTGTCAAAGCCCGCTCGGTAGAGCTCAATGTAAGCCAACGCTGCTCCGCAGCCATGCTCGCCGGAACAGACCAGCAGGAAGGCATCCTCGCCGGTGAATTTGGTGTACAGGCTGCCCTGAACGGCGAAACCGGAAAGATGATCGCATTTAAACGTCAGAGTGATTCTCCGTACTCCATGAAATGCACACTGGAGGATGTTAACGCTATCTGCAACGAAGAAAAGACTGTCCCTGTGGAATGGATCACAGAAGACGGCTCCGATGTCACCGAAGACTTTATCCGCTATGCCCGCCCGCTGATCCAGGGAACTGTAAATGTTCCGGTTGGCGAGGACGGACTGCCGGCATTCGTGTATCGGAAATAAGATTTGTAGTAATGCGGATAAAAATATCCACATTTGCTGCGTAACTCTGTCCTGAGTAACTATTTATCCGTCATTTGACAAAAAAATGCACCGGGAATTTCCTGATAGTTCCCGATGCATTTTCTTTATTTCTCTATATATTTTTCTTTTTTATTTCTTACTGCGGTATGCTTCTGCTTCCCAGTGTGTAATAAAATATGTGATCTCATCGGTCATCTGCAGCGGGCCGCCAAAGCTCTCCGCATACACCGCAAGCTTGATCGCATCCTTTACCAGAAGCTGTGCCTTTGCAGCCTTTCCTTTGTCATCTTCCATGATAAATGCGCCAACGCCCTGTACCAGGATCAGTCTTGGCTCTTTATCATGCTCTGTCATAAATGCATCCAGCGCATTTTTCGCCTCATCAATATTTTCCACAAATAACGGATAAGGTCCGCAGTATACGATATGATCCGGAGTAAACGGCTTCAGAAGAGGTGCCGCAGCAGTTTTATCTTTTACAAAATCATCAGCCTCCGCAGCCGGTACGACCTCAACCGCATGTCCGAGCAGACTGGAAAGCTTCTGTGCTGCCTGCTCTTTTTCAGGTGTAACTGCATCACTTACATCCGCAGTTCTCTTTACCTGCTTTTCCAGCTTTCCGATCACACCATCAAATAAAACGCCGATTTCCTCTACAGTATCAGCCGCAACAAAAATTCCGTGATTCTGAAGCAGAAGGACCTGCACGTCTTTTCCTGTTTCTTCTTTATAGGCATTCATTTTCTCGAAGCAGATACGGGCAAGTGTGTATCCCGGTTTGCAGATATCGATCCAGAGTACGTCTTTTCCAAGAAGCTCTTTGCAGAGAGCCTTTGCGCCCTTTCCGCAGGTCAGTCCATTGATAAGTGTCGGATGAACATGCAGGACATACGTATAGGCAAACAGATTGTGGAGCAGCGCTTCCACGCTGGGACGTTTGGTTTTATCCTCATCGGTCACTGCCGCCATTACATCTGCAAGATATGCAGATTCACGCTTCACATCATCTGCCGGATATTCCGTTTTCATGATCTCATTCAGACGGGCTCTGTCCATTTTGACAAATTCCTCTGCCTTAATGGTAGCAAGCTGTGTACCAGATCCCTTTACATACAATGTTGTATCGTCTTTTACAGAAGTATTACCGCCTCCTGCCAGAACATAAGCCGGATTACTTCCGTAAGTGTTTGACATTTTTACCAAAGTTGAAAGCTCCATAAGTAAAATTCCTCCCTGTTGTGTCATTATATAATTTTTTCTATATGTTTATAGTACACGATGCAGGGTGAATTATCTATATGAATATTTTTTCCAAAATTAGTACTTTCGTATCCTTTTATGGTCTTACCAATATGATACCAACCTTTGAGCAGAGCATTATTCACGTCAGCAGCTCAAAGGTATGATACAGATCCACCTTCCCATACCCCCACTCCGGATTGGGATACTGCATGTTTTCTTCTCTTCTTGCGCCTCTCTGCAGATAATATTTCACGCTGCTTCCTGTAAAAAACGGCTGGTTATCCCGTATGATCGCCCATTCAAACAGAAGTGCCGCGATGCCGGCGGTCTGTGCGGCGGAGATGCTGGTTCCGGAGCGGGTTCCAAAATCTCCTCGTACCAGTGGTACTTTTACGTTAACACCAGGTGCTGCCAGATGTGGGGTTATCATACCATCTGGTGTATAGCCTCTGCCTGCTGCAATATAGATGCTTCCGTCACGGTGCTGGTAGGCGGTTGCCGTGATGCTGTTCCTGGCATCTCCCGGCGCTGTCACCGTGGTGTAGGGAGAGGGTTCCAGAAAATAGGTATCCTGGGAGATCAGCCCTTCCACAGGAAGCCACATGTGGAACTGTACGTTCTGCCTGTTTCTTGCCTTGGTGAAAATTTTCCAGATGCCGGACGCCGGATGGAAAAATCGGATATACACCAGCGAATATCCGGTCTGCCGCTCAATCAGGATATAATTCACATACACCTTTGTTTCCACAAAGACAAAAGAAAGCTCCTGGGTTCTGGAACCGATGGAACTGCTGACTTCCAGTATCTCACCGGTGGGTGACTGGATGGAAAGCCCGTAGATCTCCGGTGGCTCTCCCCAGAATTCCATGGTAAATCCCTGCTCCCTTTCTGCCACACGGAGCTCTGTCACGATCTGCTCCCTTTCCTGAGAAAAAATCCCCGTACTGTGGTTTCTTGTATTTCCTTCGTTTCCTGCTGCCACAGATACGGATACCTGGGAAAAATTTGCCACATAGTCCACATACTGGCTTAACGCATTGGTTCCCAGATGAGCACCCTGGCTGCTTCCGATCCCCAGGCAGATAGAAAGTGGCATCTCCAGTTTTTTCGCCCAGGAAATCGCATAAGCGATGGCCATCATCACGTCATTTTCCTGAAAGACTTCTGCATCCGGAGGGTAGAGATAAAAATTCCGGAGGTATTGTTTTGCCGGTTTTACCTTGATGATGATCAATGTCGCTTCCGGCGCCGCTCCGGTAAAATTTTCTCCCGGGACCATATTTCCTGCCGCAATGCCGGCAAGTGCCGTGCCATGTCCATTGGTATCACGGGATGGCACAACAGAAAACGGATCCTCAAAAGCCAGTGCCTGGTCGATATCATTTTTACGGAATAACCTGCCATAGGGAACTTCTGTACCTGCTATATCAGTCCCATCTTCCAGCGACTGATCCCATAAATAAGCGATCCTGGAACCGCCTGCATTTCGAAACACGGCATTCTGATAATCAATCCCCGAGTCGATCACTGCCACCGCCGTCCCCTTTCCCCGAAGTTTGAGATACGGATGGTCATGCAGCCTGGTGATCCCCGATGCCCCTGCTGCCTCCATGTCCATATACGTGTAACATTTCGGGATCGAATTATAGGATGTTCCCGTGACCTCAAGTTCTCCCATACTTTCCAGCGGAACATAGAGAACCCCGAAAATCTCATTGATTGCCTGAAAAGATGTCCCCGGAAAAAGTTCCATGGTGTCCTTTACATTCTGCATATATTTCACGATAAAATCCCCGAAGCGCTGACTCTGTGCCGGATTTTCCGACTGCGCTCCGGGGATCTTATCCTCTGTTTTCATATTTGGTTCAAAATCTTCTTTTCTGAGCATGGCAGGCCTGCTTTCGTCTTTTTCATAGATGTATGCAAAGAAAACCTGTCCTTATGACACTACTGTCCTACGCTGTCTGATTCTTTCTTTTCATCACCAGTATCAACAGCACAATCCCAGCAATCCCGGTAAAAATACTGATAAACTGGGAAGTTGACAAAATCCCCACACTTCCCCGGATAATATCCCCACGGAAAAACTCGATCACAAAGCGTCCAATGCTGTAAAAGATCAGATAGCAGGCAGTCACCTGGCCATCTGCTTTTTTATTCCGCGCGATCAGCAACAGCAAAAGAAAATGCAGAAAATCCAGTCCGCTGGAATACAGCTGCGTCGGGATCAGTGCCACGTGATTGGGCGCATATTCTGAATTCTGAAATATCACAGAAAAAACACTCTCTGTCTCTTTTCCATAACAACAGCCCGCCAGAAAACATCCGATCCGTCCAAATCCCTGGGCCAGCGCCACAGATGGCAGGATCACATCCGCATATTTAAAAAATACAAGTTTTCTGATCCTGCAGTACAAAAATCCTGTCAGTATCCCGCCGATGATTCCTCCAAACACCACAAAACCGGAACTTAACGTTTCCATCATAAATCCCGGATCCTGAATGATTGATTTCCACTCTGTAATCCAGAAGAGAAGTTTTGCACAAAGAAATCCACCCACCAGGCACCACAGGACCATCGGAAAGATCTGTTCACTGTCAAGTCCCTGTTTTCTGGCTCTGTACTCTGCAGTCAGACAACCTGCCACAATTCCAATGGCGATCATCAGGCCATACCCGTATACCGTAAATGGCCCGATGGTAAGAAGTTCATTTTTCATCGGTTTCCTCCTGATGTCCCGTTTTTGTTTTCCTCAATATCCTCACCCACATCTGTAGATGTAAAAAATTCCAGCAGCGCTGCATTGGCTCTGTCATTCAACGCACTATTTCCAGGTTCTGCCACATCACATTCCCCACAGATATCCACACCAAGGATCCTGAAAATCCCCTCAACACATTTCTCTCTGACAGCACCCAGACATTTCAGCATGGTACTTAACCGCATATCCCCCTGACTCCAGTTTGTATCTGCATCCGTCTCGCAGAGAACATCTTTGTCTATGGAAATATATAACGGATATTCTCCCACCTGTTCTTTTACAAATGCACACACTTCTGTCTCTTCCATTTCCAGAAGTTTCTCCCTGCTCAAAAACTCCACCTTTTCCCTAAGCTCCGGTTCCACTCTGGAAAAAGCCTCCTCATCCGGGCCGATCAGGATCACCTTTTTAAGCAGAGGAAGTTCCATAATGGAATCATAAATCCATCCTCCGCAGGAAAGCAGGCCTCCGAATGCAGGTGGCTGCATATCTGTATGATTGTCAAATACAAGAAGTTCAAAAGGCTCCGGGATCTTTTCCAGCCAAATCCTTGTCATATAGTGATAGTTTCCGGAATCAATAAAATGGATCTCTCCGGAAGAATAAGGGGCAATGCGGCTGCGAATGGCATTCATCGCATCCTCATCGCAGTAGCAGTTAGTTCCGGGAATGTCCCTGGCCTCCACCCGGGCTGCTTCTTTTCCCCTCCAGAACTGCTGATCCTCATATATTCCGGAAAAATCCATCATCAGTATCTTAATATTTTTATCTGTATTTTTCATGTGCACATCTTACCACGGAATGGCAGATGATGCAAGAGAGGTGTCAGTCCTTCCACTCTTCCAGGTCTTCATCGGAACCGTCCAGAAGATCCTTCAGGCTGCCGGTCTCCGCCTGGTCTTTGCCCACATCCCAGAGTTTCATTTCTACATTCTCCGGTTCTTTTTCCCAGCGGGAATTCTCCTGCTTCTGTTCTTCTTCCGGTTTTGCGGACTCTTCTGTCTCTTTTCTGTCCGTAGAATATCCGTCTGTATCCTGTGCCGTCATAGCCGTTGTAGTTTCTTCTGTAGTTTCTGTTACAGGTTTACTCTCTTCCTCCTGATCCTTCTCTTTTTTTCGGAAGATTCCACGTCTGGACTTTTTCTCCGGTTCCGTTTCCATTGCTTCAACCGGTGTACTCTCTGCCACATTGTCTGTTGGATATTCTGCTCCACTCCCACTCTGCAACTCATTTGGCTCATTTTCATCCTGCGGTTTTGTATCATCTGGCATATCCATATCTGCTGTTTCATTTACAGCATCTGAACCAGCCTCTTCCTTCTCTGCCTCCGCTTTTTTCGCGATTTTTCGAAGTCCCAGCTTCATAATAATAAAAAATACGATATCCACAGCTCCGTCACACACCAGCACCCAACCGGAAAAGATCAACAGCGTCATGATCTTTGGAAATCTTCCAAACAACATCACAATTCCAAGTGCAATAAAAACAAGACTGCCGATCAGAAGCACACTCCATGCACCGCGTCCACCTTTTTTCAGAAGAAAAGCACCTTTAAATTTCCACAGACTGTCAACCAGTACAAATGCACTGAGCATCCATGGAAGCAGCTTGATCACGATGGAAGGTGTCATAAAAAGGAACACGCCCAGCACGAAAACAACTACACCGCTTAAAAGATCCATGATCGTAGCAGTTGCTTTTCCACGTATGTAAATATAGATATGATAAATGCCAACTCCGATGAGGATCAGCCCGAATACCACTTTACAGATCACATCCACCGTCTGTGTGGGGATCAGGATCAGGCAAAGTCCCAGCAGTATATAAAATACGGAAGAGATGATCTCACCCTTCAGAATGTTATTGATTTTTTCACCCATTTTTATACCTCCTCTGTTATTCCAACAGTATAGCTCTTTTCCACTGGTCAGTCCACCCTGAACCGTCAAAAAAAAATTCTTTTTTCAAAAAATTTTCTTATAATTCAATACAGCCTGAAGGATTTTTCCGGCGGCATTTCACCGCGTTCCTTCAGGCTGAATTTTACTTTTTATGTTTCTTCTTTTTTGTCATAAGACCACCGATCCGTCCGGTTTCTTTTGCAGAGAGGCTTTTCCACCCGTCTTTGATCACTTTATCCAGGACTCCCATCTCATCGGCAATCTCGTATTTCAGTTTTTCTGCCTGGGAAAGTTTCCCCTCCAGGTATGCCTTTACTTCTTTCTCCCTGTTCATCTTCCACACTCCTCATCTTTTTTATGGAGTATGGACGTTTTCCGGAGAAATTATGCATTCTGAAAAATATGTCCGTCCTTTACGGATGCTGTCAACTTTAATCCGGGATAATGATGGCCGCAATGATATACGCCAGGATTCCGGCTCCGCCCATCAGCGTGATGATCACCCATACCAGCCGTACAAGAGTCGGGTCAATATCAAAGTATTCCGCGATTCCGCCGCAGAGACCACATAACATACGGTTTACTGATGATTTGTAAAGTTTTTTGTTGCTCATAATGCTTCCTCCTTTAATCTTCGTCAAAGTCCACCTGAACGTTTCCCATTCCACAATCCAGTTTTATATTTTTCGTGGCACCTTCATTTGTGATCTGTTTATTTCCGGAAGTGATGGATGTTTCCTGAGAATCATCCACCTCCAGATTTCCAAGGCCACATTTCAGCTCATAATTATAATCCGCAGCTTTTCCAGCAAGTGTAAGATCCATATTTCCCATGCCACAGCTTCCATTTAATTTCTCCACCTGAAGTTCACTGATGTCGGCAGTTCCCACACCAACTGTAAAATCTGCTTCCTTTACATCCAGACTGCCGGAATTCTCAAGGGTTCCTGCCCCCACATTCACTTCCATCTGATCTGCTTTAAAATCGCCATCTAGTTGGATGGTTCCGGCTCCCATCTGAAGTTTTATCTTCTGAAAGTTTAAGTTTTTCGGGCAAAAAATTTCTATGGAACGGTTTCTTACCTTCTGGCTACTGGCGATTGTCAAACTGCCGTTGTCATTGTTGATCTTAACACGATTGTGATCCTTCCCTGTAACTTTCACCTGCACTTTATCCTCATTCCAGGTCTTCAGGACCAGTTCTTCGTATCTCAGATCACAGGAAAGGTCTGAAACAGCAGAAGCTTCATATACTTTCGTATATGCGGAACTGTCCGCATTGTCTGTCAGGACGCCTTTCTCATTTACCGCGTTCTCTGCATCTGCCTGAAAATCATCCTCAAGCTCAGCCATATCTTCTTCTGGAGCAATTACGCTTTCTCTGCCATCTAAAACATTAAGTAACTGCTTCACCCCTTGATCCAGCACGCCTATGTCTCCCATGGTCGCTCCCATGGCAGCTCCGCCTGCAGTAAGTCCCAAACCCGCCGCACCGAATACTGCCGCAAGGATCAGGATTACTTTCAGAAAACGTTTCATACTTTTTCCGCCTTTCTTCCATTCAGGAGATTACTGCAGAATCCTGTAAATTTCCGCAGGATCGCCGGTAGTATCTTACCTGTGAACCACACCGTCAGTGCCAGTAACAAAAGTCCAAGTGCCATCATCAGAAATCCGATACCGATAGTCAGGATCCCGGCCGACGGAAGAGATACCACCATGGCAATTCCAACAGCAATACACGCAACTGCACCGATTACAAGAATGATCGATCCCGCTCCCGCAAAAAATGTCAGCAGGAAGGGCAGTAACGCCAGTGTCACCAGAATCCCCAGTGCTCCGCCAAACAATCCTTTAATCAAAGGAGCCGCAAAAACAAGAACGATCAGCGCAAGGATGATCCCTGCCTTATTCTGCTTCTTCTCTGCATGATAGCCACGCTGGGCCCGACTTTTCCTGCGGTTTTCGGCACTTCCTGTATCATGAGGCTCTTCTTCCTGTCCATCTCCGCGTACTGTTATTTCTGTGTACTGATCTGGCATCTCCCCGTTCTCTTTCACACGGGTGTCCTGATATCCGTTCTCTGTGTATTCCCCGTAATCTTCACTGTTCTCCTGAAGATCTGCCTTGATGATCGCGGCAACCTTCCCCGGATTTCCCAGTTCCCGGATCACTTCTCCTTCATTCTCCGGACCTGCATCATCAAAATATCCTTCATAATATTCCAGTGCCTCCTGTCTCTCCGCCTCTGAAATATCGGAAAGCAGCCGTTCAAGCTGTTCCATAAACTGCTTTCTGTTCATAATTATACTCCCTCCTCAAACATCCTGGTAATCTTGGATGAATAGATCTCCCATTCACTTCTGTAAAGATTCAGCTGCGCTGCGCCCTTATCTGTCAGCTTGTAATATTTCCGGTTTCTGCCTGCATATTCCATATTGTAGGCTTCCAGGCATTCATCCTTCTGAAGCCTTCGAAGAACCGGATACAGCGTGGATTCTGAAACTTCCAGAACACTTCGCACATCCTGGGTGATCTTATACCCGTAGGTACCGTCCTTCTCTCTGGAAATAACAGCCAGGACAATCGCATCCAGGAGGGCTGCTCCTGTATTAAATACCATCTGCTCACCTCTCTATGACCTGTAAAATGGACATTCAACTTCCACCTTACTACATGCTCATGAAACGCGATGGCGTTTTTCATTCACATGATAAGCCATGTAATATTGTTCTGTGAATAATACTATATATCGTATAATATAGTTTTGTCAATAGTATTTAGAAAAATCCTTTCATCCTTTATAATATTTTCAGCAGTTTGAGATTGATATTATGGAGGAAATTATGACAGATTCAGATAAAATACAGACATTACCGCTTCCTTTTCTGGAGCGTATGAAAGAAATGCTTGGAGATGATTATGACGCTTTCCTTGAAAGCTACGAAAATCCCCGCACCTACGGTCTCCGTGTAAACACCGCAAAGCTCTCCTGCCAGGACTTTCAGGAACTTTCCCCTTTCCCAATCCGTCCGATCCCGTGGATCAATACCGGATACTTCTACGATGAGGAAAGCCGCCCCGCCCGATGCCCTTACTACCAGGCAGGACTTTATTATCTTCAGGAACCAAGTGCCATGACACCGGCTTCCAGACTTGCCATCGAACCGGGAGATTTTGTCCTGGATCTCTGTGCGGCTCCCGGTGGAAAAGCAACTGCCCTTGGGGCTGCCTTAAATGATACCGGCTTTCTTCTTGCCAATGATATCAGCACTTCCAGAGCCAGAGCCCTTCTTCGGAATCTGGAACTTTTTGGCATGAAAAATATGCTCGTCACAGACGAAAAACCGGCAAAACTTGCCCAGCGTTTCCCGGCTTTCTTTAATAAGATCCTTCTGGACGCCCCATGCTCCGGGGAAGGCATGTTCCGAAAAGAGGAAGCACTTGCCCGTGACTGGACCCCGGAAAAATCCGCAGAACTTTCCGATATCCAAAAAGACCTGATCTTAAAAGCTGCCGATATGCTCCGTCCAGGTGGAATGATGCTTTACTCCACCTGTACCTTCTCTCCCTGCGAAGATGAAGAAGTTGTAGCCTATCTTCTCCGTGAGCGTCCGGATATGGAACTTATGGAAATGTCAGGATACGAAGGATTCTCTCAGGGTCGCCCGGAATATGCCAGTACAGCAGACACTTCCGATTCCGAAATCGCATTAAACTTAAATACATTTGATCCGGAAGAACTTCAAAAATGCGTCCGAATCTTTCCACACAAAATGGATGGCGAAGGTCATTTTCTCGCCCTGTTCCACAAAAAAGGCGATTCTCTTCCACCTGTTTTCCATTTCTCCGCAAAAGGGCCGGACAAAAACACCCGGAAATGGCTGGAGGAATTTTTCTCTGAAATCGGCCTGAAAACCATTGGCGGCCAGGAATTTGACTGGAATCGTGTGGAAGTCCGCAAAGATAAAGTGTACTATCAGCTGCCTTTCCCGCTGGATCTCCGGGGGATCTCCTTCCTTCGAAACGGTCTCTATCTCGGTGATCTGAAGAAAAACCGATTTGAGCCGTCTCAGCCACTGGCGCTGGCTCTTCATAAAGGAGATGTGGAAGCCGTTATCTCTCTGCCAGTTTCTGATGAGCGGCTTACCCGTTATCCGAAAGGCGAAACTCTTATGATCGAGCCGGAAGAGGCCGCTCACAAAAAAGGCTGGCATCTTCTCTGCGTGGACGGTTATCCTCTCGGATTCGGAAAACTTGTAAACGGAATCCTGAAAAACAAATATCCTGCGGGCTGGAGAGTATAAGCGCTCCGCCGCAGGATATTTCCCCACATCAATATAATATCGCATTTGCCAGTCAGAGACCGAACCTTTCTGCAAAGTAAGTATTCGGTCTCTGACTTTTATTTTTCACAACAATATTTCTCACAACAGAATTTCTTTTCCCAGCGTAAACGAATAAATATACCGTTCCTTCACTTTCCGGCCTGTCATCCGCTCCAGCGCCTGGGCATAATCTTCCAGCTGAACACGATAACGGTCGATCAGTTTCTGTTCTTCTCCACGTCTCACAAAGTCCGTTTTATAGTCCACCAGAACGATCTCTTCGTCCTCAATAAAATATCCGTCAATGATTCCCTGCACCAGAACATCTTCCTCACACTGCCACTGCGGTTCCAGCTCCGAAGCTTTTCTTGCGATCACAAAGGGCTGCTCCCTAAACAGCAGCTTCTTCTCTGAAGCCGCTTTCATCCTCTGGCCGAGAGATGATTCCACAAAGTTCCAGATGTCTCTTACCCGGACAGACTCAGCCTCTTTTCTTTCCATCTTCTTATTATCAACCCATTCTCTCAGCTGACTGCGGATTTCCTCCTGGCTTCCGGCATGTCCGTAATCCAGGCACTCCATCACCCGATGATAAGCCGTTCCGCGAAGTGCTCCTGTATAACCTTCCTCTTTTTTCTCCTCGATAAACCGAGGAACTATCGGCTGAATTTCTTCTTCCGTCTCATAATCCACCGTCTCTTCAAGATCCTGTTCACTGTGGTAACTTCTCTTTTTCAGTTCTGATACACTGACTTTCACAGGAAGATCTTCCAGATATTGATATGGATATATGAAAGAAAACCGTCTCTCGATCTCTTCCCGGATCTCACTGTCAAAAACTCTGCCCGGATTCCAGTTTTCCAGAGTTTCTTTCTTCATTTCCCGCTCTGCCTGTTCCACAATCTCATTTTCTGTAAGATCCTGTGCTGTGATCTTCGTCACCACAAATTCCGAAGGATCCCCATACAGTGGATTCATCCGGTTCATAAATATTCCATATTCATGGAAAAGTGACGACATACACCTGTGCCTTGCAAGAGATGGAAGTACACAATCCCAGTAAGTTTTTCCACGCATACGCAGTCCCAGAGAAAGCAGCTCTTCTTTACTGTCCCTTAATACGGACAGTGACGTCAATTTTTGTTCCAGATCTCCCACTGTTCCACAGAGAATCAGTTTTTCTTTTGCTCTGGTAAGTGCTACATACAGCACACGGAGTTCCTCCCCCAGACTTTCTTTAAGAAGTTCCCGGCGGATGATCTGTTTGCACAGGGATGATGCGATGATCCTCTTTTCCGGCAGTATGGCGTCCGCACCGATGCCAAGATCCGGATGGATCAGAATACTTGCATTCATATCCCGGAAATTAAACCTTTTCCCCATTCCTGCCGCAAACACAACAGGAAACTCCAGACCCTTGCTCTTATGAATGGTCATGATCTGTACAGCACTTTCTCCTGCCCCGGAAAGATTCACCTCTCCGTAATCCACCTGATACTGCTGCAGTTTCTGGATATACCGTACAAAATTAAACAGTCCACGGTAGCTTGTCTTCTCGTATTCCATGGCTTTTTCCACCAGCATGTTCAGGTTTGCACTTCTCTGTGCGCCATCTGGCATAGCCTTTGCATGGTTTCCATATCCGGTACGTTCCAACACTTCCAGGATCAGCTGGTGGACCGGCGTATATGCAGCCATATCCCGGAGTCCGTTCATTGTGTCCCAAAAACGGGACAGTTTCTCTCCCAGAGTTTTTTTCTTCTCCTCAAAAATCCGGTGTTCCCGATAATCCTCCACAAATGCCCGCACACATTCACAGATCATTCCCTCCGGATATGCGATCCGAAGCTCTGCCAGCTCCTCTGTGGTGCATCCCACAATGGGAGAACGAAGCACACCGGTCAGAGGAATATCCTGAAGAGGATTATCCAGCACCCGGAGATAATTCAGAAGTGTAACAACCTCTGTTGTGGAAAAATATCCGGTTCGGGACGCCGTATAGGACGGAATCCCTCTTGCAGCCAGCACTTCCCCAAAAGTCTCTGCCCATCCGGTGGCAGAGCGGAGCAGGATCACAATATCTCCATACCGTACAGGACGGTACTCCCCGGTTTCCTTGTCAAGCACAAGGTCATGTCCCACCATGGAACGGATTTTTCCTGCAATGGCCAGAGCCTCCAGCTCCCGTTCATTTTCCGGTGCGTCCACATCGGAATCCTCCAGGATCTCCCCGTCTTTTTCCACAAGAAGAACCTCAGTCTTTACGAATTCGCTATCCTGTCCCTCCGGAAAAGAGGCTCCCGGATACAGAGCAGCCGCCTCATCATAATCAATTCCACCCAGATCCGCTCCCATGATCTGTCGGAAAATAAAGTTGACACTTTCCAGAACTTCCTGTCTGCTTCGGAAATTTTTGTGAAGATCGATCCTCTGCTCCAGGCTGTCTGTCAGAGAATAGCTTTTGTACTTCTCCATAAACAGCTCCGGACGAGCCAGTCGGAACCGGTAAATACTTTGCTTCACATCTCCTACCATAAAGATATTTTTACGGTCATTCACCCAGCCGGAAACATTCTGCATCAGGATTTCCTGAACCAGGTTGCTGTCCTGATATTCATCCAGAAGAACCTCATCGTATTTCTCGGAAAGTTCCCTTGCTGCCTGGCTTGGCGTACAGATATCTTCTTCTTTTTTCAGAAGGATCTCCAGGGCAAAATGTTCCATGTCTGAGAAATCCAGGACATTTTTTTCCCTCTTCTTGTCACTGAAACGCTGTGCAAAATCTTTGGTGAGTTTTACCAGCATCTTTAATGGTCCTGCAGATGCCAGCGTCAGCTCCGTCAGTTCCTCAAGACTGCACTGAAAATACCGGCTTCCCAGATCTTTCAGGATATCCTTTGCATCTTCCCGGATATCTTTTACCAGACTTTTCAGCTGGCCGGATACCCCTTCCATCTTTTTTGTGGAAAGCCTTGCAAATGAAAGATTCTGCAGAGTCTGTACCATCTGATCATAGTCCTGTTTATCGGACAGTTCCTGCAACTGCCGGATCAGCACAAGATCTTTCTGCAGGGCATCCAGATACAGTTCCGGTCCCTCACTTTCTCCACAGATCTCCATGGCACTCCGGTTCAGTTCTTCTGCTTCCTTCAGCGCACTGTCCACAATTTCCCACAGAGATTGATACCACTTTGTTTCTGCAATTCCTTTTTCCGGATCCAGGCAGTAATTCTCCACACAGCCATCCAGCCACTCTTCGGGCCAGGGATTACTCATGGACGCATCATACAGATCCAGAACATGCTCTTTCAGGCTTTCATCGGATTTCCCTGCCGCATAGCATTCCACAAAAGTGGTAAAATCCTCATCGCCCTCTGCATAATAATCTTCAAAAAGCTCCTTGAGCACGTCTTCCTGCAAAAGCTTCAGTTCTCCTTCATCTGCTGTCCTGTAACCCGGGTCCAGTCCGATCAGATGAAAATAATTCCGGATCACATAGGAGCAGAATCCGTCAATGGTCGTGATCTGTGCAGTATGGATCAGTGTCATCTGTCTCTGTAGATGCTCATTATCCGGATCTTCGGCCAGTGCCTGATCCAGGGCACGTTCAATACGTTCTCTCATCTCTCCTGCTGCCGCTCTTGTAAAAGTCATGATCAGAAGGCGGTCAATATCCACCGGTTTCACAGGATCCATGATCTTACTTAAGATCCTCTGTACCAGCACTGCGGTTTTACCGGAACCGGCCGCCGCACTGACCAGAATATTCCTGTCCCGGAGCGTAATGACTTTTTCCTGTTCTTCCGTCCATTTCACAGCCATTTATTCGTCCTCCTTCATGATTTTTTTCCACAGGTCACTTTCTGTGAACGACGGCAATCTGTGAAACTCATATCCCGGTATCTTTCTGTCAAATCCGCAGACCGTACTGTACGGACAGTAAGTGCAGGCATTCTTTTTTCCAAGCTCATAAGGTGCCACTGCCGCATTTCCGTCCAGGATCGATTCCCGGATATCGCAGATCTTACGGCGCACATATTCTCCCAGCGCATCAAACTGCTGCCTGGATGCCACCGAAGACCGCCTGCTGAAACTTCCGTCCTTATTTCTGGACACCGGTATGGATGCGAGAGTTTCATCAATCTTTATGCTTACATCATCATCCGCCTGGACCAGACCGTTCATTTTCAGTTTTTTCAGCATCTGATCCTGGACCCTCTCTACGTCCGCATGGATCTTCTCCTGGATCATGGGATCCTTCACATTATAATAAAAAATTCCCGCAGGAACAATTTCCCGGTCCGGATACTTTCTCTGTTCCACCTTCAGTGCACCATCCAGATAGATCATCAGCTGCAGCTGCAAGCCATGATACAGCGCCAGCATATCAAAGGAAGTATTTCCGGTCTTGTAATCAATAACTTTTACATAGACCCGGTTGTTCTCCGGTTCTTCCATAATATCCACACGATCGATCCGGCCACCTTCAAATTTCACCTCAAAACCTTCCGGCCGGAATTCTCCATGTTTCAGCTGTTCCTGCAGTGCCCACACCGTACGCCTTAAGATCCGTCTGGTCCGCTCGATCATATATTCATTCCTTGCACTGCTTTTGAGAACTGTATTTCCGTAATCTGCGGAAACCTGATCCAGACAGTCATCTATGATACGGTTTCTCTCTTCCTCTGTAAGATCCGCCCAGTCCAGTCCCTCTTTTCGGACTTCCGCCGCAAATTTTTCCAGTGCCATGTGCATCACATTTCCCATATCCATAGCACGGAATTCATATTCCGCCCGTTCTGTCACTTTCAAGCCATACTGCAGGAAATGTGCAAAGGCACAGGCCGCAAACCGCTCCAGCCTGGTAGCACTGTACGGAGAAACTTCCCCGTAAAGAATTCCTGCCACCGTTTTTCCGATCATATCCGACGGACGTTCCGAAAAAGATACTTCTGTCAGCCGTTTCACAAGTGTCCTATATTCCGGACTCTGAAGGTACCAGCTGTACAGTTCCTGGAACACTGCATCATCCCGATACGATTCTCCCGCAAGACCTTTCAGCAGATAATCCAGACTGATTCCCGGAAGTTCCAGAAGCTCCATGGAGTCCTGCGCTTCCTCACACTGCCGGATCTCCATTTCCGGAAACATTTCCCGGATATTATTAATCAGAAATGCCGGGCTTAAAGCCTTTCCCTGACTGTCCGACTGACAGAAAGAAAGGCAGAGAAGTTCTCTCGGCTTGGTCATATTCAGATAGAGATAAAATCTCTGCGTATTCATCAGCTCTTTCGGACCAGGTGCCAGCTGTATCCCCTGATCCTGAAAAAATTCCCGGTCAAGCTCAGTCAAAATTCCCCCACCGGAAGTATTCTTGGGGATATTCCCCTCATTGACTCCAACAAAAAACAGTGCACGGATATCTTTCAGCCTGGTTCTCTCCATATCTCCCACAAGTACCTGATCCATACTTGGAGGAATCAATGCTACTTTGGCCTGATTAAGACCGGTCTCCAGAAGCTGCCGGAAATCCTGGCGGCTCACTGTCTCCTCACCCAGGATCTCCACCATGTTGTCCAGAAGTTCCATAACGATCCCGTATATCTGAGCATACTCCTTCTCCATGGCCTTGTCGCCCTGTTCCTTAAATTTCAGTTCCTGATGTTTCAGTTTCTGCTGCACCTGGCTCTTCAGGGCAAACTCATAGAGAATGGTACAGTATTCCCGTACCGTCTTCTTCCCGCCTTTAAAACTTAACGCCAGCTCCCTGGTCTCATCCGCAAACCGCTCCCGGATCTCATTAAGCCTCTGAATGCTCTCCGGCGGCATCCCCCGGTAAATACGCACCCATACTTCATCCCATTTCTTAAATCCACGGATGCCAAGAGCCAGCACATAATTCTCCAGAAGATCTGCTTCCTCCCTGGTCACGCAGGACATCCCGCACCGGAGATAACGGAATACACTCTCATAGGAAAAATCCTGCACTGCCATCTCAAGTGCCGCACGGAAATATTCCACAAAAGGATTCATCAGAACCGTATGTTTCTCATCAATGAAATACGGGATACCGGCTGCTGTAAACACCTGCTTCGCAAGATTTCCGTACTCCTCCAGGTTACCGGTGATCACCGCGATCTCACCGTAACGGCAGTCTTTTTCACGGACAAGTCTGGCAATCCGCCGGGCAGTTTCTTCCATCTCTTTCAGAGGACTCGTTGCGGAAAACATACAGATCTCATCCTGCTTCTTTTTATATACGTTTTTCCGGTAACGGAAGATATTTTTTTCCAGGAAATGAAGAGCCGGGGCCTGGGAAAACCTGGATTTTCTCACATCTTTCAAAAGAACCGGCTCCTCAATATCTCTGGTCAGTTCCGAAAGTCCGTGGATCATCTGACGGCTCATATAAAAAAGCTGATAGGGCTTCCCTCTGGTGCTTAAATTCTCGTTTGCATCCATAGTCACCGTCACCATCACTTTTTCACAGACAGCAAGCAGCTCTCCCACCACCCGCATCTGAATGGGCGTAAAACCGGTGTATCCATCCAAAAGAAGAACACTGTTTTTCATCTTTTTTGAAAAAGGAAGGGCTTTTTCCAGAGCGTCCATCACTTCTTCACCTGTCATATAATGATCTTTCAGATACCCGATAAAAGCCTGATAAAGAACAGATACATCTTTCAGTTTCATCTGAAGCAATGCTCTGTCACTGGAATCCTCGATCATCTCCTGGATCTCACTGTCCCGGATATCGTACTGCATAAACTCCGACAAAATGGACTTCACCTCATCCAGATATCCCGCCTTACGCATCTGTCCTCCCAGATAGGAAAGCTCCTTTCCATGCTGCTGGACCATCTTCTGGAGCACCATACTCTTACCTGTTTCTTCCAGAAGTGTACGGCTGTCTCCGCCAACTTCCTCCAGCATACGGTATGCCAGACGTTCAAAGCTTAAGATATCAATATTCAGGATTCCCTTTCCCGGGCTCATCTCCACCAGCGTCTTCTGGGTCTGCATGGTAAACTGCTCCGGCACGATCACAAAGAAAAGCTTCTCCGGATGCAGTCCGGCCTGTTCTATGATATTCTGATATGCATAACAGGATTTTCCGCTTCCGGAACTTCCTATAATAAACTGTAAAGACATCTGTTTCCTCCTGCTCCGTCTAAAGTACCCCTATCATACCACAAATCCTGTTCCTATAGAACGGGAGCTCTGGCATAATTTCTCCATCTCTTTAATAAACTATATAAAAAGCTTCGGGAGGCGTGCGCCATGAGTTCCAAAACCAGGATCATCGTCCTACATATGAAAGAGATCATCTACACAGCCGTCTTTCTGGCTCTGGCTGTTGTTCTGGCTGTTATCCTTTTCTTCATGTTCGGTCCCGGAAAAACTGCCAGTGATACAGCCAGCGAAAAATCCCGCTACAAACCGGGCGTATATACCTCTTCCATCACCCTTAATGACAATACCTTCGATGTGGAAGTCACCGTAAACGCCGACAAGATCAAATCCATCCGTCTGGTAAACTTAAGCGAAACCACAAAAGCTTCTTACCCTCTCATGGAGCCGGTTCTGGATTCTCTGGCAAGCCAGATCTATTCCAGCCAGTCCCTGGAGGACATTCAGTATGCAGGAGACCGGAAATACACCTCCCAGGTACTCCTTTCAGCCATCACAGACGCAGTAAAAAAAGCGGAGAACACCTAAGCTCTCCGCTTTTCTTTTTACTTTCAGATTTCAATCTTCTCCAACACATCCTGCCAGATTCTTGCACTAGCATCACTTGGCATTCTTAAGTCTCCTCTTGGAGAAAGCGCCACACTACCTACCTTCGGACCATCCGGCAGGCAGGAACGCTTAAACTGCTGGGCAAAAAATCTCCGGTAGAAGGTTTTCAGCCATTTCAGTATCGTCTCTTTATCATAAATTCCCTCAAAAGTCAGGCAGGCAAGCCGATAAATTTTATCCGGTGTAAATCCTGCACGCAGCATATAATACAGATAAAAATCATGAAGCTCATAAGGTCCTACCAGATCCTCGGTCTTCTGAGCGATTTTACCATCTTTTGGTGGCAGAAGCTCCGGGCTGACCGGAGTATCCAGGATATCCAGAAGAACCTCTTTCAGTTCCTCATCCCCGCAGGTATCCGCATAATAACGTACCAGATGACGTACCAGTGTTTTCGGGACAGAAGCATTCACACCATACATGGACATGTGATCACCATTGTAGGTTGCCCACCCAAGAGCCAGCTCGGAAAGATCTCCCGTTCCCACAAGAACGCCACCTTCCTTGTTTGCCGTATCCATCAGGATCTGGGTGCGCTCACGTGCCTGGCTGTTCTCATAAGTCACATCGTGGATCTGGGGATCATGTCCGATATCCCTGAAGTGGATATTTACCGCCTCTTTGATATTCACCTCAGTAAGTTTTGCGCCAAGGCAGCGACTTAACTTACATGCATTCTGATAGGTTCTGTCTGTTGTTCCAAAGCATGGCATGGTCACACAGTGGATCTGCTCTCTCGGCATTCCCATCCGGTCAAAAGCACGGGCCATTACAAGAAGCGCCAGGGTAGAATCCAGTCCGCCGGAAAGCCCTACCACCGCACTCTTGCTGTGGATATGTTCCATACGTTTCTTAAGTCCCATGGCCTGAATATTCAGGATTTCCTCGCAACGCTCATCACGTTCTTCCTTCACAGACGGAACGAATGGATACTGGGGATACGTTCTGGTAAGTTCGGTTTCTTCCTCTTCTACGGAAAAACCAACTCTTGTATGGCTGCAGGTGAAAACCGCCGGATACGTGGACATTCTTCTTCTCTCATCGGCCAGTCTCTGTACATCGATCTCACTGTAGATGATACCATTTTCAAAACGTCTGCTTTCCGCAAGCATGGAGCCATTTTCCGCGATCATATTCTGTCCGCCAAACACAAGATCCTGGGTGGACTCGCCCTCTCCTGCGCTTGCATAAATATATCCGCAGATCAGCCGTGCAGACTGCCCGCTTACCAGAGTTCTCCGGTAAGAATCTTTCCCTACCATCTCATCGCTGGCAGAAAGATTGACGATAATATGGGCGCCGTTGATGGCATGACGGATACTTGGCGGTGCCGGAACCCAGAGATCCTCACAAAGCTCTGCCGCAACAGTGAATTCCGGAAATTTCTCACACTCAAAGATCAGGTCTGTTCCAAAAGGAATCTCATCCCAGAATTCATCTTCCTCATTTTTCACGCCCTTCAGGAAGTCCACAAATTCCACATCTTCTTCCTCTGCACCGGCAAACTGTCTCTGCTCATAAAACTCGTTATAATTAGGAATATGGGTCTTCGGCACAAAGCCCACGATACGGCCATGATTCAGGGCAGCTGCCACATTATAAAGCTTGCCTCTGTGACGCAGCGGAAGTCCCACAAAGATCAGGGCATCCGTCTCTTTTGTCTCGTCTGCAATATGCAGAAGTTCATCCCACGCGCTGTCCAGAAGACATCTCTGGAGAAAAAGATCGTGGCAGGTATATCCTGTGATACAGAATTCCGGAAATACCATCAGCTTGACATGCTCTTTTTCCATTTCGTGAATGGCTTTCAGGATCTCCTCCCCGTTTGCCTTGCAGTCTGCAACGGTAACTCTCGGCGTTGCTGCTGCCACCTTGATAAAACCATGCTTCATTTTTTCTTCCTCCTGCGGCTTATCGCTTGCACTCTCTTATGATTCTCTTAAGATCTTCCACTGTAAAATTATAATTTTTATTGCAGAAATGACAGTTCATCTCAATGTCCTTGCCTTCCTGGATCATCTCGTTGAGCTCTTTTCTTCCAATGCTGATCAGCGCCTTTTCCACACGTTCTCTGCAACAGTTGCAGTGGAACTGTGTGGGCAGTGTATCATTGATCTCGATGTCAAAACCTTCCAGTACTTTCTCAAGAAGACTTTCCGGTGTATGGCCCTGCTCCAGAAGGCTGGTAACAGAATCGATCTTTGATACGTTTTCCTCAAGCTTTGCGATCACTTCTTCCTCTGCAAACGGCATCAGCTGCACAATAAAGCCGCCGGCCTGACGGACCGTATTATCCTTATTCATCAGCACACCCAGTCCTACTGCAGACGGAACCTGCTCACTGGTGGCAAAATAATAGGTAAGGTCTTCTGCAATCTCACTGGTCTGAAGTGCAACCTGACCCACATATGGCTCTTTCAAGCCCATATCCTTGATCACATCCATAAACCCTACACCGACAGCTCCCGCAACATCCAGTTTGCCTTTGCTGTTTGCCGGGATACATACATCCGGATTTCCTACATAACCTTTTACATTTCCGTGAGAATCCGCAGTTACCGTAATCCCCTGCAGCGGTCCGCCTGCGTGGATACGAAGTGTAAGAAGATCTTTTTCCCCTTTCATCATCGCTCCCATCATGGCACCACCGGTAAGGAGACGTCCCAGTGCCGCTGTTGCCACCGGGCTGGTATTATGATTCTGTCTCGCTGTCTCCACCATATCTGTTGTCACAGCCGCAAACGCACGGATCTGGCTGTTTGCCGCTGTTGCTCTTACAATATAATCACTCATATAAAAAAATTTCCTCCTTTATTTCTCTTCTGCCGAAATTCCTTTGCCATGTTCTCTTGCCACAAAAGTCAGTCTTCCACTGTCTGGCTTCGGTGCATCCTTGGTATATGCATCATAAACTGCCAGCGGAATCAATCCCGCCTTTTCAAGCAGTTCCCGGATTTTTTCCGGCTCGTAGGCCTTCTGGTAATGGATTTCCTCGTCTCTCTCATAAAGACCGTCTTCTCTTGGAAGAAACAGAGTCAGGTCATAAACGTTGATCCCTGTCTCCTCGTCAAATTCATTTTCCCAGATAAAGCTTCCCTCTTCCCGGTTCTCCGCAATGGTAGTATTTCCAAGCATTTCCCGGTATTTATACGGGGTGTTCATATCAAATATAAAAATTCCATCCGGATCAAGATAATTATTCACCAGCTTAAATACGGTAAGCAGATCTTCTTCCTCTGTAATATAATTCATACAGTCACAGACGCTAACGATAGCACGTACCGTTCCATAAAGTTCAAATTCCCGCATATCCTGCTCCAGGTAAAGGATCTCATGGCCGGACTCTGCCCTTTTTTCCATGGCCTCGCCCAGCATTTCCTCGGAATTATCCACGCCGATCATATCATAACCGGACTCTGCCAGAAGTTCCGTCATCACTCCGGTCCCGCAGCCAAGTTCCAGCACGATCCCCTCTTCAATTCCGTATTCCTTAAGACTTCCGATCAGATATTCCGCCCATTTTTCATATTCCACATTGTCCATGAAGATATCATAAACTCTGGCAAAATCGCTGTATGCTTCCATAAAAACCTCCAAATATTTTCCGGGCGTTTCATCGCCCGCAGCGTTCACATTATATCATGTCTTCCTGCATAAGTATACGCCTCTGACATAATATGGTACAAAAAATCCGGGACCGCAGCCACATAAGCTGTGATCCCGGAACTCTTATTTAACCGAATACTATTGGGACTGATTCAGGCTTTACTGTACAGGCATATAGTATACATCTGCTGCCTCTCCATGCCAGTAGAAACTTGTTCCATCCTCTTCATATACATCACAGTCATACTGAGAAGAGAAGGTGAAACGGTTTCCTTCGTTATCCATCCATGCACCGTTTCCGTCCGGAACGATAACACGTGGTTTACCATCGGAGTTTCTGTAAATAGTTCTTGTCTCATCTGTGTTGCCAAGCTGCTCATCTGTAAATCCACCATTTACGATAGCCCCTGAAGAACTTCCATCGGAAGATGTACTTCCGTCAGAAGAACCGTCAGACGTTATTCCATCTGCTGTGCTGCTTCCATCTGTGGATGATCCGTCCGCTGCTGCACTTCCATCAGAAGAGGTGCTTGCATCGGAAGCTGCTGTTCCGTCAGAAGAAGTTCCATCTGCTGCAGTACCATCAGAAGATGCACTTCCGTCAGAAGAAGCTGCTGCATCGCCTGTACCTGCAGTCTTGGCTGCGGAACCACTTGCCGCACTCTTCAGCGTGGAATCTCCGAGGATTGCAAAGCTGTCCACAGACTCCTGTACCTTCTTCAGAGCATCCTCTGTTTTAACAGAAGCCACAATGCTGTAGTACTCGCTGTCATTTACAAAATATTTATTGATGGCATATACATAACCATCACTCTTGGTTGTATCTTTGTATTTTACGGTGTAGGAATAGATATTGATTCCATCTTTCTGGTCTGACTTATAATCCTGGATCTCAAAATCAGTTCCATTGACCATGTTCTCTGCCTGTGTCATGGAAACGGCCATATCCTGTGAATTCGGGATTACCGCAGACTCCAGATCTGCACCAGAACCGTGAAGGATCAGAATCTTACCCTGATCCGGAGACTCAAAGCTTAACATATCTGTCTCATCGGATTTATTAGCCCAGGTTGCATCCGGAAGCTTAATCGCTACGGATTTATCCTTGGATGTGTAGGTTGTGTTCTGTGCATCTGCCGCAACAGTTGGTGTAGCTGTCGCTTTCTTCGCAGGTGTAGGAGTAGGAGTAGACTCCACAACCACGCTGTCCTCTTTTCCACCTCCGAAACTACATGCAGTCATGACACCAGAGAGAGCAACAGTCATAGCTAAAAGTGCGATAAATTTTTTATTCTTCATAGTATCCTCCTCATAATCATCATCAGTCACAAAGTGTGTCCGGAATATTCACTCCTGAACACACTCTTTGCTACATTTTACGATTTTATTACAACTTTGTCAATTGATTTCTCCCTGTACTTTATGAATATCCTGTAAACAAATATCCTGCTCCGTACAGACTTTTTCCTATATTATAATCTCCCCAGATGTGCCTATCTTATTCCATTCCATATCAGATTCTGTATTTCCGGTTTTACGTCTCCGATACGGAATTTCTGTTTTCTTTTAATCTGTCCCTCTTTTTTTTTCGATAATTGTATCTTTATTCGTATACACTCATGTTGTAAAGTATATCCAACCAAAAACATATGAAAAGAGGACATCTATATAAAGATGTTTTCGGGAAAGGATTCATAACTATGGAAAAAGCAGTTCAGACATCTCAGGGAACTGATCAGGAGCTTTCATCTGTTCAGTTTCTCACCATCACAGCCGTATTTGTTGCACTGACTTATATCTTCACAGCATTTATTAATGTCAAGCTTCCAATTGCAGCCAACGGCGGACTGATTCACCTTGGAAATGTACCGCTCTTCATCGGTGCCATTTTATTTGGAAAGAAAACCGGAGCCATCGCAGGCGGAATCGGAATGGGCTTGTTCGACCTTCTCTCCGGTTGGACACTTTGGGCACCATTTACTCTTATCATTGTAGGCATTATGGGATTCACCGTAGGTAAGATCACAGAAGACCACAAACATCAGAACATGAAATGGTATGTGATCGCCATCGCCGCAGCCTGCGTGATCAAGGTTGTCGGCTACTACATCGCAGAAGTTATCATCTATGGAAACCCGCTGGCACCGGTATCTTCTATTCCTGGAAACCTGGTACAGATCGGAGTTGCAGCAGTTATCGTTCTCGTAGTGATCACACCATTAAACCTTGCAGCAAAAAAAACCGGATTAAAAAAATAAATAACCAAAGAAAACAAGAGGTGAGTTTATGTATAAGATCATGACACCGGGACCTACACAGGTCGCAGAAAACGTCCGTCTGGCAAGAAGCCTGGAATGCACCAACCCGGATCTGGACGAAGATTTTGTCGAATTTTATAAAGAAACCTGCGAGAAGATCAGTTCTCTTCTCCACACCTCCAATGAAACCCTCATCTTAAGTGGTGAGGGTATTCTTGGTCTGGAGGCTGCCATCGCTTCCATGACTGAGCCTGGAGATAAGGTTCTCGTTCTCGACAATGGTATCTATGGAAAAGGCTTTGCTGATTTTGTTTCCATGTATGGAGGCAAACCGGAACTTTATACCCGAGATTACCGGAATACCCTCGATGTGAAGGAACTGGAAAATTTTCTTGCAGATAACCATAACTACAAATATGCAACCGTAGTCCACGGCGATACTCCAAGTGGTATGCTCAACGATGTCGCTGCCATCTGTCCCCTTCTTAAAAAATATGGAATCCTTACCGTTGTAGATTCTGTCTCTGCTTCTTTCGGCGAACCACTGAACATTGATGCATGTCAGATTGATATCATGTGCGGCGGATCACAGAAAGTGGTATCCGCACCTCCTGGACTGACTTTTGTTGTAGTCAGCGATGATGCCAAGAAAGCAATGCGCCAACGAAAAACTCCGATCGCTTCTTTCTACGCAAATCTCACAACCTTCGCACATTATTATGAAGAAAAATGGTTCCCATATACCATGCCGATCAGTGACATCTACGGACTTCGCGCTGCCATTGACAACATTGCCGATGACCCTGGAATCCTTACGCGCCATGCAAAAATCGCCCAGGCTTCCCGAAAAGCGATTACCGGAGCCGGCCTGAATCTTTACCTCCACAGTGGCTATTCCAGCACGGTAACTGTTTTTGAAGTTCCGGAAGGCACCACCGCCGCTGCGATCCTGGACGGAGTCAAAAAAGACTACAACATCATGCTTGCAGGTTCCTTCGACGTTCTCGCAGGCAAAGTTATCCGCATCGGCCACATGGGAAACAATGCAACTTTCTACAATGTACGTGAAGTTTTCCATGCTCTGGACGGAACCTTACGAAAACTGGGTGTTGCACTTACCGGATCTATGGAAGAGATCTTCTGTGAAAACATGAAATAAAACAGCTCTATTATATCTTTTGATTCTTTATCAAAAAAATCATCAAAAAAACGCTGTAAAAGGACTCTTGCACCACGATTTCCCTTTACAGCGTTTTCTGTTACTTTCTATTCTGTTATTTCATACATATACAATTCATGAAGCGCTCTGGTTGCCGCAATATACCTTGCTCTCTGCACGATGGGACTTCGGTCTGCCCCCGGAAATACCGAAAATACCTGGTCAAATTCCAGTCCTTTTGCCATATAAAACGTGGTAACCGTAAGGCCTTTTTTGAAGTTTGTACTATCTCTGTGAAGCAGCGACAGTCGCTCCTTTGTATCAAACCCTTCAGCTTCCAGTTTTTTCTGAAGGATATAATACGCCTCTCTTGCCTCATCTGCAGTTCTTGTTATCACCGCTACTGTCTCATAATAAAGTTCTTCCTGGCCTTCCTCTCCGTCTGTCTCCGCATCTACCATGTCCATTCTGTCTGCATCCACTTCCGTCACTGCCTGCTTCTCCAATTTCAGTTCCTTCACCACGCACTCCAATGCCTCGATAAGTCCCGGAAATTCTTTTTCCTCCACCGGTTTTCCATGACGCTCAAAAAGCTCCACTTCCGTGATCCCGGCAAGCTGATTTGCATAAGAAGCGATCTCAATGGTATTTCGGTAGCTCTTGTTCATCACAATCCTGCGGATATCTTTTCCAAAAATCTTCGGAAGAAATGTGAGTACATCCTGCTGATCTCCGTCCATGGTCTGTTCCCTGTCTCCGAGAATCGTCATCTTGCATTTGAAAAGTTTCTGGATGATCAGATACTGGATCCTGGAATAATCCTGCATCTCATCCACGATCAGATGGCGGACACCGCTGTCCTCCTGTTGTGTTTCCAACCGGTACTTCAGATACAGGACCGGATACACATCCTCATAGCGAAGCTTTCTTTTTTCGTACTGTACCTGAGGAAGCGCCGGAAATCCTTCCTGTCTCAGAAAACGATTGTACAGAACATAAAGGTCTCTCGTCTCATACATCCGGTAAAAACGGCTCTTCACAGCATCCCGTTCTTCCTCCGGAAGGTCAAATCCCTTCAGCGTTTCCACCTCGTCAATGAAATACTCCGCCACTGCATCCATTCTGGAAAGCAGCGGGATATCCATAAATTTAAAGTAAAAAAGCTCGATGATCTCCTGTTCTTTTTTGACTACACCACGATGTTCCACATCCCGGAAATTCATAAGGCTGTCTTCCAGTTCTACCAGATAGCCTTCCATGCGGTCCAGGAAATCCCGGGACTGTTTTTCTTTCAGAAGTTTCTCATCGCACAATCCTGCGATCTGACGCTCGATCAGATCGTAACGGTCTTCACAGTCTGACACTGTATTTTTCAGTCTCTTATAGGCAAAAAGATCAAAGCTCATCTCCCGGATATTCTCTTCCCCAAGTTCCGGCAGAATATGAGAAATATAATCCGAGAAGACTCCATTGGGTGAAAGTACCAGCACAGAAGACGATTTCAGATTCTTCCGGTCATGATAAAGAAGATAGGCGATCCTGTGCAGGGCAATGGATGTCTTGCCGCTTCCTGCTGCTCCCTGGATCACCATGATCCGATCCGAAGTGTTTCGGATAATGGCATTCTGCTCTTTCTGAATGGTGCGGATAATGTTTTTCAGCTGTACATCTCCGTTGCTTCCAAGCTCTGCCTTCAGGATCTCATCATCGATCTTCACATCACTTTCAAACTCATAGATCATTTTTCCACCACGGATCTTGTACTGCCACTTAGCTGCAATGTCTCCATGGATTTCCCCAAGAGGTGCCTGATAGGACGCCGGTCCTTTGTCAAAATCATAGAACAGTCCGGACACCGGTGCCCTCCAGTCATAGATCAGCGGAAGACCACCGTTTTCCTCCGCAAGGTTTGCAATTCCGATATAAAAGATCTCCGGCTCATCGTCGCCCTCATAACAGAAATCTACTCTTCCAAAGAATGGAGAATCCATCATTTTCCGGAATCTGCGGCGCAGCTCGATCTTCTCATTGCTTGCATTGATCTCATGGAGAAGCGCCTGCTGGTTATCAAAGTTTTCATATCCGTACTGGTCCATCTCTGTATAGTTTTCCCAGTAGTACTCGTGCATTCCCTCGATTTCTTTCTGGCCTGCTTCTATGGAATCATCCAGCTGAGTGATCCGGTGACGCAGAGTTTCTGTCACATGTGTAAGATATTCCCGTCCGTTTTTTACTGCTGCCATACGCCTTAATCCACCACTACCGCTGTTCCGCTTGCTGTAACCATCAGCATGCCATTATCTGCGCCAAGCACCTCATAATCAATATCTACGCCAATCACTGCATTGGCACCCATTGCTGCTGCACGCTGCTCCAGCTCTTTCAGCGCCTCTTCCCTGGCTTTCTGAAGTTCTTCCTCATATCCGGCACTTCTTCCGCCAAAAAAATTCCGAAGACCTGCGCCAAGATCCTTAATAAAATTTACTCCGGAGATCACTTCTCCGAATGCGATTCCTTTATATTCACGGATTGCTCTTCCCTCTACCGATGGTGTTGTTGTTATAATCATGGTAAAATCCTCCCGTTTCTTTCATTTTTTATGGATACTCCGGAAGTCTTTTTGAAAAACATGCTCCGGAGTTCTTATTACAGAATTATACCTGAAAGCGGAACGGATGTATAGAGTAAAAAAGCGAAGCGGACATTCCAGATCCGCTTCGCTCTTTTTCTATAATAACAATTTATCTTACTGTTGGCTTTACGCCTGTGCCTCTTTTTTCTCGAACTGACTGTTATAAAGATCCGCATAGAATCCTTTTCGTGCCAGCAGTTCTTCATGATTGCCCTGCTCAATGATATCTCCGTCTTTCATAACCAGGATCAGATCAGCATCCTTAATGGTGGAAAGCCTGTGGGCAATGACAAAACTGGTTCTGCCTTTCATCAGGTTATCCATGGCCTTCTGGATCTGCATCTCGGTTCTGGTATCTACGGAAGATGTGGCCTCATCCAGGATCAGGATCTTATTGTCCGCCAGGATTGCCCTTGCAATGGTAAGCAGCTGTTTCTGGCCCTGGGAAACGTTGCTGGTTTCCTCATCCAGAACCATCTGATAGCCGCCAGGCTGCTGCATGATAAAGTTATGGATGTGAGCCGCTTTTGCAGCTGCGATCACCTCTTCATCGGTTGCATCCAGTCTTCCGTACCGGATATTTTCCATAATGGTTCCGGAGAACAGCCAGGTATCCTGCAGTACCATTCCAAACATCTCACGGAGATTACTGCGGTTGAAATTACGGACATCATGACCGTCAACCTTGATACTTCCGCCGTTTACATCATAGAAACGCATCAGAAGTTTGACCATGGTTGTCTTTCCGGCACCGGTCGGTCCTACGATAGCGATCTTCTGACCGTCATGCACATCCGCGGAAAAATCATTTACAATGATCTTATCCGGGTTGTAGCCGAATTTTACATGCTCAAACTGTACATTTCCTTCCAGTCCCTCAATAGAATCCGGATTCTCCGGCTGAAGTTCTTCCTCCGACTCCTCAAGAAATTCAAATACCCGCTCAGAAGCTGCCGCGGAAGACTGCAGAAGGTTTGTAACCTGTGCGATCTGCTGGATCGGCTGTGTAAAGTTACGGATGTACTGGAAAAAGGACTGAATATCTCCAACCTCAATGGTTCCCCTGATGGCAAAAACGCCTCCAAGAAGTGCCACCATCACATAGCCAAGGTTTCCTACAAACTGCATGATCGGCATCATCATTCCGGAAAAGAACTGGGATTTCCATGCAGACTCATAAAGCTTCTGATTATCACGCTCAAATTCTTTGAGCACGTCCTGTTCTTTATTGAACACTCTTACTACATCATGACCACCGAAGTTCTCCTCTACCTGGCCGTTTACTTTTCCAAGATACTCCTGCTGTGCCTGGAAATATTTCTGTGAATGTTTCATCACCTTGTTGATGATAAACATGGAAATCGGCAGGATCAGAAGTGCTGCCAGAGTCATCCACACATTGATGGAAAGCATCATGATAAATACACCGATCAATGTGGTTACGGATGTGATCAGCTGGGTCATACTCTGGTTGATACTCATCTGCAGGGTATCCACATCGTTTGTCACCCTGGAAAGGATCTCACCGTTTGTCCGGCTCTCGAAATAATTCATTGGCAGACGGTTGATCTTCTTTGAGATATCTTTTCGGAGATTATAAGTGACATCATTAGAAATCCCCGTCATGACAAAACCCTGGATCAGGGAAAAGCATGCACTTGCCACATACAGTCCCAAAGTCCACAGAAGGATCATTCCGATCTTACTGAAATCAATACCGCCTGTACCGTTTACCTTGGCAACCAGACCATTGAACAGCTCTGTGGTAGCTTTTCCAAGTATCTTCGGGCCTGCAATATTAAACGCTGTACCTGCCACTGCAAAGATAAACATCAGGATAAAACGGAATTTATATCTGCCCATATAGCCAAAGAGCTTTTTCATGGAACCTTTGAAGTCCTTGGCCTTCTCTGTTGGCTGCATTCCGCGTCCGCCCATAGGGCCTCTTCTTCTCTGCTGACTCATGCCAATTCCTCCTCTGATAACTGACTCATGGCAATCTGGCGATATACCTCACAGGACTTCATCAGCTCCTTATGGCTTCCGATTCCTGCCATATGTCCATCGTCCAGTACAATGATCTTATCTGCATTAAGGATCGTACTGATACGCTGTGCCACGATAATGGTTGTTGCTTCTTTTGTATGTTCTTTCAGTGCTTTTCGAAGTGTACTGTCTGTTTTGAAATCCAGTGCGGAAAAACTGTCATCAAAGATAAAAATCTCCGGATCTTTTGCGATTGCTCTGGCAATGGAAAGTCTCTGCTTCTGACCACCGGAAACATTGCTTCCGCCCTGTGCGATCGGAGATCCATAGCCCTCCGGTTTTGTGTCGATAAACTCCGTAGCCTGTGCAACCTCTGCTGCTTTTTTCACCGCGTCTTCTGAGATTTCTGTCTTACCGTAGCGGATATTGGAATCAATGGTTCCTGAGAAAAGTATACCCTTCTGCGGAACGTAACCGATCCTGTCACGGACATCCTTCTGTGTCATTTCCCGGACATCCACACCATCCACTTTCACAGATCCTTCTGTTGCATCATAGAAACGTGGAATCAGATTGATCAGTGTACTCTTACCGCTTCCTGTACTTCCGATGATCGCTACTGTCTCACCTTTTTCTGCCTTGAAGGAAATGTCTGTGATAACATTCTCTCCTGCCTCCGGATATGCGAAGCTTACATGATCAAATTCTACAGTCCCCTTCACATCCTGGGAAGGCTGTACCGGATCCTCCGGATCCTGGACACTGACTTCTGTCTCAAGTACCTCGTTGATACGGCGTGCAGATACATTTGCTCTCGGCAGCATGATAGACATTGCTGTGATCATCAAAAATGACATGATGATCTGCATTGCATACTGGATAAATGCCATAACATCACCAACCTGCATGCTTCCGCTGTCTACCGCATAAGAACCGCTGTAGATGGTTAGTACGGAAACTGCGTTCATGATCAGCATCATCACCGGCATCATAAATGTCATACAACGGTTTACAAAGAGGTTTGTCTTCGTCAGAGTGATATTTGCATCCTCAAAACGCTCCTCCTCATGTTTTTCACGGCTGAATGCACGGATAACCGGAATACCGGTAAGGATTTCTCTTGTTACCAGGTTGAGCTTATCTACCATGGTCTGCAGGGCTGTAAATTTTGGCATTGCGATCCTGAACAGCATTGCCATAAATGCCATGATCAGTACAATGGCCACCCCAAGGATCCATGTCATGGAGGAATCTCTCTGAAGCACGCGGATCACACCACCGATTCCAAGGATCGGCGCGTAAAGCACGATACGGAACATCATAGCCATTACCTGCTGGATCTGCTGGATATCGTTCGTGCATCGTGTGATCAGGGATGCTGTTGAAAACTTATGATACTCTCTGCTGGAAAAACCTATGACTTTGTTATAAACCAGTCCACGGAGATCATGTCCCATAGATGCAGCAACTCTGGACGAAAGAAATACCACACATACTGCAGCCATCATAGTGACCAGTGCCATCAGCACCATGCGGATACCTGTTGCTTTCATGTAATCCATCTGTATGGCATCCACATCTTCACCCATAGCTTCATATTCTGCACGAACATAGGAAACACCTGCCTGTGTGATGATGGATTCCTGCATCTTGTCGATCTTTTCTCCGACCTGCTCCTTCACAGCAGCCAGAGCCTCTGCAGGCATCTGAGAAAGAGCCGCCAGTGGATCAGTCCCTTCCGGGATTCCCATTTTTGCAAGAGCTGCCTTTGATTCCTCACTGTCGGACGTCAGAGTAGAAACAATCACCATCGGTTTGCCGAAGATATCGTTGAGTTCTTCTCTGTCTTCTTTGGAGATTTTATCCTTTAATACCAGATCATCTCCCTCTTCCTCATAAAATCCATCCACAGTTTTCGCATCATCCTCTTCCATAAACAGCTTCAGACTGTCCATGGACGTCTTTCTGATCTTCTCAGGAACACTGTCTTCAATACCATTCTGCTGAATTCCCACATTAATGATATTTGATGTGTAATTCGGCAGAGACAGATCACAGTATGCCTGAAGAAAAAGAAGCGCAATGATGAGTACGATATAACCTGCAGATCGTTTCAGATATTTCATCAGTTTAATCACGTTTCTGTTCCTTCCTTTCTGTCATGTCCTCCGGCTGAAGCTTTTCTATGGCTTCCTCCGGCTGGATCTTTTCGATATTTACAAGGATCTGCTCCAGAAATCTCCGAAGCAGGCACTGTTCCGCCTCACTGAAGCCTTCCATCATCACAGCCTCATTTTTATGGATCCGTTCCAGTGCTTTTGCCTTGATTTCCTTTCCCTTTTCTGTCATGTAGATCCTGGTCACACGCTGGTCCTTTTCATCCGGTTTCTTATAAAGAAAACCTGCTTTCTCCAGTCTCTGTATCGATACATTTACCGTAGGCGGCTTGATATGCAGGATCTTTGCCAGCTCCCTCTGACTTAAGCCATCCTTCTTGGCAACAAGTCCCAGAACCGGGATCTGTCCCGGATAAATGCCAAGTTCCTGCATCTGTCCAAAACATTTCGTCATAAAGTGACGGTCCACCTTCATAAACAGAGATAAAAAACTGCTCTGCTTCTCTTTCTCATCGTCCTCCTCACAAAACACGCTGTCACTCCCTTCCTCCATCAGAACTTCTGCTTTTTATTTCTTATCTTTCAGGCAGAAGTATCTTTTTTGATTAGTCGGCTAACTATATATGATATACATATGCACAAAAAATGCAACTGGTTTTTGTGAATTTTACACTTTTTTAAGATTTATAGTTTCTTTTATCACCAATTAAAATCTGTCAATTGATTTGCCAAGCTAATTTATTTTCTTCTGTTTTTCCTATTTTTCGCATAAAAATACCCGCTTCGGAATTGTACTATCCGAAACGGGTGCTTCTTTCTGTTCTCTATATATTGTAAAACAATGAATCCACTTTTCTCTGAAATTCTTCAAATTTTCCAATGTATTCGTCAACTATGATATGACAGTATTTTTTCACAATAACTCCGTCATAATCATGTGCCAGCTGATTACGGACTTTCAGCATATCCATCCATTCATCGCCCTGGATCAGCTCTGCCTTAAACGACTCTCTCAAAACTTCTCTTGGTGATCCTGCAACAAAACCGGTGATCGCATAATACTGAACCAGAATATCTTTCATTACTTTCCAGGCAAGATCAAAGGTAATGCTGAATTTCGCACTTGTACCACTTAATACAAAGGAATCTTCCATATCACGTTGTCTCGCCTCAGTTAATGAAGCAAGAGAATTTTTAAAAGATTCATACCTCTTCGTAAATTTTTCGTCCATACTGCTCTATATCCTCCAACAGCAACTGATTTTCACAGGTGTCCAGATCTACCAGATCTATCGTATATAAAGTCGGGATATCCTCGATCTCTTCCTGAAGTTTTTCCATATCAGAAACCCCGCATACAGCAATATCTATATCACTTCTATCCCTCGCAGTCCCCTTAGCTCTGGAACCGAAAAGAATTACCCTTGAAGCTCCATTTCTCCTGCATATCTCTGTTATCTTCTGAAAAACTTCTTCTAATATCATCGTCACCTTTTCCTGTTCCTGATTTTTTATACAAACTGATTCACAGCCGGATCATAAGCATAATCGATCATATCGAGCTTATCTTCCAGTTCTTTTCTGTCAAGCCCTCTGTCCTCGCAGAAAGCGTCCAGGGATCTGTAAAAATCCCTCAGCTGTGTATTTACGTAACTTAAAAGCATTACCGGGTCCTTTGGTATCATAATCTGTTTCCATCCTTTTTATCTGATATTTATAAATCATTTTATTATTTTCTGACAGCCTGAAAGCCGCCACTTATGAAGCATCAGATTTACTATCTTACCAAATTTTCCTTTTGTCAAGAGCCAGGACGAAAAATCTCTTCAGGATCTTTTATTTCTTTAATATTTGATAAACTGGCGCGCCCTCGCACTGTTCGGGCTTTCGCACTCCGAGGATTTCCGCAATGGTAGGCGCCACATCCACCTGCCGGATCACTCTGTCCGTGATCGTTCCTTCTTTAATATCCTCCCCTGCTGCCAGAAAAACAGGAGTAACTGACGTCTGTGCATATCCTTCGGCAGTCGATAATCCATCTCCATGAAGCCGGTTAAAACCTTCATTGATCGTAAAAACAATATCGCCGCACTCTGCACCGCCAAGTCCCAGCACAACACTGTCCTTATTTCGCATGGCAATTCCCACCACACGCTTTCCAGTTGCCTGATCCCTGTAAGAATAGAGATCCGAAATGATCTGTTCCTCCAGATCATACTTGTCCTTCTCCTCTACAATTCCGTATTTATCTCTTCCTTTCAGATTGATATAAATATAATTGCTTCGTATCTGAATCGCTCTGGTCTTCTCCCAGTCGATCTCATCCACCGGATTTCCGTCCGCATCCTTCTTTCTCACAGTATATCCAAGCTCTTCCATTACCCCCAGATTCAGTCCTCCATATTCGCCCAGGATCGGTGGAACATTCTCGCCCACCAGAAGTCCATGATCCGACACAATAAAAATATCCCAGCCATTGTCCAGATATTCATAAAATTCCCCCAGATACTCATCTGTCTGTTCATAAACTTTCTCGATCAGTTTCTGATAGAACTTTTCATCAGTATGTTTCCATGGTTCCAGAGTTTTTGCCAGATGCCAGAACTGATGTCCAGCACAATCCACATTATGAAGATGGGAAAAAATAATCTTATAATCCTCCCTGTCGATCAGATACTTTAAGCTGTCTGCCTGCCACTTATTATAAATTTCCCAGGAGGGCAGAAAGATTTCTTCCGCCAGTTCTTCATCCTCGCCACCGATCAGGCTGACCGGCGGTACCGGTCCAACATTCTCTGTCACATTTTTGTACAGACTTTTGGGTTGCCATAACGTATCATTTTCCACATCCAGTGCATTGCTGACCCACAGTTTTACCCTGGCTCCATCCGGAGTAAGTGTAAGAAGTTTCCAGGAACGGCAGGCTTTTTTTATTCTTCCATTCTTTACCGCATCGTCCACGATCCCACTCTTCATTTCTCCGACCTTCAGTTCCACAAGAAATCTTTCTGCTGCTTTGCTCTCGTAGATCTGCACTCTGTCATATATTCCGGCTTCTCCTTTCAGGATCAGCGCCGGTCTTTTTATTTCTCCCTTGCAGAGAAGAACTGTAAATTCCAACGCATTCTCAGGTGCCTGCTTCCACCCTTCTGCCGGTACAACAGGCGAAGATACCATATCATAGGCAACCTTTGCCCCGATCATCATCTCCGTATCATCCAGGTCATGGACATATGTACGGATTTCTTTTCCTTCCCGTGCTTCATCGCCCCACCACAGTTCCATCATCTCATCGTCTTCATCACCGGCCTGCAGTGCGGAAAGATCATCGATCACACATCCAACGCCCTGTTTTCGCTCCACCTTTGGAAGATACTCCGCTTTTTTTATTCTTGTAGATGCGATCACCACCTTCTCCCAGTCCATCTGGGCAATTCCCATATTTACGGAACCTGGCTGGGTTCCATCTACCACATGGAGATTTTCACTTTTCAGGAACGGCGGCCATGAAGAACCCGGCCAGTGCCATACCAGTGTCTTTTTTCCTTCTTTCGCAGTTACATTCCACAGTTGCTCTGCCTTGCAGAATCTGGAGTCCATATTATAGACTACAGCATCCAGAGAATCCGGAGACTGTCTCCAGTAACAGGTGATTCCGTGGGTTCCCGGATAAGCTCCGGTTGCCAGTGTTGTCCAGCAGGGCGGAGTGATCGTCGGGATTGCTCCCAGCATATCCAGTCTTGTTCTTGCAGCTCCCCTCTCAAGGTATTTTTTTATATTTGGAAGTTTTCCCTCATCCAGAAATTTCTTTGTGATCCTGGAATCCATTCCGTCGATTCCAAGCACCAGTACCTTTTTATCCCTGCTCATTTTTATGCCTTCTTTCTAGCCGAATTGAATCAGTTTTTCTGCTTTTTTCTCTTCGTCATTCTGGATCTGTCCGATCAGATTCTGGCGAATCTTCCAGTATTCCTTTGTCTGTCTCAACTGCTCATAATCTATATTTTCATATTTGTTCAAAGGATTTTTATAATCTGAAACGATCCGTCCCGGATTTCCCTGCATTACGACCAGGCGCTTTCCGAGCAGCAATGCCTCATCCACATCATGGGTGATAAACAGAAACGTGCTTCCTGTTTCCTCCCATATTTTCCGTATATGCTCCTGCATTTTTTCCCTTGTCAGCGCATCAAGGGCACTGAACGGCTCATCCAGCAAAACAAACTCCGGCTCTGTTGCCAGCGTTCTTGCAATGGCAGCTCTCTGCTGCATACCACCTGAGAGCTGATGGGGCAATTTATCTTTTGCCTCGGCAAGACCTACAATCTCCTGATAATGTTCCACCTGATCTTTTCTCTGTCTTCGGTCCATACCTTTCTGTTTCAGGCCAAACTCTACATTTTTATATACGGAAAGCCATGGAAACAGATTTGCATGCTGAAATACAACGCCAACTTTTGCCGAAGGTTTCAGGAATGATTCTCCCCCAAGCAGCACCTTGCCTTCACTCGGCTGCCGATAGCCTGCCATTACATTAAGCAGAGAACTTTTTCCACATCCGGAAGGTCCCAGGAGGCATATGAAATCCCGATCATACACTTTCAGATTTACATCATCCAGTGCATGAAACAAGCATTTATTCTGTTTAAAATCAAGTCCTACATGTTCCAGAGTCATTTTTACTTTTTTTCTTCCAAACGGTTCTACTGTCATATCTATTTTTCCTCGTATAATTCTGATAAAATTCCCTGTTCAAAAACCTTCGCATCTGCTTTCTTATCCAGACTTTTCTGATCATACAGAAAATCCGCTGTTTTTTTCAGTACTCCGGCCAGTTCTCCATTTTTTCCAAGATACGCTTCCTGTTCGCTTTTATCTTTTACAATGATCTCATCCATGGTCGTCCGGGTTTCTTCTTCTGACAGATTTAATCCGCCGGCCATAAGCTTTGCAGCACCTTTTCCGTCATCCCGGTAACTCTTTACGGATTCATCCAGAATATCGATATACTTTTTCACCACATCCGGATATTTTTCATAAAAAGAATTGCTTACAATTCCCACCTCCGCAGTCAATGCACCTTTTTCCGCCATCTCCTCCGAGGAAACGATCTCAACACCTCCGTCATCAATGAGCTGGGATTTCACCGGTTCCCACACATATACTCCGTCGATTTCTCCCCTCTGCCAGGATGCATACATATCCGGTGCTGACATATCATATAAAGTTACATCTGTTTCACTTACTCCCTCTGCCTCCAGTGCACTCAGCAGTGAAAAATGTGAGGTACTTGCAAACGTTGTCGCGATTTTCTTTCCTTTCAGGTCTTTCACAGAACTGATCCCACTGTCTTTCTTTACTACCAGCCCTTCACTTTCGCCGATAATATCGTGAAGATAAAAAATCTTAAACGGATAATCCTTTGCAAGTCCCAGTGCCGCCGGCGGGGTTCCGATCGTAGCAAAATCAATGGAACCGGACTGCATCGCCGTCAGGATATCTGTACCTGACTGAAATTCCACCCATTTAACATCCGTATCCGGAAAAGCAGCCTCCAGGCTTCCTTTTTCTTTTGTAAGCAGCTCTCCGTTTGGAGACTCCCAGTATCCCAGGGTGATCTTTTTCGGTGTATCGTTATCTTTTGCCTGTACTTCTGTAAGATTTCCTCCTGCAAATACAGATGTTATAACCAGTGCCACAGTTGCAGCTGCTGTCAAAATTCTTTTTGCTTTCATAATTTTTTCTCCTCTGTTTTTATACTGTTTCCTGCCACGGCATTGCTTTTCGTATCAGAAGTTTAAGCCCACCGTCAATCAGCAGTGCGATTCCTCCCATAATAAAAATCCCCGCATAGACCGTTGCATACTGAATATATTTGCTGGCATCCAGAACCATCCACGCAAGTCCTGATGCAGAAGCGATCATCTCCGCAGCCACCAGTGTTGCATAGGAAACACCTACCGCTGTACGAAGTCCGGTAAGGATATCCGGCAGAACGGATGGAAGGATCACATCCCGGAAGATCACGAAATTTCCTGCTCCCAGGGATCTTGCTCCATTGATCCGGTCCTGCGGCACCTTCTGAACTCCAAACACGATCTGAATAAATAATGGAGCAAATCCGCTGAGAAACAGAAGCATGATCTTGGAGCCATCGCCGATTCCCATCCAAAGTACGATCAGCGTATTATAAGCCAACGGCGGCAGTGCCCGATAAAACTGGATAAAAGGATCTACTGCTGCAAGGATCTTACGGTTCATTCCACATGTGATCCCAAGAGCTGTTCCTACGATAAACACCAGCAGCATCGCAATTCCAAGTCGTCTCATGCTTGCAGCTATATGGTACATAAGGGGATAGCCTTTATAGCCGTTTTCCCACAGATTTCGGAAAGCATCCAGCACATCTTTTACCGATGGAATAAAAGTAGGATTAAAACAGTTCAGCGCACTTCCCACAATCCACACTCCCAGTACTGCTGCTACGGAAAACACTGAAACTTTCATGTAATTCTTCTTCATTGCTTTTCACATCCTTTTCTCTGATCTGTCTCCGATTATAGTTTCCCATATATTTTTCCTCAATAAAGGATTCAGAAATCGTTATCAGTTTTCAGACTGTTCGGAACTGTTTTCCAGGATTTTTCATGTAAAATCTGCCTCTTTTTCAGAGTTTTTCAGGATTTTGTGAAATCGTACTCATTCAGACTACATCCTAATTTTCAGGCATTTTACATCCATTACTATCCATTTTTACATAAAAAAAGAACTGCCCGATCCTGATCTTCATCCTGAAACGGATTTTTCATCAGAACCGACAGTTCTTTTCACGGTCAATCTATCTTAATTTTATGGAGTTATTTTTATTTTGTGCTGACAGTAAACTCTCCGTCTTTCACATCCAGCACAATGGTATCTCCGGCATGTACATCACCGGAAAGGATCTTCTTAGCTGTCAGTGTCTCCACGTAATTCTGGAGATAACGTTTCAGCGGACGCGCACCGTAAACCGGATCATAACCGTTGTCCACTACCATCTGTTTGGCAGCATCTGTAAGCTCCAGGGAAAGTTCCTGGTCAGCCAGACGGTCACTGAGTTCCTTTACCATCAGATCAACGATCTTGCCAATGTTATTCTTGGTCAGTGGCTTGAACATGATGATCTCATCCAGACGGTTCAGAAACTCCGGACGGAAATGTCCACGGAGATCTCCCATAACCTGCTCCTGTGCTTCCGGTTTGATATCTCCTTTCTCGTCGATACCGTCAAGAAGATACGGAGAACCAATGTTGGAAGTCATGATCAGAATGGTATTCTTGAAGTCAACAGTACGTCCCTGAGAATCTGTGATACGTCCATCATCCAGTACCTGCAGAAGCACATTGAATACATCCGGGTGAGCCTTCTCGATCTCATCGAAAAGAACAACACTGTACGGTTTTCTTCGAACAGCCTCTGTCAGCTGACCGCCTTCCTCATATCCGACATATCCTGGAGGCGCTCCGATCAGACGGGACACGGAATATTTCTCCATGTACTCACTCATATCGATACGGACCATATTCTGCTCATCATCAAACAGTGTGGCAGCCAGAGTTTTGGCAAGCTCTGTTTTACCAACACCGGTTGGTCCAAGGAACAGGAAGGAACCGATGGGCTTGGTCGGATCTTTGATTCCTGCTTTGGAACGGAGGATCGCATCTGTTACAAGTCGTACACCTTCATCCTGTCCTACTACACGTTTATGAAGCTCATCTTCAAGACCGAGAAGTTTGGTTCTCTCACCTTCCGTCAGCTTGGTTACCGGAATACCGGTCCATCTGGAAATGATACGGGCGATCTCATCATCTGTAACAGCCTCATGTACCAGGCTTCTGTCACTCTCTTTAACCTGTTTCTCCTCAATCTCCAGCTGCTGCTGAAGCTTCGGCAGCTCGCCGTACTGCAGCTCTGCTGCTTTCTCCAGATCGTAGTTCTGTTTCGCCTTCTGGATCTGTTTATTGATATCCTCGATCTGCTCACGTAATTTCTGAAGCTTCTCTACGGAATGTTTTTCATTGTCCCACTGTGCTTTCTGGGTATTAAAAGCATCTCTCATTTCTGCCAGTTCCTTCTGCAGTTCTGCCAGACGCTCTTTGCTTAAGTTATCTGTCTCTTTTTTCAGGGCAGATTCCTCAATCTCCAGCTGCATGATCTTACGTCTCTGCTCATCCAGCTCTGTCGGCATGGAATCCAGTTCTGTCTTGATCAGCGCACATGCCTCATCAACAAGGTCGATGGCTTTATCCGGAAGAAAACGGTCTGTAATGTATCTGTGTGAAAGTGTGGCAGCTGCAACCAGGGCGCTGTCTGTGATTTTAACGCCGTGGAATACTTCATATCTCTCTTTCAATCCACGAAGGATAGAAATGGTATCTTCTACGGTCGGCTCATCTACCATAACCGGCTGGAAACGACGGGCAAGTGCCGCATCTTTTTCAATATACTGACGGTACTCATCCAGAGTTGTAGCACCGATACAATGAAGCTCACCTCTGGCAAGCATAGGTTTCAGCATGTTTCCAGCATCCATGGCACCGTCTGTCTTACCGGCACCGACGATCAGATGAAGTTCATCGATAAACAGGATGATCTCACCCTCACTCTTCTTCACTTCCTCAAGAACTGCTTTCAGACGTTCCTCAAACTCACCACGGTACTTGGCACCTGCAACCAGTGCGCCCATATCCAGAGCAAAAATCTTCTTGTTCTTCAGGCCTTCCGGTACATCTCCGGCTACAATACGCTGTGCCAGTCCCTCAATGGCTGCCGTCTTACCAACACCAGGCTCACCGATGAGAACCGGATTGTTCTTGGTCTTACGGGAAAGGATACGGATAATATTCCGGATCTCCGCATCACGGCCGATCACCGGGTCCAGCTTCTGATTCTTAGCTTTCTCCACAAGATCCTCGCCGTATTTATTCAGCGTATCATAAGTTGCCTCCGGGTTGTCACTGACAACTCTCTGGTTTCCTCTGACTGTAGACAATGCCTGGAGAAAACGCTCTCTGGTGATTCCAAACTCATTGAATATCTTCTTCATGCTCGGGCTTGGATTACTCAGCATGGAAAGAAACAGATGCTCAACAGAGACATACTCATCTCCCATAGCCTTCGCTTCATCCTCAGCACTGACCAGCGCTTTGTTCAGATACTGACCAAAGTGAAGCTGTCCACCGGAAACTTTAACCTTAGCATCCAATGCTTTCTTCACTGTGTCAATAAAATATTCCTTCTGGATCTCCATCTTCTCGATCAGTTTGAGAATCAGGCTGTCCTCCTGTGTCAGCAAAGCATACAGAAGGTGTTCCTCCTCGATCTCCTGATTGCCATATTCATAAGCAACCTTCTCAAGATCCTGGACAGCCTGCATGGATTTCTGTGTAAATTTACTGATATTCATAGGCTTTCCTCCTATTCTATGAAAAGCACTTCCAATACTCTCATATCGGAAATGCTGTGGTTTTTTCTTGTTCTAGGAGAAATATAACACTATTTGTTAGCACTGTCAAGAGGTGAGTGCTAATTTTTTGTGAAGAATTTGTGAAGCCTTGATTTTATAGGCTCCACAGAGGTTTTTCACTTGCTTTCGCACTCAATTTTCTTGATTTGACCACATTTTTACGACAAATCTTTGGAAAAATATATTCGCCTGATTTTCTTACCACATTTTACGACAACGACTATGGTTTATACCACAGCAGGTACGGTTTCTGGCAGGTTCATTTTGGACATCTCGTTCTCCACATGAGACTTCTCTGCAATATGATTATAGACATTCATGGTGATCTGTGCATCTGAATGGCCCATCACATACTGCATAACCTTTGGATTGACATTGTTCTCACCCAATCTGGTACATCCTGTATGCCGGAGAATATGAGAAGAAATATGAGGCATTAGCTCTGGTTCTCTGTTCTCTTTTTCTGCCAATATAGTTTCTTTCTTATTATAGGCATTGACAATGTTTTTGAGAAAACTATTCACTCCCGCTGGCATGATCGGACGTCCATGTTTAGTATTGAATATAAATCCACTGCGTCCACCAATCTCCACTTTACTTTGTAACCCAAGCATCAGATTCAATTCTTTCTGCTTACGGAACGCATCATATACCATCTGTGTCATAGGAATATCTCTGATACCTGCATCCGTTTTGGTTTCTGAATCATGGAAACAATATCCTTCATCGCCTTCATAATATACAAGCTGACCACCTACATGGATTTCCCTGTTCTTCATATCCACATCGGACCAGGTTAAACCAATTGTCTCGCTCACTCGCAAGCAGGCTCCAAACATGACCTGCATCATTGGAAGATGTGGCTTGTACACTTTGCTTTGCTCTACGAACTTCAGAAGTTTTTCCTGCTGTGCAAGCGTCAGAGCTTCTTTCTCCTTTGCCGGAGCCCCATAATCTCCAAGTGTTCCTGTTACCGGATTCTTACGTATAATTCCATCTTCCACTGCCATCTCAAAACTGGGATTCAGCAGACCATAAAATCCTTTGATTGTGCTGTGTGCCAGTCCCTCATCTGACAGTTTGGAAAAGAAAGTCCTTACATGGGATGTCTTAAAATCCACGACACGAATATTTCCCAGCGTATTGCGTACCCGGTAATCCCACATATTGGTATAATTCTTTTTCGTTCTTTCCCGGATATTTTTCGTTGCCATGTATCGTTCAAACAAAGTATTTACTGTCAGCTTCTTAACAGATGCGTCTGTGATAAGCTGATCGTCCATATCCTTATTGATTTTCTTTTCCATCTCTCGCAGACTTGCCAGATCTGCCGCATAAACAGAATTACGTTTTCCGGTAATCTCATCCTTGTAGCGGTACTCATAACGTCCATCCGGACGCTGGTATTCACCTGTCTTTAAGTTTCTGCCTTTATTATCTTTTCTTGCCATATCAATCATTCCTTTCACTTCATTTCTTTGTTATTCGGAATGATTTTTGTCCTGTCGTATCAGTCATTTTCTGTCTGATATCTGCTCACAGATTAACATAATATTTTAAGATTTCCAAGGGTAAATTCCTGCAAAATGCTAATTTTTTATTTGCTGTTTTTACAGGAATATTTTGCCCCTTTTTCATTTTCATTCCGAAGGAAAGTTGTTGTATTTTATCCTTTTATCTTTCATTACACTGCCATTGCATCAAGATATTTTTTTATCTTATCCACGTTATAGAGAACACGTCTTCCAACAATCACTTTTGCTTCTGCGTAGTCTGCAATTTTTTTTGCAGTTACTTCTCCGCAGGATAACATTGCCATTAAGCCTTCAATGTCTACAGTCAGACGATTCTCCGCATTATATTCTGTTGTTTTCCTCATGATGCACATACCTCCTTTCCTCCGTATTCTTCTACATCACCTCCCAGACAGCGGTTATGCCCGTTGTCAGTACATTTTATTTTGAATTGGACTACTTACAATGATTTTCCATTCTGTTCGGCGTGTTGGCTTCCATTCGTATAGGCGGTGTCAACGTTACTACCGAAAATGTGCCACTGCACATTTATCGGCATCCTAAGGGAAGTTGACCTCTATCAGAAATCTTTCTGAATGCTGGCAGCTTCTTCTCAAGCCTACCAGCCGTTGCCGGAGTATCTTCGGTTTCCACATACTACTCTCTGGTACAGCGGTGGAAACCTGTGTTATCCTTTAAGCCCCGAAAGGCACCTATACAGCTCATTTAATTTTCAAGGTTCAGTAATCAAAAGTTGCGCTTTTTGTAGGTATACATTTTTGTGCCTATTTGATTTAATGCCATTATATTCCCCATTACTGTCAATGTCAATACCACTTCGCACATTTTAAGTGCTTTTTTGTACTCTTTTTTATTGATTTTCTGTTAATTTATGTTATAATATGGACAAATAGTTATTCATTTCTTGATTTTCCTATATTCAATGGATTTTATCAGGACTAATGCAGAGGTGGCTTTATGAATTTTAATCTGAAATTGAAAAAAATCCGGACATTCCGGAAAATGACACAAAAAGAACTATCAGAGAAGATCGGCCTGACCGATCAGCATAGAATTGTACAATATGAAAAAGGCGTTCGTGTCCCGAAAAAAGATCTGGTCGATAAGATGGCAAAGGCACTTGATGTCAACCCGTATACTCTCTACGACACTGCTGGACGGGATGCTCCTGAAATGATGGAACTGCTTTTCTGGCTGGATGAATTTAATCCGTCTGCATTGCATCTGTTTCTCCCTCGGAAATTTCCTGGTGAAAAATGCAATGAAGTAGCAGACACTTCCGTTTACTACCATAACAACGATAGCTGGCCTGCTCATGCTCCTGTCTGTATGTGGTTTGATTATGGGGTTCTGAATGATTTTCTGAAAGAATGGGTGGTTCGAATGGATGAACTAAAATCCGGTGTGATTACCAGAGATGAATATTTTGAATGGAAAATCAACTGGCCTCAAACCTGTGATGGATGTGGGAAATATGAACCTAAGAAAAAATGGCGTTCGTAAAAGCAGAACTGAGTGAAACTTAGCAAAACTTAAATTCACCGCATTTTTCCTCTTCTGCAAAAGAAAAAGCACTGTAAACCAATAATCAAACGGTTTCAGTGCTTTTTTCATATCCATGATGTTGGGGTCAAAAGGTATATTCTTATTGAATTGCGTTAATTTGTCTTAAATTATGTGTTTTAACTCCGCCAAATAGAAAACCATACATATTATTGCTACTATCCATCCTAACCCGGATAAACCGGAAAAGTTTTGCATTTCCTGTTGTTATACCAGCGCAAACTATAAATCCATTACTTCAGAAGAATTCTATGATTCCATGATCAATCTGAGTGCATACTTCGTATGGTATTTCCATTATATGCCGGTAGGAAATGACGCTGCACCGGAACTTCTCCCCTCACCGGAGCAGCGGACCGGTGTTTACGAAAAAATCCGTCATTACCGTGCTACAAAACCATTATTTGCAATGGATTTCCAGAACGACGCAAAATATGTCGGTGGATGTATTGCCGGCGGTTACCGCTACCTGCATATCAATGCTAATGGCGATATTGATCCTTGTGTATTCATTCACTATTCTGATTCAAACATCCGTGAAAAGACTTTACTTGAAGCCCTGCGTTCTCCAATGATGATGGCTTATCATAGAAATCAGCCATTTAATGAAAATATGCTTCGTCCTTGCCCGATGCTGGAAAATCCGCAGAAACTCCGTGAAATGGTTACTACCGCCGGTGCACATTCTGCTGACCTGCAGTCACCGGAAAGTGTAGAACATCTTTGCTCCAAATGTGATCGTTATGCAGAGCACTGGAAACCGGCAGCAGACAAACTCGGGGAAGAAAACCGCAGAAAATACAACGAAAAACATTCTCAGAATTAAAACTGGGGCATATAATTAAGCAGGAGACTAACCATTAGCTGTTAGTCTCCTGCTCCATTTTCTCAATTCTAAGCATACGATATCCAATACCAATATGAGTCTGGATATATTGCACCCCATTTTTCTCAGGTTCCAGTTTTTTTCGCAGTGTTGCCATAAAAACCCTAAGAGAGGCAATATCGTTTTCCGAACATCGTCCCCAAATCTGCTGGGTAATATACGTATGCGTCAATACCTTTCCCACATTACGTGACAGAAGGCAAAGCAACTTATATTCAATAGGCGTCAAATGTAGTTCTTCTCCTTTCAGATATGTACAGCCAGCCGTATAATCTATCTTCAATTCACCATTTTCAAAAACGGAAGTCTCCAACTGCTCCCCCGCCTGCGTTATGGCAAGCCTTCTTTGGGTGACACGGATACGTGCAAGTAATTCCTCTACGGAAAATGGTTTTGTAATATAATCATCAGCCCCTGCATCCAGTGCCTCTATTTTGTCCGTATCCTCACTTCTGGCACTGATCACAATAATCGGCATATTTGACCATGTCCGAATTTTCTTTATTACCTCTACTCCTTCTATATCAGGGAGGCCCAGATCCAGAAGAACAATATCCGGATTATGGGATGAAGCCTCCAGAATGGCAGAAGACCCATTTTCTGCCGTCAGATATTTATAATCATGTGTTTTTAATGTAGTGACAATCAGATTTCGTATAGGTCTGTCGTCCTCCACCACAAGAATTAATGTTTTATTCATTTAATATCACCTCACTTAAGGGTAAAGTAAAAATAAAATTGCATCCATGGGGAGCATGATCCGTAAGAATCAGGGTCTCGTTATGTGCCTCTATGATAGAATGGCAAAGTGCCAGACCAAGTCCCAGACTCCGATGGCTGTCTGCAACCGTTGTTTTCCCTGTATAAAACATTTCAAAAATATGCGGCTTCATTTTTTTCGGAATTCCAGGGCCGTTATCTTCCACGCTTATCTGCGCTTTCCCACCAAATTTCTTTCCCCGAATACTGATTACAGAACCTGGCGGGGTATACTTTATGGCATTATCTATTAAATTTACCAAGACCTGTATAATAAGGCGGACATCCATACGTGTAAGAATCAGTTCTTCACAATCTACCACAATTTTATAATCATCATGTTTCCTACTGATATGCCGAAGCGCCTCTGTAATCACCTCATCCAAAAGCTGGTCTGTAAATTTAAATTTCAGTCTTCCATCATTCAGCCTGGTAATAGAAAGTAGATTCTCCACAACTCCGATCAGCCATTCTGAATCATCGTAGATATCGGTGTAAATCTGATGCCTAGTAGCTTCGTCCAAGCGGTCGCTATTGTTAAGAAGCATATCTGCATTGCCGGAAATGGAGCAGAGTGGAGTCCGAAGATCATGAGAGATTGCACGAAGAAGATCTGCACGGAGCTGCTCATTTTTGGCTAAAACTGCATTTTTCTCTTTTTCCATGGCATTTTGTGCATTCTCCATGGCAAGCGCACATTCATTTATTACAGAAAGCAGGATACTGTATTCAAAAGAATCCAGTGTTTCTTTTTGCATCGGTATCCCAATTACGCCATAAACATTATTCCCACTTCGAATTGCCAGATACAGACATTTGGCATGAGGAAAATGATGTGTAGATACACCGGCACGCTGTCTGTTTTCATAGGTCCATCTGGCTACATTCTGCTCTTCTTGTGTTAAAAAATCTTCATTATTTTCTTTTTCTCCGGAGAAAAGTTTTCCCTCTGATAAAGTTCCATTTTTAACAATATATGCTGTAATATTACGGTTTAATAAGCGAATCAGCTGTGTACAGGTAACTCCAAGGATCTCCGTTTCTCCTTTCTCCCTTTGCAGCAGGCGATCTGTTTCAAACAGAACCTGTGTACGAAAGGCAAGTTGTGCGGACAGCTTTGCATGTGTTTTCAGCTTTGCCGCAAGTGTTCCTGTAAGCACGGACGAAATAAGCATGATAAGAAATGTTACCGGATATCCCACCGCATACGTCTGAAAAGACATTCTCGGCTCTGTGAGAAAAAAACAAAATAAGAATACGCTTAAAAAAGATCCGGCTATACTGCAAAGATATCCATCTGTCACAATTGAAGTAAGCAAAACCCCCAGAATGTATATAGTTACAATATTGGTATCCGTAAATTTCAGCTTTTGGAATAACAGACCGATTAAAGTACATACTGCAAATATAAAAGCTGTCAGAACATAGTCTTTTGCTGATGGTTTTTCTGCAGATCCTGTAAATGACTGTTTCGAATAGGTTCTATTTTTTACTGCATCCTGAATAATATGGATATCAATATCCGGTACAATTTCAATTAGCTTTTCCGTCAGAGTTGATTTGCTGAAAAAGTGATTTCGTCTGGCATTGCTTTGTCCGATAACAATTATTGTAACACTAGAAAGTCTGGCATATTCTGCAATCTGCACGGGCACATTTTCCCCATGAGTCATTACTATTTCTGCCCCAAGTTTTTCCGCATACCGGATATGTTCTTCCAGCTTTTCTTTATCCATAGCTTCTGCTTTTGTACCGGTCTGCACATACAAAGCTGTAAAACGAGCCTGCAGCGCATTTGCCATCTTTGCTGCTGTATCTACTATTTTTAGGTTCGAGGGTGCTGCGGACAGACATACTAGAATATGGTCATCTGCCTTTTGAGTATCATCTTCAATTTTCTGCTTCATCCTGCCTATCCCCTTTTTCTGCTGTTTTGGAAATTATATCATGTGACTGTGTTATGGTCAAAATCTTTTCTGCCTCTTCAGCCTGTCCATCAAAAATGATAATTTCTGCTTCTTTATATTGGCTTTTATACTCGTGAACCTCTTTTAACAATTCTTTATCCGAAAGATTGTTCAAAAATAATATCTTCGATAAAGTCTGCTTTCCTTCCGGTTTGTCTTTGACAGTTTCCTGTATGGTATCCAAAAACTGATCTATTTTATTGGCAATATAAAAGCCAAACCCAAACATGCAAAATACAGCAACCGCTAGCATTCCCTGTGCCATTACCATCACCTCTTTATCAGTCACTCTGGCAACTTAATTATATACGGAAGCATTTCTGAAGTACCCTGTATTCTCCTAACACCAGTAATTTATTATTCTCTGCCAAATATGTATTTGGGGAAATTGCAATACTGAATTCCCCTTCACCCTTTACCGCCAAGATATTAATGTTATAACGTTTCCTGATATCCAGCTCACCTACTGTCTTTCCAACCCATCCTTCTGGCACTTCTACCTCAAAGATTGCGTGGGACGCATCCACCTCCATATAGTCAAGGATATGGTCATCTGTGTAACGGATAGAGGCCCATTTTGCAACCTGTTTTTCGGGATAAACCACTTTGTCGGCACCATTGCGTAAAAGAAATTTTTCCTGAACATCACGTTCAGCTCTGGAGATTACCAGTTTTGCTCCCAACTCTTTTAGAAGTGACGTTGTTTCAAGGGAATTTTGGAAACTTCCCCCAATGGCCACAAAACAGATATCATAGTTTCCAATCCCAAGGGAGCGCAAAAATTCCGCATTAGTGCTGTCACCAATCTGTGCATTGGTCACAAATGGCAGTACTTCATCCACCCTCTCTTCATTCCAGTCAACCGCCATAATTTCATGTCCCAGCTGGTTTAACTGCATAGCAATATGCCTTCCAAATCTTCCAAGTCCAACAAGCAATACATTCTTCATAATTTCATCTTTCTCCTTCTTATCCAACTGTAATCTTCTCCAGAGGCAGTTTTGCATTTCTCTTGTTTCTTCCAGAAAACACCGCATAAATCAAAGTCAGGCCGCCCACACGTCCCAGATACATTAAAATAATCAGCACAGTTTGTGAAAAAACATGAAGCCCAGGTGTAATCCCCAGTGTCAGTCCTACCGTGCCTACAGCTGAAGCAGCTTCATACAGACAATCTAAAAGTGGAAGACCTTCGTATACGCTGATTGCGATTCCACCAAAAAAAAACATAGTAAAATAAAGCATAGCTATCGTTACTGCATTTTTTATCACATGATATTCCAATCTCCGTCCAAAAGCCCCTGCATTTTCCTGACTTCTAAATGTCGCAATTGCATTTAAAATAAGCACCGTGAAGGTTGTCGTTTTCATTCCACCAGCTGTAGAACCCGGCGAACCGCCAACCAGCATCAACAAAATCATAACTGCTTTTGAAGCCTCGCCCATCTTCGAAATATTTATCGTGTTAAATCCTGCTGTCCTTGTTGTTACCGATTGGAACATCGCAGCTAACAGGCGTTTCCCTGCGGATAGATTTTTCAGATCACAGACGAAGAAAAAAACTGTAGGAAATAAGATTAGACTTGCAGTAGTCATCAAAATAATCTTGCTTTGCATACGGTAACGTTTAAAGTTCAGTTTATTCGTATAAATATCATCCCAGGTGAGAAAACCTATCCCTCCTACAATAATCAGCAACATAATTTCCACATTTACAAAGGCATTTCCAGAATACCCGGTCAAGGAAGGAAAGGGATTGTCGGCCGTTCCCAGAATATCAAAACCGGCATTACAAAAAGCAGAAATTGAATGAAAGACTGACATCCAGATTCCCTTTCCACCATAATCAGGTAAAAAAGCTGGCAGTAACAACAGCGCCCCTGCAGCTTCCATCAGAAATGTCCCTTTTAAAATAAATCTTGTTAGTCTGACAATTCCTCCCACTTTAGGTGCTGATATCGCATCCTGCATGGTACTTCTTTGCATAAGAGATATTTTTCTCCCAGAAAGAAGGGAAACAGATGCTGCTACCGTTACAACGCCAAGCCCACCAATTTGTATGAGTACAAGAATAATTATCTGTCCTGCCATAGACCAGTAGCTTCCAGTATCCTTTACCACAAGACCTGTCACACATACTGCGGAAGTAGCAGTAAAAAGGGCCTCATGAAATGGAGTTGGTACTTTATCCAAAGTGGAAAATGGAAGCATCAGCAAAACGGTTCCTAAAAGAATCACTCCTGCAAACCCAAGAATAATTAACTGAAAGGATGTCAGATGTTTTTTCTTATATGTCTTTTCTGGCATAAATAATCAGAACTCCTTATTATTGATTCTAAATAATGCTATCTTTGTGCTGTTTTTATTATATATAATTGCTTTCAAAGATGGTATAAGAGTCTCTGATTCTATATTAAGATTGTATAAAGATTTAGATTAGGAATTATTTTCCAAAATAAAACACCAGGACTATGAAAAAATAACCTATAAAAAAGGAGCTTCTACAATGATTTTATTAACATTTCCTATGATTTTTGCACCGGAAGTCATGTCAGGCCTGATACCATTGCACTTTTTTCCTTGGTAAAGATAGAAAATTATCACAAAATTAACTCCAAAAGGGTGTAAATCTATAGTGTGGTTACACCCTTTTCACCCTATTTCATTTTACAGATAATCAAATTTCTTTTGAAGATGCACTCGTAGCAACATCATTCCCACATTAATAAATCCAAATAACAAGATCAAATTCACAGGTAGATATTCTCTGATTACATCTCCAAGTACTACAATCCCCGAAAGACTTCCAACTAAAAACATCTGTGAAATTTCATCCCACATTTCTTTGTATCGTTTTACTACTTCCACGGTTATTATCATCACGATTGCCAATATAAAAAGCACAGCTACGATTGCCAGAATCCTGATAACCCACGCTTCTCCACCTGTATATGCTATTTTCTGGTTGAATCCGTTATCATAGGTTGGATGTACCAACCATTCACAAAATCGAACATACCACACGAATGGAGTCCTGAAAAAATCTATAAAGTCATTCTGAAAAGCACCATTCTGTACGATTGCAAACAGAATTACCGTAACGTATCCCATTCCCCAGAAATATTCCATAGCCTTCATATTTTCCGTTCTGTCCTTTACTTCTTTTTTCGCTTTACGGATTTCCAGCTCTGCCCTTTTCTTTTCATTACGGGCTTTTGCTTCTGCCTGTTCTGTCTTTTTCTCCGCTTCTTTCTGCTTTCTCTGGGCTTCATCTACTGCCTCAACCGATGATTTGTTTACTTGTATCTGCAATTTAGAGTTCTGGTCCCGAACGTCTTCTATTTCTTCTTCGAGCTGCTCTTGCTCGCTCCTGCTCATTAAGCCATTTCTGTTCCTCAGATCGTCGTTGCTCTGCTGAAGCAATTGATTCAGCTTCTGCGTTTTGGACAATTCGGTTGTCAGACGCTGAATTTCTACGGTTGATTTCCGAACTTCTTCTCGCAATCTCTGCCTGTCGGATAAGATCGTCTGTTTCTCTTCTTCCAGTGTCTGTATCTGCTTTTTCTGTGTCCGCATAAACTCTTTCGTTTTCTCGAAACTCCGTATGAGAATATCCCTCTCCATTTTGAGCTTGATTGGTGATTCCTCTGGCATCTGCGATTGCTGCGTCAAGCTCTCTGTAATAGTTTCTGAGTTCTTCGGCTGTTCTGCTGTCCCTATCGGCTGCATCTCTGGCTTTCTGCCTATTTCCATCAAATTCATTCTTTAAGCCCTCCTTGCTGATGTCCAGATGAAATGTTTTTGACAGATTGCTGTCACGCACTTTCTTTCCATCCTGATTCTGAAATGTGATGTGCTTTCGCTTCTCAGTTCAGTTTACATTCCATCCAAACTGTTTCATTTTTTCTATAAACTTTTCTTTGCTGATGCAATTTTCCAGTGCTTTTAACACTGCCATTGCACAGTCCGCTACAAAACTATCCTTTACCTGCTGTCGGAACAGGTTATATTTATCCTTACTCCATGCAACAACTTCCCCTTTTTCAATCTGGCTTCCATCAAAGTGCTTTCCTTTTTCGGCAACTGCCAGTCCACGCTCCCGACACATCTGGTTGGTAAGCTGTTTCATACGTTCCAGATCTTTTCTGGTGTTATGCAGCTTTCTCCCGTCTTCATAACTCACTGAATTTGTAACCAGATGGCAGTGGATATGGTCTTTATCCTTATGTACCGCTACTAAGGTCTGGAATCCACTGAACCATGTTTCTGCAAACTCTTTTCCAAATTCTAATGCCTGCTCCGGAGTAATCTGCTCGTCCTTATGCCAGGAAATAATGTTGTGGGCATACATTCTCCCGGTGTCTTTATCCCACATCTTCTTTTCTTCCAAAAAGATTCTGTACACCAGATCATAATTAATCTCATCATGGCGATACGGACCTGTTACATAAGTAGACAGCTCACTGGTCTTGTCCTGTCGCAGAACGTACTCGATGCAGTTTCTCATTGCTCCATGTGTATTTGTCCGCTTATTAATCGTCTTATTAACAGCCATATCCTTTCACTCTCCTTCCGATACTTGAGGATATTTTTATTGAGGAAATACAGCATACTGTCATTTGGAATTTCTCCGTCTGTATGCAGTTTTCTTGCAATCTGATTGATATTTGTAGTCGCTCCCCGGAGCTGACAAAGGATGTCTGCAAACATCTGGTTCAACTTTTTCAATTCTTCCACTTCCTCTGCAGATGTTATCTTCAAGTCTGCGATTGCTTTTATCACAACTTCCTGCTGTGTTCTTCCTGATTCTTTCACTTTGTTTTGAAGCAGATCATATTCTGCTTTATTCATTCGTATGGTTACTGTATAATTTCGTTTTCTCATAGGCTTTTATCTCCTTTTTTTGCCTGATTTTTCATTCTTTATTAACAGACACAGCGTTCTGGTAGCATATTAGCAGGAGATTTATAAGAGAGTGCAACGCTCTCTTATACAGGTGCAGGGTGCATGACGTCCAGTGGACGTCAGCTTTGCACCGACCGGAGCGGCAGCGGAGACAAGTCCTAGTCAATCAGTAAGTGTTCCGTAGGAATGTCCGGTGGACATTTCGCAGGGATATTTACGCTATTGACGTGCCGGGGTTCCAAGGGGCGGAGCCCTCTGGCAAGTTTAGGAACAGCCCAAAGGCTGTCTCCGGTGCAGAGTGGCTTGCCACTTTGCGAAACTTGCCTGTCATCTCTCCACCACTGAACCAGCACTAGGTAAGCAACATTCCCCCCACTGCGTTATCAAACCAAAATGGAGATGACAGTGGTTTTGTGGTGCAGGAACTGACTGTAAAAGAAAGAGAAAAGCTCCACCTTCCATAGATTTTCCCTTTCTGAAACAGACTGGTCATGCACCACTCCGATGCGAAGTATCGGACAATCATGTGCCGTATCCGGTACCCTATGTTTCTTCTTCACCTTGCTTATACAACGTTTCACATCTACAAACGCCTTTCTGCCATATTTTCCTGTTATTTCTGTCTTTCTTTTTCTGAACTGCTTTCCATTTCTGCCGAAAGACATAAAAATAGCAGTCATAAACATTTCTCCAATTCATAACGCCTGAAATGCTATCACTGCCATTGTCTTTTTCTGCTATTCTATTTTTATAAAGTTATTCTTAACTGTCAGTCTGTTCTCCTGTTACCGCTATTTTATAATCAGTTAAAAACTGTCCGCAAAATCCAGTGCTGCGTCCATATCAGCTTCTTTCTCCCAGTCCAGATTATCTTCTGTGATCTCGCCATCCGCTTTCTCCATTATCAGTGTTCTGTCTGACAGATTACTCTCTCCTACCGATTCTTTTACAAATGGTGCAAGCATTTCAAGCAGGTTCTTCGCCATAGCCATCGGGACGGATTCTTTCACTCCATCCCGGATAGCTGTTTCCACCCTTTCCAGAAACGCATCTTCCTTTTCTCTGGTTTCCAGATATGGATCTGCTTCATTCCTGTACTCTCTGGAAAAATAGTCATTCAAAGCCACTACGACAGCCCTGGTATATGATTTATATTTTTCCCTGTCCATTGTCTGCAAATATTCCCATGCCTTTCTGTCCTGTTCATCACAAAGATTCAAACGGATATTTGTGTTGATGATTTTCCGTTCTTTTCTCATACAAACATCCCTCCGTTTCTCTGAATTTTCCTTACAGTCATTGCTTCATAGCCTTTCGCTGTGGCACAGATGTCCCGCACAATCGTTACCCGGCTCTTGTCATATTCTCCAAAATTCTGGATCATACAACCGCCACCGCCCACCACATACAGACGTATCAATTCCGGATTGTATTCCCGTTCTCTCAACTTATGGAAGATTTCTTTCGTATAATCTCCGGCAGCTTTACAAATGACCTCCAGATATTTTTCACCAATATCAGCAGTCCCGGTACGGATCACCTGCTCAATCACCAGATCATCCACTACTGTTCCCAGTTCTTTCAGCAGGGATTCCCTGACAGCAAGCACACACTGGTGTGTTCCATATTTTTCTGTATAACATTTCTTCTCTAATGGGCGGGAATTATTGATATACATGATATTCATAGTCCCGTTTCCAATATCTGCCAGCATATTGATACCTTTAAAATCTTGTAAGCGGTAAAAGGCTGCTGCAAATCCCTGTGGGTAAATATCAGCTCCTGCAAACTCCACATGATATTCTTTATTACGGAAGGTAAAATCCACACTTTCATTCTGGAGAAGATATTTCTGAAAATCTTCTTTCTGTGTAGCCACCCAGGTAAGGGGAAGTCCAGCTGCAATATGTACCTTTGCCCGGTTCATTCCTTTCCCGTCCAGTTCCTTTGCAATAGCTGCCAGTGTCAGCACATAATAGTCCTCGTCCTGCGTTTTCTCTGCACAGAACTCCTTGTGTTCCTCTCCAATCTGGTAATACATATCATTGTAAACAAGAAGATTATTCTGGAAGATTGGCTCCTTGTCATATCTGGCTACACCGGACGGGAAACATCTGGTAGCCGTTTTCATGTTTCCATAACCATGATCAATCCCGATTACCATAACTGTTTCATTATTGTTGTTTTTCATTGTTCGCATAATCATACCTCATTCTTTCTTTTCTCATCGAACACTATTAATATTTAAGTGAATTGATAAGATAGATATTTTATTAACTGGTTATTTTATAATTCATATTTGATAACATATATTATTTATTGCCTTGGAAAAACCAATATTGGATTTTCCAACACTGGTTTTCCTATGGGCTGAAGTACCCATATCGGATTTCCCGTTGGACTGATGTCCCAATATGGACTACTCATTTTCCTGCCCGATTGGAATCTCCCGGATAATATACTCCGTATCCGTAAAAAGCCCATATTCATTTCTGATCATATTTCGCTCCACATACCCGTAATATTCCAGTTCTTTAATTGCTGCCCGGACAGAATCAATTCCGTCCCGGCTCAGAGATGCCAGTCCCTGCATATTGTAATTCCAGTCCTCTGGCAGACTTAACATCAGGGATAACAGTCCCTTTGCCTTTAATGACAAATCTTTGTTCTTGAAATGATGGTTGCTCATTACAGTAAAATTCTTGTTTCGCTCTACACGAAAGACTTGTGCCACTCTACCCCACTTCCTTTCCAGACAGAAAAAGACGCAAGCCACATTTTTATGACTCACGCCTTTCTCCGCACATATTTTAAAAATCTTTATTTAATTTTGGACTCGGTGAATCCAAACTTTTTTTCTTTTTTTGAATATTTTTTTCCATCAAAACCACCCTTTTCAATAATTATTGCGACACCGTCGCAACTTTTCCATCATTTAAACATAAATCAGTTCCTTGAGAATAATCTCTTCCGCAATCGCTCTGTGCTGGTTGGCTGCTCTCACCCACGCCATCTGATCTGCTTCTTTGTCTGGCAATGGTTCTTTTTCTTCTAACTGCTTCAGAATTACCTCTTTCCGTTTTCTGGCTACTTTATCTACTTCCAGAAGATGTTCTCCAATGGTATCCTGCAGAAGCATGACCTGATACAGAGAATTTTTATGGTTCTTCAGATAATCTCTGCGTAAGAATCCATACTTGCCAAGCTGCTCCATCTCTTCACCGGATTTATAAGTAAGGTTCGGAATCAGGTATCCGTTTACATTCGTATACGTTAATTTCATTTTATTAGCACTCTCCATTTCTCATCATTTTTTTACGACAAATTTACGACATTTGCGATAAATCTGACACTGCTTTACAATACCAGACAAAATGACTGATACCCCGGAAAGCCTGTAAGATAGCCACTTTCGGGATACACAAGACAGGACAAAAATCGACTTCCATTATCAAGAGGTGAGTGCTAATTATTTTGTGAAGATTTTGTGATTGTTAATTGAAAAAGTAAATGCAACCCTTAGATCTTTTTGTTCTCAAATGGAGATATAGGGGTTGCAATAACCTCTGCAATCATAGTAACATGAGCTTACTCTCAGGCTCCAACATGAAAGGAGTTTCTATTTATGAATACTTTTATTGAATCCAACAAAGGCAAACACTTTACACTCTCTGACAGAATCTCTATCGAGGCTGGCATCGAAAAAGGATGGAGCTTCAAAAGGATTGCGGACGAACTTGGCAAGAGCCCTTCCTCTGTTTCCAGGGAAGTTCGACGCCATCTGATCTTTTCCCCTCACTATTACGATGACCGCAGCCGCAGGAAAACCGAGTGCATTTATTTTTCTTCCTGCTCCAAACAGGGCGTCTGCGGTAATCTTTCCTGCTCCTCTCTTTGCTCTAAGTGTCGAAGCAGGAAATGTGCTTCTTTCTGTCCTTCTTTTACGACTGCTAAATGCGAGCTCCTTAAGAAACCTCCTTATGTATGTAATGCTTGTCCTAAGCTGCGCCGCTGTTCCCATGATTTCTTTTTCTACCGTGCTAAACATTCCCATGATACCTCTTTGGAACTCCGTTCTTCCTCCCGCAGCGGCATCAATCTCTCCCCTGAAGAACTTGATCAGCTAGACAGGCTTGTTTCCCCACTTATAAAAAAGGGCCAGCCGCTTTCTCATATCTTTCTGTCTCATAGGGAAGATATTCCCTGCTGCCAGCGTACTCTTTATTCCTATGTGGATAAGCAGTATCTTTCTGTTATCAACCTTGATCTTCCCAGAAAAGTCCGCTGCAAAAAACGCAAAAAGAAACAGCTCGATACACCGGTTCCCGGATATCGAAAGAACCGTACTTACAGAGATCTGCTGGATTTTCTTGCTTCTTCTCCCGATGCTTCAATAGTAGAACTTGATGTGGTGGAAGGCGCCGGCGGTAAATCCGGTCCTGTCCTCCTTACCCTGTTCTTTCGGAACTGTTCTCTGATGCTTCTTTTTCTCTTGCCTGGCGACCGCAGGAAATATGTTCAGGATGTTTTTGATCTCCTGCTGTCTGAACTTGGTCCACAGACTTATTCACAGCTGTTTCCGATAATACTGACCGACAACGGGAGTTCTTTCCTGGATCCTTCATTATTTGAGATGCCGCACCGGCAGGATATCCTTACCAAGGTCTTTTACTGCGCCCCCATGTCCTCCTGGCAGAAAGGACGCCTGGAAAAGAATCATGAGTTTATACGTTATATCCTCCCAAAAGGAACTGCTTTTGACTCTCTTACTGAACAGAAAGTAAACCTTATGATGAATCACATCAACAGTACGGCAAGAGCCAGCCTGAATGGCTGCACTCCATTCCAGCTGGCTCTTCTTCTGCTTGATGCAAAACTGATGAGTCTCATGGATCTTCGGTCAGTTCCCGCTGACCAGATCCACCTCAAGCCTGATCTTATAAAATAACAAACACCTAAGTATAATGCCTGAGAGAAGCAGTTTTCATCTCTTCAGACGGGTTGCATTTAGTCCTGCAAGATTCATGCCTGCCGTCTTATTTTGATGTTAAAAAGCTTCTGATTTTCATCTGTCTGCATTTAAAGTATAACCTATTTCTCCTGTAACTTCTATCTTATAATTGCATTTACTCTCTCAAAACGCCTCATATTTAGCGTGATATACCGGGGTTGCAATAACTCTTGCATTCACCCCCCCTTTATTGGATCGAATCATATACCCAAAGTAACATCATTGTCAAGATACTTTCTCATTACTTTTTCATTTTATGTTATACTTATTACATCGTTAACACTATTAAAATAAATTCTCCGGAGGTGAATCAAATGGATCATACGAATAATTCCTGTTGTTGCGGTGAAGCGGAACATTTTTCCGGATGTCTGATTTGTGGTGCTCCTATTACGTATCGTGCTGAAAGCTCTATTCAGACGTGCAGCATCTGCCATAAAGAGCAATTAACCAATGCGGTCTGTGAAAATGGTCACTTTATCTGTGATGCCTGCCACAGCTATGGCACATATGCTCCGGTAATCACGACACTCAGAGACAGTACAGAAAAAGATGCTTTGCTTCTTCTGGAAAAAATTATGGATCTTCCATCTGTACATATGCATGGACCGGAGCATCATGCAATTGTCCCATGCGTTCTTCTGACAGCGTTTCGCAATAATGGAGAACATATGGATTACGATGCTGCACTATCTGAAATCTGTAAAAGAGCGAAGCAGGTTCCGGGCGGTACCTGTGGTTACTGGGGTGTCTGTGGAGCTGCTGCCGGAGCCGGTATTTTCATGTCCGTTATGACCGGATCCAGTCCACTTCACAAAGATGCATGGCCGTTTCCTCAAAAACTTGTTTCCATTATTTTATCCAGACTGGCAGATGTTGGTGGACCTCGCTGCTGCAAACGTACCAGCAGAATTGCCATTGAAGAAGCTGTTCATTTTTACAGTCAGTTTTGTTCTGTAAACATTCCGTTGTCTTCTATAACGTGTAAATACTGCGAAGATAATCGCGAATGCATCCAGGAAGATTGTCCATACTATCCTGAATAACAGGCAAGGCAGTGATTCCATGATACCACGAAATCACTGCCTTGTAACTCGCTTGCCAGGATACAGCGCCAGATCTTCCCACTTTGCTTTTTTGCAGTTCCATGAACGAATATCCTTCTCTTCCAAAACACTCCTGATTCGTTCTTCTCCATTGTCCGACGTAAAAAGCGCTGTAATTTCCTTTTTTCCATCTACAATTTTCACACAATAATCTACCAGTTCCGGAATCTCAAACAACAATTCATCCATCTCTCTGATACTTCCCAATGGATCCATCCGCTTTACAAAGTCCAGGCGCTTTATTTCACTTCCACAAAGGCATCTTCCTGGGATGATCCTTGTCCAGTCACCGGTCCGATATCGAATCAACGGCTGTGCTTCCATTCCAATGGTTGTAATCACCAGTTCTCCCCATTCACCGTCCGGCAGCACATTTCCGTTCTCATCTATAATCTCTGTAATACAATGGTTTTCCCGCATATGCATACCATCATGCGCCGTGCAGCAAATGGCACCTCCAAGCCCCATCTCTCTGGAACCATAGTGCGGCCAAAGTCGTGTTTCCAAAATTTCTTCGATTGCTTTCATGACAGTTTGCGGACAGGCATCTCCGGATACCAGTGCTCTTTTTATACTGCCTTTTCCGCACATTCTAAGCATGGAAAGCAATGCCGTCGGCATTCCCACATACGTATCCGGCTGCTCCTCTTCCAAAATCCTGTTTAGTTCGCCATAACTTCTTCCTGTTCCGGTTGAAAGAGGTTTTGCTCCCAGACGTCTGATTGCCTCCGCGATCAGTTCTCCCAATCCAAAAGGACCTGAAAATGGCATAGCCACCATCGTTATACTTCCAGGATAAATAAATTCACCCAGCCCTGCCATAAAAAGTTCTATGGTGTGTTCACAGTCTCCCTCTGTATAGAATACACGTTTACCGGCACCGGTCGTTCCGCTTGTCTGTTCTGATATTACTTTCTGGACTTCCCCCTGGGAGCACAGCAGCATCCTGCCTCCATCTCGTGCCAGATCTGTTTCTGTTGTAAAAGGAAGGCTTCTCAAATCTATCAGGCTTTCCAGTCTTTCCGGCAAATCTCGGTAAAAACCCTCTCGTTCTTTTTCTCTCTTCAGTACAATATTTAATTTCTCCAGCTGTATTCTGTGTATTTCATCTCTTGTAATCTCTGTAATGCCTTCCTGCTTACAGATCATTGCATCTATATTCGATCGTTTCACTTTCTGTATAAATATATTCCTTTCGAATTCGTCAGATTATATGCACAAAATGGCACCATTCCATAATCAGAATCCACCTCGCAGATATAACATCTTTTCAGACGTTCAAGATCCAGATTCCATGCATCCTGAAAAATCATCCCTGATACTGCAAAAGTTTCATTATGAACCCGGATCAGGAATTCATCCAGCGCATCTGTCTGTGTCATTTCATCATCATCAAATTTTTTTGTGCTATAGCTCCACTGATTTTCCACATACTGTCTGGAATCATCGCTGGTAGTACAACAACATCCTCTGCCTGATTTCTTTTCCAGAAGTTTCAGTTCCCTCTCACCTTTTTTCAGATAACTTGCATGAAAAGAACAGTATGGATTCTCTGCTCCACCACCGGCGAAATCCTCGCTTTTCATAAGCCCGTCAGTCTGTTCCTCGATCAGCTTCAACATCTTTGGTATGGTAATCGGAGCTTGTGGACGCTGCTGAGAACATCTGCCAAAATAGCTGATCGGCTGGAAATGTACTCCTCTTACAAATGGCATATGATCCATCGCAAACTTCAGGATATCTCCAACCTGCATGTCATTTACTCCTGGCGCAATGACAGGTACCAGGGCAATTCCCAGTTCCGCTTCCGAACAGTTTAACACAGCCTTTTCTTTCAGTTCTATCATAGAGCGTCCGCGCAATGTCTGATACACGTCATCTGTGACACCGTCAAACTGAAGAAATACCGTATTCAGTCCTGCTTTTTTCAGTTTTCTGGCATATCCTGCTTCCTGCGCAAGACGGATTCCATTGGTATTCAATTGAAAAAATGTAAACCCTTTTTCTCTACCCATATGTATGATCTCCGGAAGATCCTCCCGCATAGTTGGTTCTCCTCCTGAGAGCTGAATATTGAATGGTCCTCCATGATCCATCAGAAAATCATATTGCTTTTCTATTTCATCCATTGAAAGATCACCGTTTTCCAGACATTCTCCTGCCGAAGCAAAGCAGACCGGGCAGTGCATATTGCAACGCTTTGTCACTTCCAGTATCATACAACAGCCTTTTCGTTCGTGCTCCTCACAGAGTCCACAATTATCCGGGCAGGATTTCTCTTTGATTTTGGGATTTACCGGAGTCTCCGCAGACAGGTTTTCTCTTCCCCAGGAAAGATACTCTGCTGCCGTTCCTTCCCAGATCAGTGTCTGAAACTTTCCGTGGATATCACATTCTTTCACCAGATAAATGCCATCTTCACCGATACATTTTTTAGCCGTAAGTACTTTCATACATATCGGGCATACACTTTTTGTTTTACCCAGCGTAATCATAGTTCCAATATTCCCCGTTCTGTCAGTATTTCTATCACTTTCGTATAAGTATCTGCAATCAGCGCAGGACATTGCTCCATGATCACTCCCCAATCCAGATTGGAAGTGATATCCTTACAATAAAAAGCACCAAATTCTTCTTCGGTCTTCTTATGGAACCACTGATATAATTCCTGCACAGCCGGTTTCATCTGTATATCTTCTTTCTCCTGCGGAGCCAGATTGCCAAGGAACAAACCTATCGCACAGGCCCCTCCTGTCAGGCAGCCACAGGTATCTCCACAGTAACCGATGCCACCGCCCAGACCTCCCAGAGCCTTTACAAGCTGTGGATTTTCCTCACCTATGGCTTCCAGTGTCATAATCATAACCATTTGTGAGCAATGATAACCCATACTGCTAAGTTCTATGATTCTTTCATAAAGATCCATGTGCTACTCCTTTCTGCCAACCAACATGGTATAGCGCAGCTTCTTTCCTTTATATTCTTTCTGCAGAAGCTTATACTCTTCGCTGCAGAACGAATCATTCCAGATTGCTTCCAGATAATATTCCCGCCAAAGTAACGTCTGATTCTCCTGCCGGAGAATGGTAAATCCTGTCTGTTCTGCCATTTCCGAAAGATTTCCGGTATCCAGATCTGACAGTAAAAGAAAACCTCCCTTTTTCAAAACGCGCCAGCATTCAGATAGTGCATTTTTCTGATCTCTGCTGACGAAAAATGCACACTGGCTGATGCAAAGATCTATACTGTCTGATGGATACTGCAAATGCAGAAAATTGCCTGTTTCCACATCACTGCTCCGTGGGAAAAGATCCACGCCATGTGCATCCAGCCCAAATGATTTCAGGATTCGTACCGTGTCCCCTTCTCCAGCTCCAAGATCCAATGCTTTCATTTCTTTTTTCCATTCTATGTTCTCCAGAAGATGAAGCGTCTGCGCTTCCCCTCCCGGATGCCTGTTCATCTATTTATCCTCCAGTGCACGCTCCACCGCGAGCACTTTTCCAAGTGCAAGTTCTTCCGGAACATACACAAACCCACACTTTGGGCAGACAGGCATTTCCACAGGAAACCCATTTTCCAGATACATAAATTTTGCTTTTCCTTTTACAAGAGGAACCTTACATTTCATGCAGGTCAGCTTTCCTTCCGGATCAATCGTATAATATGCTCTTTCTACTGCCATTACTGTCCCACCCTTTTCATAATATTCATTCGATGACTGTATGCTCTGTGTACCAGATATCCGCCTTCTGTTTCCACAAACCGCACCCAGAATGTGACATTTCCCAGTCTGCTTCTTGTCACCAGTTCTTTTGTTTCTTCATCCAGGATTGCTTCCTGATTTTCTCTGTAATCTGATAACACACGTTCCACATCACTTTTCAGTATCATGCGCTCATCCATCATATGGATTGCCTCCTCTGTATAGGCAACAGTATAGTCTTTTTTCTCCATGATCGATTCCTCATTCCAGATGTTTTTTAAAAGTGTTTGTTTCAATATGAGCCTGTTGTAGCGTTTCTCACTGATATCAGGCATATTGCTGGCATTTGCCCCATACAGAAGTTCAAGTATATGTCGGGATTCTCTTCCCTCTCTGGCAAATCGGTCTCTGCATGCCATGCAGTATGTAATATATGGTGCATCGGAACGTTCCAGACACTTTTCTGTCATTTTCGCTGCCATATCTTTATTGGCATATGCCGTCAGACCTCCATATCCACAACATGGAGACAAATCTCTGGAATATTCTGTATCTTCAACGATACATCCCATATCCGACAAAAGTTGTCGTATCATATCCTGTGTCTGTGCATCCCCTCTGGCACCACAGGCATCATGTATGGCAACCGGTATCTCCAGTCCTTTCGCCTGCTGTGGAAGTCCGATTTCTCTCAAAATTTCCCAGATTCCTATAACATGTGCTCCAATACTTTCTTTTAGCTGCTTCATGCAGCTTGGACAGCCTGCAATGATGATCGGATCACCAAGCTTGGCCAGTTCCTGTTTCAGCTGCTCATTTACTTTTTCTGTCATTTCATAGCGACCCGCCCATTCACTGATTGCACCACAGCATCCCAGCATCAGAGCAACGCCTCCAGCTACCCGATTACTTAAATCTTCGTATGCCTGCATAACCACATCCGGCGCTATCGCACCTGCCTGACAGCCCGGGAAAAATACATATCTGCAAGTTTCATATCCCGGCTGGAGTCTGCTCAAAAAAGCCTCTGAATTTGAAAATAACATGTCCATCAGTGCAAATTCATGTGGCGCCAGCGGCATCTTATCTGTAGATACCATATTTTCTCTTGCTGACTTGCACACCTGACTCATATCAAATCCATTCGGACAGATCACCGTACACTGTCCACAGAGGGCACAGGCATTCATCGGTTTGTTCATCGGATGATCTCCCATGATAATCTGCGTATTATTATAGATCTCACGGGCTAATAAACCCGGATGTTTTTGATATTCACTTAAATACACACAGCCTTTCATGCATTCGTCACAATGACACTGAATACATCGTTTTGCTTCTTCTACAGCTTCTTCTTTTGAATATCCATCCTGACCACAGAAAATCTTATTCGATCCATGGATTCCTTCCATGTTCGTATAAAGCTTAGTAGTCACTGCTCCTTCACTGCCTCTGTTGCTGTGCGGCGATAAATTCTGTACCAGAAAATCCACTGTCAGAGCTGCCCGCTTTGCGGCAAAAGCCGCATCCATCACAGATTCCGCAGATCCGCTGACAATCTTTGCCTGTTCCCTTAACATAATCTCGACATCTGCTGCTTCTTCCGGAGCTAACATTTTTGCCACTTCTTCTGATGCGCAGACCACATCTGCCAGTTCCATTTTTTCTCTGATGAACGGAAGATTCAAACTGCATCCAAATTCAAAAGAAAGATCCATAGATTTCAGACGTTTCGCTTCATTGCTGCGGTCTGATTCCAAAAGATGTCCGGCTGCCGCTGCAATATAGCTTTCATAATCTTCTTCCTTGCAATAAATCGTCGTAGGATACATTTTCTTTTCCAGTTCCCCTGCAAGAAACAGTGGAAATAATCCAGAACCAAAGATTGCTACCCTTTTCTTCTTTCTCATGCGAAATACACTGCTTCGTCTTCCTGGTTCTCCATACCGGACAATCGCACGTTCTACTTCTCGTATGGAGACACCATCACCAAGTTCACAAAGCTTGCAATTATCTTCGCAAGGTGCCGTACATCCATCACAGAGAATCATTGGAAATGGTGTAATTTTCTCATAAATTGCCAACGCTTTCTTGAAATTTCCTTTTGCAGCATAATACAGCATCTCTTTTGTATCTACTTTGAAAGGACAGGCTGCAACACAGTAGGCAGGCTGTTCATGGACGCAGAGACTGATCATATGATCCATCTCTTCTTTTGACATTCGATTTACATGATAAACGTGAGTAGAACCTCTCTCCTGTATGTATGTCATAACCTGATACTCCTTTCGTATGTAAAGGGGAGGCAGTTTCCCGTCTCCCCTGATTATATCACAGTTGGCAACTTTTACTCCAACCACATTATGAATTAAGATTATTTCTCAAGTTCTTTTAATGCTGCAAGAACCCTTTCCGGACGGGCCGGAACACGTGTAATACGTGCACCCGTTGCATTGTAGATTGCATTCAGGATTGCAGGATGCGGAGCATCCAGTGGAGCCTCACCGCAGCCGGCAGCGCCATAAGGGCCACTTGGGCGATAGGTTTCATTGAAATGAAGTTCAATATCATCCGGAGCATCCTTCGGATATGGGATACCACAATTTTTCAGAGTGGTATCGTGGTTCAGATCTTCAAAGTCTTCTGTAAGAGCAAGACCCACCCCCTGTACAAGGCCGCCATAGAAGTTACCTTCTACAAGAAGTCTGTTCATGATCGTACCTACATCGGCAACACATGTAAATTTCTCAACGGTAACCTTGCCGGTCTCTGTATTAACTGCAACTTCCGGAAGGAAAATCGTGTACATATAAGTTGCAAACGGATCACCCTGTGCCGTATCCTGATCGATCGGATGATCTGCACAGAAGGTTGTTACCCAGTTACCTTCATATTTTGTTTCAAGACCTTCTGCTACCATTTCGTCATAAGTACGGAACGTTCCATCTTCTTTTTTCATTGCTGCAACAAGGTTTTCTGCTGCCAGGCGGCATGCATTGCCTGACATAACCTGTGAACGAGAACCACCTGCCGGGCCTGCATTCGGACATGTCTTAGTATCATTCATAACAAGTTTGATCTGTTCAGGTCTGATTCCAGCCTGTCGAAGTGTTTCATGAGATGATACAAGAACACCCATATCAGCACCCTGTCCATGATCTTCCCATGCAGCATACATTGTAACGGTTCCATCCGGATTCAGTTCTGCAAAAGCATTGGATGTGTCAACACCATCAAGTCCGCAGCCATAAACACCAAGAGATACACCGATACCATATTTTATCTTGCCATCAGAAGCCGCATTCTTCTCGGCAACACGTTTCTTAGCTGCTTCATACAACGGACGTGCGGTCTTGAACAGTGCTTCCTCACAATATACTTCCGGCGGATAACCTGTCGGGATCGTGGTTCCTTCAGATTCCTTGTAACAGTTCATTTCACGCATATCAAACGGGTCGATTCCCATCTTTGCTGCCAGAACATCAATTGCGATCTCAGATCCCATATAGGACTGCGGAGAACCGTAAGCACGGAAAGCAGATCCCCATGCATGGTTAGTAAATACTGTTGTAGATTTGTTACGGATAGAATTGATTCCATAACCAGCGCCTGTAAACTGAGAAAGTCTCATGGTAAGCAGATCACCAAATTCTGAATATGGACCATGATCCACATAGTTGTTGCCCCAGAGAGCAAGGAGTTTACCGTTTTCATCTGCCGCAAGTTTAATATTCATAAATGCAGGAGATCTCTTTCCTGTATAAGTAATATTCTGGAACTGATTGAATACCAGCGATACAGGACGCTCAAGAATCTTGACAGCTGCACCGATCAGGGCTTCATTTGTCGGAGAGAACTTGTAGCCAAAGGTTCCTCCGGCATGGTTCTGAACAAGTCTCAAATTCTCCAGCGGAACACCGATACCATCAGCGATCATCGGCATATGGAGATGGATACCGATGGATTTGGAATGAACAGTTATCATACCGTCTTCATCAATGTAGCCATAACCACAGTCCGGTTCAAGATGGAGATGTGGTTGACGTGAACAGTAGGATTCGATCTCAACCTGCTGTGAATCCGGAATGCTGTCCCAGTCAAAATCAGGTCCCTTGATACAGTTTGTCTCAAAAAATGCATTTGGAACACCCGGATGGATTTCTGCTGCATCCGGTGCAATCGCATCCATTGCATTCATATATGCAGGAAGTTCTTCAATCTCAACTTTTACTGCATCCGCTGCTGCACGTGCATGTTCTTCTGTATCTGCAGCTACAATTGCAATCGCATCACCAAACTGGAAAATCTTTTCATCACAGAGTACCGGACGTTCAAATCCATCTGTCTTGTTGTGTTTCGGAAGCATTACAAGACCGTTGATCTTGTTTGTTCCGCCGGCTGCCTTAATGTCTTTTGCTGTGATAACGCGGAAAACACCCGGCATGCCTTCTGCTTCTGTTGTATCAATGCTGAGGATGTTCGCATGAGAAACTTTTGCCTGTGTAAGTGCCAGACGAAGAGTTCCCTCCGGCATCTTTAAGGCATCATCTGCACCGAAATCCCAGGTACCTGTTACCTTCTGTGCTGCTGATGGACGAATATAATTTGTACCAACAATAGAATCACCTGTCTGTTTAAAAACAAGATCCTCTTTTGTCATCTCACCACGCATAACTTTTGCAGCTGCCATAGTTGCATCGATGAGCGGCTTGTAACCGGTACAGCGGCAAAGGTTACGCTGTTTGTTAAACCATTCTCTTACTTCTTCTCGAGTCGGGCTTGGATTATTGTCAAGAAGAACCTTCGCTGAGATAATGAAACCTGGAGAACAGAAACCACACTGCGCACATCCATATGCCATCCAGGCTACCTGGATCGGATGCATATCAGAAATTGTTCCCACACCTTCAATAGTTGTAATCTCTGCATTATCCGGAACACGACTCATCTTATAGATACAGGATCTTGTAACTTTTCCGTTCATAATTACGTTACAAGCTCCACAATGGCCCTCACCGCAGCCGATCTTACATCCCGTAAGAAGAAGATGATTACGGAGAACCTGTGCCAGTGTCTCGTCCTTATCAAGAATAAGGATTCTCTCAACACCATTGATCTTCAATGTCTTTTTGATCATATTGCATCCCTCCTGTTAAAAAAACGTCCCTATTATGTTACTGATCTTCCGGCTTATGTGTTCCGCATGGATCATGATCCGCACCCTTTCCCGTCAGATCTTTGAGTCTTTCCATTCCTCTGGCAGAATAGAAAACAATGGAAGAACTGCTTCCATCCAGATTCTCACCGCTGAGTTTTAATACATTTGCATTCTCGTAATAATCCATCGGAAGTGTCCGGCTGTATTCCACTCCCGTGCGCTCATCTTTTACCTGTATGGTAACTTCTTTTGCGGTAATTTCAAAAATCTTATCCATGAAAAAGTTCTCCTGTCCACATCATTATGTATATATTCATACTATCATGCTTTTTCACAATATTGCAAATTATAAATAAATAAAACTTGGCTATTTTCACACAATTTTCTTTTTTTTATGATATAATAGTATCAATTTTATACAATGCCTTTAAGGAGGTGACTATCATGCAGACAGGTGCCTTGATCGTTGCTGCCGGAAAATCGTCACGAATGGGAGACTTTAAACCCATGCTTCAGCTTGGATCCATTTCCATTGCCCAGCGAGTGATCAATAATTTCCGGCAGGCCGGGATTTCTAAAGTAGTTGTGGTAACAGGATATAAAGCAGATGTACTGGAGCGCCATCTTGCCTCCAATAATGTAATCTTTCTTCGAAATGAAGACTATGCAACAACTCATATGTTTGATTCTGTCCGGATCGGACTGGAGTATCTGAAAGACAAGGTTGATACCGTGCTCTTTACCCCTGTGGACGTTCCACTGTTTACAGCCCGGACTGTCACTCAAATGCTCTCTGCAGACCATCCTCTTGTAACTCCGGTCTGTGAGGGTAAGCCCGGCCACCCGATCCTGCTCCGTTCCTCACTTATCGATTCCATCCTGAAAGATGACGGCAGTTCAGGCCTTGAGGGTGCTGTAGAACACTGCGGCACACCCATGTATTTTCTGAATGTGGAGGATCCCGGAATCATTCACGATGCTGACACACCAGAGGATTATGCCGAGCTTCTCCATGCACACAACCAGAGTCTGATCCGTTCAGAAATCCACATTCAGCTGGCACGTGAAAAAGTATTCTTTGATGAACAGCTTTATTCGCTTCTGACGCTGATCCATGAAACAGGCTCTGTCCGCGATGCCTGTGAACATATGCATATTTCCTATTCCACCAGCTGGAACCTGATCCGTACATTGGAATCGCAGCTTCATGAACCACTGATCATCAGAAGCCAGGGCGGCGTAAACGGAAGTCACAGTGAACTGACGCCATACGGTGAAGAATTTCTGGAACGATATGCCCGTTTTTCAGAAGAAACACGAAACTGTTCAGAAAAAATATTTGAAAATTGTTTCAGAGGATTTTTTAATGCGTGATCTTTATCTGATACGACACGGAAAACCACAATATCCGGATGAGCATTCTTATTGTATCGGACAGACTGACCTGCCTTTATCCATGCTTGGACACTTGCAGGCAGTTCTTTTGCACGAAGCACTGTCCGATAAGATCTCTGCAATATACTGCAGCCCTTTATCAAGAGCTGTCGATACAGCCAGACATATAGCACCTGCCCTTCCACATCTGACTGTTTCCGAGCTGTCAGAACGAAATCTTGGATCGTGGGATGGCCTTTCTTTTGATGAGATCCGTCAAAAATGGCCGGTGATTTATGAGGCACGTGGCAGAAATCCGGAATATCCGATTCCAGGAGCAGAAACTCCTCTGGAATCCGGTCCACGCTTTTCACAGGCAATTTCCAGGATTCTTCATTCTTCGGACGGTAATATTGCGATTGTCGCTCATACGGATGTGATCTCTTCTTATTTATGGATGCTTCATCCGGAAATATCTGAGAGACAGAAGTTTCGGCTTCCATGCGGCTCTTATTATCATCTAAGAATAGATACGAGGGGGAATGCTGCCTTATCTGATTCACATTACATATTGCCGCATCCTGATCTGAATGATGAATTATGTCAGATGCTCCGGGATTCTGTTGATCTCCCGCAGCATGTACAGGCTCACAGCGATGCCGTTACGGAGCTGGCCTGTCGTTTATGTGACATACTTAAAGTTCATGGATATCTTTTTGATCAGAAACTCATCCGCTCCGGTGCACTTCTGCATGATATTGCAAGGCTTCAGAAACATCACACCAGAACGGGCGGTGACCTTTTCTTACAATTAGGTTATCCCGAAATCAGCCAGATCATTTCACAGCACCATGGTTTAAAAGAAACGAAACTGGATGAAGTGGCTATTGTTTTTCTGGCTGATAAACTGATTGAAGAAACGCAGCGTGTATCAATCGAAAAAAGATTTGCTGATAATCTGCATAAATGCAAAAGTTCAGAAGCTCTGAAATCGCATGAACGCCAATTAAAACAAGCTCTTACACTACAAGATATGATACAATCAATCTGTCATACAACACTTTAACATACAAAATTACAGGAGATTTTTTATATGAGAACATTATTTCAGACAATAAAACAGCAGTTTCTGGAGGGAAATGACCTTGTACTTGCTTCCATCACAGCATCATCAGGATCGACTCCACGAGGTGCCGGATCCCGCATGCTGGTCGGAAAAAACGGCAGAATTGCAGGCACCATCGGCGGCGGTGCTGTCGAATATCGTGCAGAACTTATGGCTCAGGATATTCTTGAAAAAAAGGAATCCTGTGAACATGAATTCCGACTGAACCGTAAGGATGTTGAGAATATTGGTATGATCTGCGGTGGTGATGTTACCGTATTCTTCCAGTATCTGGATCATAATGTCCCGGTTGTTATGGAAATTGCGGAAACTGCCGAAAAATCATACGAGGAACGAAAGGACTTTTGGCTGATCTGTGATCTTCAGACAACTTCCGGCATGAGTCTTTACAGCCCTTCTTATGGCCTGATCGGAAATGCCGCTGTTCCTTCATCCATATTATCGTCCTTGTCTGCACAGCCATGCCGTTATCGCGCTGATGATTATGATCTGTTTTCTGAACAGATTGGAACTTCCGGAACTGTCTATGTATTTGGTGGTGGACATGTTTCGCAAAAGCTTGTACCAATACTGGCAAGTGTTGATTTTCGCTGTGTCGTTCTGGACGACCGCCCGGAATTTATTGATCCTGCGCTTTTCCCGGATGCAGTTGAAACGATACTTTGTGATTTTAATCATCTGGACCAGAGTATCTCTGTCTCAGATGCAGATTACTGCTGCGTCATGACACGTGGACATGCTTATGACACAATCGTGCAGGCACAGCTTCTTGCCACACCTGCATGTTATATCGGGGTTATCGGAAGCCGTGCAAAAAAAGCTGCTGTTTTCCGCAAGCTTGTGGAAGAGTACGATGTTACCGAACAAGAACTGGAACGGATTACCTCTCCTGTAGGACTTGAGATTAAAGCAGAAACACCGGCCGAAATAGCAATCTCCATCACAGGACAGATGATAGAGGTTCGCGCTGACAGAAAGGCTGCCGAAAAATGATGACAAAACCTGCATATCGAACTGTAATCTTTGGTGCCGGACAGATTGGACAGATGACTGCAAGACTACTTGGCAGTTCCTGCAAACTTTTGTGCTTTGCCGATAATGACTCCCGGAAGCATGGACAGCATATTGTCCATGTTCCTGTCTGTTCCCCAAATGATGCAGCTGCACTTCTTCCGGATCTGATCATCCTGGGTGTATTAGATGAAGAACGACGTAACTCTATGAGAAAACAGATGGAAAGCTTAGGTTATCACGGACCATTTTGTGATCCATCTGCCCTTCGCATGTTCGATGCACGGACTGCTGTTATGCGTCTCTTATCAGAGCAGATCTATCAGTTAAATATTCCGGGGGATGTTGCCGAACTCGGTGTTTTTCAGGCTGAATTTTCTTCCCTGATCAGTGCTGCCTTTCCGGATCGCAAGATCCATCTTTTCGATACTTTTGAGGGATTTTCAGAAAAAGATGTGGCAATAGAGACCTCCTGTAATCTGTCCCGTGCCAGAACAGGTGATTTTTCTTCTACCGATGTTGACTCTGTTCTTCGCATTATGCCTGATCCTGCACGGACTGTGATCCATAAAGGATGGTTTCCGGATACTTTTGCCGATGTCACAGATGCAGCTTTCTGTTTCGTATCTCTGGATGCTGATCTCTACGCTCCGACTGCCGCTGCACTCCCACTGTTTTATGAACGCCTTTCTACAGGCGGAGTTCTCCTGATCCATGATGTGTACAGCACACAGTTCTCCGGCTGCAAAAAAGCTGTTGATGAATTCTGTCAGAAAAACCATCTCTTCGCAGATCCTGTATGTGATCTGCATGGAAGTGCAATACTTCGGAAGATATGACTCTTCTTAATACGCAAAAATCTCCGGTTCACTCTGAACCGGAGATTTTTATCTCATTGTATAGTCCTATTCCACGTCTCTGCCTGACATTTATAAAGTTCCTTTAAGAACATTTTCCAACTGTTCATCAGATAGATCAACATGATAGAAAAGATTAAAAAACTCACGTATTTCTTCATTTACATCGCATTTGATATATTCTGGATAAACTACTGCGGAGAGCCAACGCATACCTATCAGACGATTTGGTCCGGCCGGACGATCCACCCAGCTGAACGGTGCATTTGGAGTTCCATAAACCTTGTTATCCTGTACCGCTTTTAACGAAGCGTAGTCTGGATTGTTCAGAATATCTTCTGCTGCGGAGTTTCCGCTTTTGTCTGCTTTCGGTTCACCATTTACAACGATCACATCCGGATCCCACGCAAGAAGCTGTTCAGCCGAAATCTGAACGCGAGATCCGTCTCCAAGCTCCAGATCTGCAACATTGGTTACATTAACCGCATCAAGAATCTGAGCATGCTGAGATCCTCTAGGTGCAGTTTCCAGAGAATCCTCTCCATTGCCAAAATATACACTGACTTTCTCGTCTTCCGGAATATCCGCAAGTGCAGCAATATCTGTAAATATCTTTTCTGAATATTCAGCGAGCTCCTCTGCATGATCCTCTACGCCAAGAAGTTCACCCATAAAGCGAAACGCCTCTGCCGAGTTATTAAGCTCGTTATCCACTGCGATAACCGGGATTCCCAGGCTTTCCGATAACGCATCACAGTCAGAAACCATTGCATCATTGATTTTGCCACAATTAAGTGCAATTGTAGGATTAGCGGCAATTACAGCTTCATAACTGATTGCATCTCCCATTCCAAAATTCGGAAGATCATGATATTTTTCCAGGATAATTGACTTCTCAACGTCATTTAATTCATAATTCCATCCCAGAAGTTTATCAGGTGCAACCATATACATAAAAATTGCAGCAACCGGCCCTGTCGAGAAAACAGATTCTATATCTTCTGCTGCCGGGACAGTAACCTTTCTTCCGGCCATATCTGTGATCTCACGTGTTTCCCCGGTTTCCTGTGTTTCAGTCTGCTCCTCACTCTGTGTTGTCTCTTCCGAAGCCGCTTTTGTTTCCGAATAACCTGCAAAAAGGCTGACTGTCATCACGAAGCATAACATCAACGCCAAAAGATGTCTGTGCTTTTTGTTCATAAATTCTCTCCCTTCTTTTCTCCATATTCAGTCAGATTTGACGTTTATTAAATTGACTATACAACTTATTCGCATTATAATATATATGCGAATAGTTTTTAAAAATAATTCGCTTTTGTCTGAGTATAGCACTATAAATTCAGTTAGTCAAGTTACACAAGGTGAGGAGCATGAATCTGACAGATAACGTAGAAGAAATAAATACCGCCCAGCGAAAACGTCATCGTCTTTTACTGACAGTTATGCTGGTAATTTTATTTATAATTATAATACTTTCTTTTGGGGTAGGATATTATCCGCTTACACCCTCTCAGGTACTGAAAGCATTTTTATCAAAATTTGGTTATAAGGGAGATATTTTGCCGCAGGCAACTACCATATTCTGGAATATCCGTCTGCCACGTATCCTCTCCGCTTTATTTATTGGAGCTTCCCTTTCAGTAGCAGGTTCCACTTATCAGGGAATGTTTCGCAATCCACTGGTATCTCCGGATATCCTTGGTGTTTCATCCGGTGCCAGTCTTGGTGCTGCTTTTGCTATTTTAAGCGGAGCTTCAAACTGGGTGATTCAGCTTTCTGCTTTTGCAGGTGGTGTGATTGCAGTTGCCGCATCCTACCTCATCAGCCGAAAGTCTGCACATTCTCACACGCTCAGTCTTGTACTGACAGGAACTATGATCATGTCACTCTGCAATGCAGGCGTAACCATGATCAAATACATTGCAGATCCCAATGACGTTCTTCAACAGATTACATTCTGGCTCATGGGAAGTCTGACCAAGACTACTATGAATTCTTTTGTATGGAGTGTCATTCCAATGATCATCGGACTTAGTATGATCTTTATTTTTCGCTGGCAGATCAATCTGCTCACTTTAGATGAAGAAGAAGCCAGAAGCCTGGGAATAAATATTCGTAAATATCGTCTGATCTTTATCATTGCTTCAACCCTGCTCAGTGCTGCAGCTGTCTGCCTTGGCGGCCTGATCGGATGGGTGGGATTAATGATTCCACATCTGGCACGTGCACTGGTAGGTGTGGATTATAACCGGCTGATACCTGCAAGTGCTATGCTTGGCGGCGGATATCTGATACTGGTTGATGACATTGCCCGCTCCATTTTGTCCATGGAACTTCCACTTGGTGTTGTTACAAGCATCATGGGTGCTCCATTTTTTATCTATCTTATTATCAAACGAAGGGAGCGTGCATAGTTTATGCTTCTGAGAATAGAAAATGTTTTTGGCGGTTACGGCAATGGAGATGTTTTAAAAGGTATCAGCTGCAATGCCGATTATGGTGATGTACTTTGCCTGCTTGGCCCTAATGGCTGCGGAAAAACAACTCTCTTCCGCATGATACTGGGAACCCTTCCTGTTACTGATGGAAAAATAGTCATTGACGGAAAAAACATTCATGACTTTACAACCAGGGCGCTGGCAAATATGATCGCCTATATTCCTCAATACCATTCCCCCGTATTTGCCTATACCGTTCTTGATGTCGTAATTATGGGACGCGCTTCCCATTTTTCGGCTTTTGAAACCCCAAAAGAACCGGACCGGGAAGCTGCTTTTGCTGCATTGAAAAAAGTAAATGCACTGCATCTTGCCAACAAGAAATATACATCTTTAAGTGGCGGACAACGACAATTGGTTTTAATTGCCCGTGCCATCTGTCAGTCTGCAAAAATCTTTATCATGGATGAACCGGCAGCAAATCTGGATTATGCAAATCATCAGCTTCTCATGAATGTAATTTCAGGACTTGCCCGTCAGGGATACTGCATTATTATGTCGACACACAGCCCTGAACATCCTTTTTCTGTCGGCACTAAGGTTCTCCTCATGAAAACAGGAAAAGTTGTTGGATTCGGCACTCCTAAGGAGGCCATTACGTCTGAAACGCTGCAATCAGTATATGATATTGAAATGGATGTTATAACAGCACATGACCGTTATGGATGTGAACGGACCATCTGTTTACCTGTAAATAACTCATAAAACCATTTTCAGGGAGGATCATAAATGAATTCTATTATGGATTACTTTATTTCTCTGCAGGAATCTCAGTCTGCAGATATAAATGAGCAGTCGGTAGAAATGTGGAACAGACGTGCAGAATTTTGGGAAAATGCACGCAAAAAGAATCAAAAAGGAGACGAACGTATTGTCAGTGCGGTGAATTACCTCAAACAAAAGGGACTTCTTGACAAAAATTATGATGTAGCAGATATCGGATGCGGACCCGGCCGTTTTGCTGCTGCCTTTGCCAGGCACGTACATAAAGTAATCGGACTTGATATTTCCGACAAAATGATCTCACACGGAATGGAACATATTCAAAAAGAAGGATTAAGTAATGCCTGTCTTTATGTATGTGATTTTCAAAAATTAGATATCGAAAAAGCAGGTTATAAACATGCCTTTGATCTGGTATTCAGTTCAATGACCCCCGCACTCCACGGTATGAACGGACTGATGAAGTCCATTGAAATGAGCCGGGCATGGTGCTGCAATATTACACATCTCGAAAGACGGAACCTACTCCGTGAGCAGATTATGCAGGATGTATTTGGCAGACAATTAACGCCTCAGTGGAATGGCCGATGGTTTTTCTCTCTTTTTAATATATTATTTTTACTTGGCTATGATCCGGAAACAAGCTATGAAAAATCTCACCGCGAAACCTGGGTAACTCCGGACGAGCAATACATTGACTTTCTTACGGAACACATGCTTCCATCTGAAGAACACACACTGGAGAATGTACATAAGATCACCGAATGGGTTCATGCCCATTTAAATGAAGATGGACAAATCAAAGAAGTCACACATTCCGCTTATGGAAGAATTCTCTGGGATATTAGAAACAAAACAGTTCGACCTGATTACAGAACTGTCATAAATGACATCACGGCAAAATAATCGGTATTACTACAAAATAAAAAGGAATTCTAATATGGCTCGACATATATTTTTAACCGGAAAAAAACAGATTGGTAAATCTACATTGATTCAAAAAGTATTAAAAAGTTATCAGGGAACTGCAGACGGGTTTCTGACCGTACGGACAAAAGAATATCTGGGAGATCAGTATTCTGTCCATATGTATCACCTGAAAGAACCCAGAAATCCAAATGAACAGAATCTTCTGTTTGTGTGCGGAAAAGCCAATGAGTATACTACAGATACTTTCAATTGTCTTGGTTGCAGGATTCTTTCCATGTGTTCTGACTGTTCCCTGCTTATTATGGATGAGCTTGGTCCACATGAGGCAAAAGCCGCTTTATTCCGCCAGGAAATCTTACGTATTCTGGATGGACAGATTCCTGTTCTTGGTGTCTTACAGGAACCTGCCGAAGCCTGCTGGCCTGAAATAGTAAATCATCCGAATGTAGAGATAATCACACTTTCCGAAGGCACCCGAAATGATCCCTCTTTATGTGAGCATATTCTGTCTGGTTTTTGATGATAACATTTGAGCCTTCAGCTCATTCTTCCGTTTTCGACAGAAATCACTCTGTCCGTGATACACATCGTTGATTTTCTGTGACTTACCAGCAGTACTGTTTTTTCTTTACAGAACTCTTTCAGAGCTTTCAGAATAACGGTTTCATTTAAACTGTCCAGATTACTGGTCGGTTCATCGAGCAGAATGAGCGGCGCATCATGCAGAAATGCTCTGGCTACACCAAGACGCTGCCGTTCTCCTCCTGATAATGTCTCACCAAGTTCTCCTATGTTTGTCTCATATCCTTCCGGCAGCGATTCTATGAAATCATGGATGGAAGCTCGCTTACATGCTTCCACAATCTGCTCATTCGTTGCATCTGGATTTGCGATCAGCAGATTTTTTCGGATACTGTCATGAAAAAGAACAGTATCCTGTGTCACAAAGCTTTCATTATTTCTGAGAGATGATGTATTGATATTCTTTATATCTTCTCCCGATATGGATACCACTCCTTCATTCACATCCCAGAATCTCATCAGAAGCTTTAAGAGTGTTGATTTTCCACTTCCGCTTTTACCAATAATTCCAACGATTCCCTTTTTCGGGATATCCATGGAGAAGTCTTTTAAGATACATTCATTATCATAGGAGAACTGAACATCTTCACAATCTGCTCCGTTAAATACAATGTCTTTCTTATTTTTCACTTCACAGATCACCGGTTCCTCATCCAGAATATCAAGCACTCTGTTCCCTGCTGCAATCGTGTTCTGAAGGCCTGTTCCAAGGTTTGCCAGTGCAATTACCGGACCGAAACTGCTCATAAGTGCTATCACCGATACCACTGCACTTCTTCCGTCAATCACCCCTTTGTCCAGAAGCATTGCCGCAATCAGTACCATGAGTACATCAAATACAAGCATTATACCGCTTGTCACGGCTACACTTGTTCCTCCGGCACCTTTGAGCTTTTTCTCCTTTTCAGAAAGAGAATCAGAATATTCTCAGATCTCCTTCAGACGTTTTTCACCAGTCCCATACTGAATGCTCTCCTTCACGCCTCTTAAACTGTCCAGAACAAAGGCATCCAGATTTCCAAACTCTTCCCTGAAACCTTCGCCATATTTTTTGCTCATCTTTGATGCTACAACAGGCACCACGATTCCTACCACCATATAAGCAGTAAGAGCCAGAGCTCCCAGTGCAGGATGAAAGCTTCCAATAAAAGCTGTCATAATAATGGATACAAAAATTGCAATAAATATTGGACTGATCGTATGAGCATAAAACACTTCCAGAAGTTCAATATCTGCCGTCAGAATGGCAATAAGATTTCCTTTGTCTCTTCCTTCCAGCTTCGCCGGTGCCAGTTTTCTGAGTGCTCCAAACACTTTGCCACGAATCAGTGCCAGCAATTTGAAGGCAAGATAATGATTTCGATTCTGCTCCAGAAGATGAAAAATCCCCCTGAGAACAGCAATGATCGGAAGAATAATACATATTGTCTTTACAGAACTTCCTGTGATAGCCATCCCACCAAGAACAGGGATAAATATCGCACATAAATGTCCCAGAACGCCCATAGTAACCGCCAGAATCATCGTTCCTGTAAGTGGTTTTACAAGAGTAAGTATCCACCCTTAGGCACTTCTCTTCTCCACTTAATCATTTTCTTCTCCTAATGGAACTTCCCGGATAATATATTCGGTATCGCCATAAAAGCCATACTCATTACGCAATCTATGACGTTCCACATATCCATGATGCTCTAATTCCTTAATTGCAGAACGAACAGAATCAATCCCATCTCTGCTCAATGTTGCCAGTCCTTGCATATTGTAATTCCAGTCATCTGGCAAACTTAACATCAGCGATAATAGACCTTTCGCTTTCAATGTCAGATTCTTATTCTTGAAATGGTGATTACTCATTACCGTAAAATTCTTAGTTCTCTCTACACGAAAAATCTGTGCCATGCTCCTCACTTCCTTTCCAGACAGAAAAAGACGCAAGCCATATTCTTATGACTCACGCCTTTCTGCATAACTTACTTTTCTATTCTTCTATTTCCAATTCCAATCTCTGTAAAATATCTCTTACAATACCTGCATCTTCAATCAGATTAATTCCAAAACATTTTTTACCTACATCCTTCAAAGACGCACCCACATGATATGCTTTCGTTTTATCAAGAATTAAAAAACGATCATGAAATGCTCTTGTGTACTTCACATCCAGTTTAGGATACTGTGCATTAAAGTTATCTACATCTGTTTGAGATAATTTTGTCCGTTGCTGTGTATAAACTGTCACCGCCACATTTTCTTTCTTTTTGGACAACATATTTAATGTTCCTACATCCACATAGCCATCTACCAGAACAATTTCCATTTCTGCTTTCTGAATCAGTCCTATCAATAAGCTGAATGCATCATATATCTGACCATCAAAAAATATCTTTTGATTAGACTCCTCATGATCTGATATGTACTCAAAAATCTGCTCCAGCTTTTCATCTGTCTTTTTCTGATATTCCAGTTGTTTTAGCTCAACGTTACTAATCCTTTCAAACAAAAGTGCATTGTTGGCTATAAACCGTCGCATTTCTACAAATGCACGCATAATACCTATACTTACATTAATTGCCACCTCGCTATGCAATACACTTGCAAGCATGGATATTCCCTGCTCTGTAAATACATACGGTAATGTACGTCTGCCACCATAACCATTTTCTGTTCCACTGCCATTTGAGGTGCCAAATTGGCATTTCAAGTTACTTTACCGCACAATCATTTCTTATGAGTTCCCAAAATCCATGTTCCCATTTTACCCTATTTTTCTCATTCTGCCTACTGCTATTTTTCATACAATAATGAGGTCGCAATCCACGACCTTATCACCTTCATTTAAACATAAATCAATTCCTTGAAAATAATCTCTTCCGCAATCGCTCTGTATTGATTGGCTGCTCTTACCCATGCCATTTGATCTGCTTCTTTATCCGGCAGTGGTTCTTTTTCTTCTAACTGTTTCAGTATTACCTCTTCCCGTTCTCTGGCTGCCTTGTCCACTTCCAGAAGATGCTCTCCAATGGTATCCTGTAAAAGCATCACCTGATAGGTTGAATTTCGATAGTTTTTCAGATAATCTCTGCGAAGAAAACCATACTTGCCAAGTTGCTCCATCTGCTCACCGGATTTATAGGTGAGCAGATGGAGCAGATATCCATTTACATTTGTATACGTTATATAAATAGGACATTCGCAATCCGCTTTCGCTACTTGCTCATGAACGCAGTTGCTTCGCTACCTGCGTTCATTTTATTAGCACTCTCCATTTCTCATCATTTTTTGACCACAAATTTACGACATTTACGACAAATCTGACACTGCTTTACAATACCAGACAAAATGACTAATGCCACGGAAAGCCTGTAAAACAGGCACTTCCGGGATACACAAGGCAGGACAAAAATCGACTTCCATTATCAAGAGGTGAGTGCTAATTATTTTGTGAAAGATTTTGTGCCCTTTTTTTTCCAACCAGATTTTGTGAATTGTTAATGTTTGATTGATTGACAATTACCGAGCTATTCCCGTATATTTAACAAAATGTAACAAGAATTCTCCTACCTCTTCAGGTAGTGAGATGAATTGTAGATTTGAGCATAAATAACCCATAAATACTCATAAATACTCCCAAAAGATTTATGTAACCCAAAAAAGAAACACTTGTTCTGACAGTTGAATTGTATTATAATATAAGAAGAACATATTGTTCGAAAAACGATGATTAAATTCATTTACTTATATGTGGAAATTAGGTGAGAAAAATAAACCGGGCAGTAAAAATACGAATCTATCCAAATGCAGAACAACGTGTGCAAATAGAAAAAACAATCGGGTGCAGCCGATTTATCTATAACTGTATGCTAGCGGATAAAATAGAACATTATAAAAAAGAAAAGAAGATGTTAAGGAACACACCAGCCAGTTACAAGAAAGAATATCCCTGGCTGAAAGAGGTGGATTCATTGGCGTTAGCAAATGTACAGATGTATCTGGAAAGTGCATTCCGTAAGTTTTTTCGCGAACCATCTGCAGGATTTCCGCGTTTCAAATCAAAGAAGTCATCAAGAAAATCTTATACAACAAATGTAGTGAATGGAAATATCTTTCTGGAAGGAAAATATTTGAAACTACCTAAGATGACGACTGTCAGAATAAAGCTTCACCGTCCAATATCAGAAAAATGGAAACTGAAATCAGTGACAGTCAGCAGGGAGCCATCTGGAAAATATTTTGCCAGTCTTTTATTTTGCAGTGAGAACCAAACAGCAGAAAAAAAGCCGGCAGAAAAATATATCGGGATCGATTTTGCGATGCATGGAATGTGTGTGTTTTCTACCGGTAAAAGAGCTGAATACCCGATGTTCTATCGAAATACAGAGAAAAAGCTTGCACAGGAACAGAGAAAGCTGTCCAGATGTCAGAAAGGCAGTCAGAATTATAAGAAGCAGAAGAAAAGAGTTGCACTGTGCCATGAAAAGATCCGAAATCAGAGAAAAGACTTTCAGCATAAACTCAGTACCAGTCTTGCCGAGAACTACGATGCAGTATGCGTGGAAGACTTGAATCTGAAAGGGATGGCAGGAGGACTTCATTTTGGAAAAGGCGTACATGATAATGGATATGGCCTGTTTCTGTCTATGCTGAAATATAAACTGGAGGAACGAGGAAAATATCTGATAAAAGTAGATCGTTATTATGCATCCAGTAAAATTTGCAGTGTATGTGGAAAGAAAAAAGAAGAATTGACTTTATCTGATAGGATTTATTGCTGTGAATGTGGAAACAGAATGGATCGAGATGTAAATGCAGCAGTTAACGTCATGAAAGAGGGAAGAAGAATCCTGGCAGAATGTGCATGACAGCACAATAGAAAGTCCGTAACCGGACTAATAAAAATCGCGGGGCACGCGAGGATAGCTTGTAGATACTTGGCTCAGTAGAGCCATTGAGCAAGAAGCCCCCACTTCAAAATCAGAGATTTAAGTGGTGGGAGCATGTCACCCCATAAAGCAGATACAAAATCCCAGATGTACAGGTGAACAGACATGAAAAATATCCATAGCATTGAATTTTATACCGGAAGCAAGGAAGAATTGCTTCCCGGTTTTGAAAAAGATTTTCCCTATATCGCTTCGAGGGCAGAACTTGACAAATATATAGGGTGTTATGTACCGTGGCACTGGCACAGGACAGTGGAACTTTTTTATATGGAAAGCGGCAGTATTGAATATGATACGCCAGAAGGAAAAATATTGTTTCCGGCTGGAAGCGGCGGCATGATAAATCCCAATGTACTTCATATGACAAAAGCAATATCGCAAAAAGAAAAGAATATACAGCTACTTCATATTTTCGACGTTTCCTTACTTGCCGGAGAACAAGGAAGCAGGATTGAACAAAAATATATTTCGCCTGTCATAACAGCACCGCAGATTGAGGTAATCCCGCTTTTTCCGGGCAATGCAGAAGAAGAAAGGATTTTGAAACTGCTTACTGCCTCATTTCGTTTATCCAGTGATGAATTTGGATATGAAATAAAACTACGGGAAGCCCTAACGGAAATATGGCTCATGCTTTTTGAACTTTCACGTTCTATGCGTGAAAAGAAAGTGGGACATAACAAAAGCAACGATAAAATAAAGCTGATGATGATATACATTCATGAACATTACAGAGAAAAAATATCTATTCCGAAACTTGCTGCGGCAGCATATTTAAGCGAAAGGGAATGTTATAGAGTGTTCCATGACTGTCTGCACATGACACCCATCGAGTATATAACAACTTACCGTTTACAAGTTGCCTGTCAGATGTTGGCAAAGGGGCAGGAAGCTGTTACTGTTATCAGTCATGAGTGTGGTTTAGGGAGCAGCAGTTATTTTGGAAAAGTTTTTCGGGAATATGCACATTGTTCACCTACAGAATACAGAAAAAAATGGCAGAATAGTGATAGGTAATGGCGGAAAAGAAATATTTTTCCTATATCTTTTGCATTATAATGATACCTGTAAAGTAAACTAGCAATTTACAGGAGGTGAGTGCATGATGGTAAAACTGAACATTCAGAATGCAGAACTGGCATTAAGGGAAGCGTCAGAATCCAATCCGGGAGCATGGGCAGATCATTCCCGGTTTGTAGCCGAAGCCTGTAAAAACATTGCATCACATTGTAAAGATTTATCTTCTGAACAGGCATATATTTTCGGATTGTTGCATGATATTGGACGCTATGCCGGAGTGAGTTCGGAAAGGCATCTGATAGACGGCTATCGGTACTGTATGGAGCGCGGATGGGAAAAAGCTGCACAGATATGTATCTCCCACGCATTTATGATTCAGGATATTGCCACATCTATCGGTGTGTTTGATGTCAGTGATGAGGATTACCTGTTTATGAAAGAATTTGTTGCAAATGCGATATATGATGATTATGACCGTCTTGTACAGTTATGTGACGCATTGGCTATGCCGACGGGGTTCTGTCTTTTGGAAAAGAGATTTGTAGATGTGACAATACGGTACGGTGTTCACACGGCGACAATAGACAGGTGGAAAAGGATTTTAGAGATCAAAGAACAGTTTGAAAATCAGATCGGCTGTTCTATCTATTCTCTGCTTCCGGGTATTGTGGAAAACAGTTTTTGTTAGGGGGATACCACCCTATCCCTCCTAATTGTGTTGCAGTAGGGAATCCATACAGGGTGATACGTTATTTTGATACAGGCAAGGAAAGGTGGCAGCATGAAGTATAAGCATATTGTTTTTGACATTGACGGTACTCTGATTGATACGGAATATGCTGTATTACATTCTTTACAGGAAACTATAAAGGAATTGTCCGGGAGAAAGATACCATGTTCTGAACTAAGATTTGCGTTAGGTATTACAGGAACAGACGCTTTGAAAAAACTTGAGATAAAAGACACTTCCTATGCGATAGAATTATGGGATAAAAATATGCGTAACTATACAAATACCATTAAAGTATTTGACGGAATCATTGAATTATTGAAAAATCTTCTAAGTCTGGATTATGAAATGGGGATTGTCACATCAAAGACAAGGGAAGAATTTACACATGATTTTTGTCCGTTTGGTATCAGTCATTATTTCAAAACAATCATATGTGCAGACGATACACAGGAACATAAACCCAATGCCGCACCGATTTTGAAATATGTGGAATTATCAAAAACAGACCATAGTAAAGTGCTTTATATTGGAGACAGCAAATATGACAGTAAATGTGCGGAAGATGCAGGAATTGATTTTGCTTTGGCAGTATGGGGCAGTCATAATAAGCACATAAAAGCAGATTATTTTTTAGAAAGACCTGCTGACCTGTTATCTGCTATCACTTCAGAGAAATTGTATTGGCAATGAAAGACCGGGCGAAAATGACTCTGGCAGTTAAAATGTTCATAGAAGTTTATACGAAAGCAAGGGCTTTTGGATATTCCCCAACTGTGGCTTATTTCTCAGTGCGCCAGTTTCCAGCTTACCGCCTGCTGCCTTGCATCCACAAATCTCTTATAAATACCTTCCTGCCTCATTAACTGCTCATGTGTTCCCTGCTGCACAATTCTTCCTTTGTCTACAACCACAATCTGATCTTCTTCCATTCTTTTCCTGCTCTTTCCAGACAGTTAGCTTCGTAATATGCATCTGCGATCGGCACCACCATGGCAAGATGACACAACTGCCACATATGCATATCCATTACTTTCTGATATGGTATATGAGCATGCCTCAATATCTTTGAAAATTGTTTTGTTCTTTCGGAGCTATTTCCTGATATTTCTGCAAATGTTGTTGGCTGAATCATCCTTGGAGTGAGTGCTGCATCAAGGATGCCATCCTCATTTATACTTCCGCCAGCTCCAGGAAAAGCCGGTAATATTTTTCCTTTTCCAACAATGTCTTCCCATAAAAGCAATCCATTATTTCTTAAAGCCTCAAGTCTTTTACCTCTGGCATAAATACTTGTATCATAACCAGCTTCTGCGAATAAGGCGGCATACAAGGATCCAATCACACCTGCACCATAAATCAATATTCTCATAGAAATCTGCCCTCTTTTATATTGTCCTATAAATTGTCACTGCAAATTATTAGCTGTGTCTAACTTTCATTTTCTAAAAAACCGTGTGAAAACAAAACTGTAATTCCACACGGTTTTTTTCTTATACATTCAGTATGTCACCTTCACCTGATTTATCAATTAGATTTTATCTCAATCTTATTATGCCTCAGTCTCCAGAGAATCCATATTTTTCCACCCATAGCGAAAAATAGAGATCATCATAGACGCTTCACTGACTATTTCGTCCAATATTCCTGCCCAGGAGCCAACCGCAATATCATATATGATCCACAGTGGCAAATTGATCAGCATTCCGACTATACGGATTTTCCGTGCATTGCATGTATATCCACCTATCGTTGCCGCAATATTAGCATTGACACTCCCCACAGCTAAAGCAGGGGGATTCTTGCTTCTCCCACTACTGCATTGGTAAACACCTTACGGTACTGCAATGTCTTACACAGTGTCCACAAGCTATATTTATACTGTTCCCGTATGCCCTACGGTACAGTTTTTATCTTTATGCAGACTGCATCTGCAGTCCTTTTTTCAGAATATTGATACTTGCATTCGTATCCCGGTCATGAACCGCATAGCATTTGGGACACTCCCAGATACGGATGCCCAGATTTTTTATCCGTGGATTTCTGTAGCCACAACAGCTGCAGGTCTGACTGCTCGGATACATCGTTGGTACTCTGTGAATTTCATTTCCATACCAGCCAGCTTTATATTCCAGCATTTCAAAAAATTTTGCCCAGGAAACACTCGCTATCGATTTTGACAGTTTATGATTCCGGATCATCCCCTTAACATTCAGATCTTCAATACAGATGGTTTGGTTTTCACGCACCAGCATCGTTGACTGTTTCTGTAGGAAATCATTCCGCTGATTGGTTACTTTCTCATACACTCTTGCCACCCTGATCCGCTGCTTCTCGCGGTTATGGGAATCTTTTTGTTTTCGGGAAAGCCTGCGCTGTTCTCTTATGAGTCTTCGCATTGAGCGTTCCAGATATCTGGGATTTGATACCGTATTTCCATTACTGTCGGAGTAGAACGCTTTGATTCCGACATCAATCCCTATCGTTCCGCCAGCATTTGAGCGTGGTTCCGGTTCAAAATCAACATTTAAAACCGCAAAATATTTTCCAGCCGGTGTGTGCTCAATGATCACGTGATTAATCTTTTCCACTTCCATCGACTGCCGTATTTTAACAAATCCAAGTTTCGGAAGTTTGATATATCTTCCCACAATACGGATATTATCTTTTTGATTTACCGTTCTGTATGACTGGAACCGGTTATGTTTACTTTTGAAGGTTGGATAGGAAGCCCGTTTCTGAAAGAAATTCACAAATCCCCTGTCGAGATCCCGCAAAGACTGCTGTAATGCAATGGAATCTGCTGCTTTCAGAAAGGCAAACTCCTCTTGCTTTTTCAATTCAGTCAACATGGCGGAAGTCTGGGAATAGCCGATTTTTGTCCCATTTTCATAGCCTTCCCTGCGCATGGCAAGTCCCCGGTTGTAGATGAACCGGCAACATCCCAGGGTCTGATGGATGAAGTTTTTCTGTTCTCTGTTCGGGTAGATCCTGAATTTAATTCCTTTTTGCATTATCCCATCTTATCCTTTTGTCTCTGCGATGTTTTCTGGTTTTCAATATACTGTTTTACTGCTTCCAGTGGGGCACCGCCCACCGTCGATACAAAATAGCTGTTTGTCCAGAGAGTCGGCATTTTCGTTTTAAGATAGGGAAATTCCTGTCTTAAAATTCTGGACGTATAGCCTTTAAATGACTTTACAGCTTTGTGGATGCCAAACTGAGGATCTACTTCCAAAAGCATATGAACATGGTCTGGCATGATCTCCATTTCCAGAATGTCTACAGAAAGATTTGCAGCATACTCTGTGAGCAGCTCCTTCAGCCGGACGTCCACACCATTAATTAATACTTTTCGTCTATACTTTGGACACCATACTACCTGGTATTTACAGGAATAGACGACATTGTTGTTTGATTTATATGTTGTGTTCATATTTATATTATACTATGGTTTATTAGTTAATACAATTACTATTTTGTCCATCTTCAATTACTTGCATAAATTCGATGGACGCGTCTTATATCCCCATAGCTGAAGCAAGGGGTTTTACGACGCATTGGATAAATCCAATTTTTTTGCTGCCAATTTCCCCGCAGTAAGTGCAGCTCCATACGCAGCCTCTTCTTCATATTCAGGAACCTCCATCGGCATTTCGAATATTTCTTCTGCCATTCTTCTCATCAGCGGGTTTCGGCGAATTCCGTTTCCGGAGCCAGCCAGACGGGTGCCCTTTTTCCCGGTGAGCTGACACATCTGCTCATACTGCTCATGCAATTCGTTAAGGATCCCACAGATCACACCGACCGTCAGTGCACCAGGATGAAAGTTCTCTACACCAATCCCTGCGATCATGCCCCTGTGAGACGGATCACTTCTTGTCCCTGAAAAAGCCGTGTCTACTTTCCATGCAGCTTCTTTTCCGTATGTTTCAATAAATTTTTCTGCCTGCTCCTGCATCCGGGAATACAGTCTTTCTTCGGTTTCTGTAGCCTCTCTGTAAAACTGTTCCAGCATCGCATACGCACGACCACCACACAGGGAAGCTCCTACAAGGATATAGCTGTTTTCGGTACAGGGGCGAAGCTCCACACTGCCGCTGCATTCTATAAACTTCTCTGTCACAAAGGAAACCTGGCTGCCGGTTCCTACATTCAGGAGTACGGTATCTTTAAGATCCCGGACGGAACCAAACAGACTCGCCTGATTGTCACCGATCGATCCTATTACCGGTACACCGGCTCTTGTTTCTCCGATTAAAAAATGTCCCTTTCTTACTTCCGGAAGATAAGAAGTATCTACACCGGCTTTCTCCAGGGCTTCATACCGAAATTCCCGTTTTTGCAGGTCAAAGCAGCCCCAGCTTGCCGCCATGTCAAGTCCGATAACAGGGACAGTATTTTCACACAGACGCATGGCAATATAATCACTGATCGTCGTCATCCTTACAGCATCCTTCGGGATCTGATCATTCTTCTGAAGATAAAAATGTGTCACTACACCATATCCGGACGCCGCCGCACCCACTCCCTGCAAAAGCTCTGCACAGGTTTTTCCGTTTTCCAATGGAATCTCTCCGCTTCCATCCTGCCAGGTATAAAGAGGACTCACTGCCTTGCCGGAAGCATCCACATACAGCATTCCATGCATCTGCCCTGTAAACCCTATTCCATCTGGCAAACCATTCTCCTTCTGCTGCTTTATAAGAAGCTCCCGGACGATCTCATAGATCCGTTCCGGATCCTGCAGCTTCTGTTCCGGCTTACTGCTCCGCAGAAAAGAATTATGCTCCACTGTTTCCTTTGCAAGCAGCTTTCCCGTTTCTGTGTCTGTCATTACGACACTGACTGTTGTTGTGCCGATATCAATCCCCATGATCTTCATCGTCTGTTTCCGTCCTTTTCTGTGATCTTTACTATAGAAACTGTCATCATATGAGAGGATTATATTATCGTTTGAGGATTAATGCTATCTTTTTTGGTTTCCTGCTCAGGTTTCTCGATCCTGAGCATGCGATATCCGATCCCAATATGCGTCTGGATATATTGTCCCCCGTTTTTTTCAGGCTCCAGTTTTTTCCGCAGTGTTGCCATAAAAACCCTGAGAGAAGCAACATCGTTTTCCGAGCAGCGTCCCCAGATCTGCTGAGTAATATATGTATGTGTCAATACTTTTCCAACATTACGGGATAAAAGGCAGAGCAGCTTATACTCAATGGGCGTCAGATGCAGTTCTCTGTCCTTCAGGAATGTACAGCCAGCCGTGTAATCTATCTTTAATCCACCATTTTCAAAAACAGATGTTTCCGGCTGTTTTCCTGCCGGCGTTATGGCAAGCCGCCTTTGACTGACACGGATACGCGCAAGTAATTCTTCTACTGAAAATGGTTTTGTGATATAATCATCTGCACCCGCATCCAGTGCCTCTATTTTGTCCGTATCTTCACTTCTGGCACTGATCACGATGATAGGCATATTCGACCAGGTACGGATTTTCTTTATTACCTCTACTCCTTCCATATCAGGAAGGCCCAGATCCAGAAGAACGATATCCGGATTGTGTGATGAAGCCTCCAAAATGGCCGAAGCCCCATTTTCTGCAGCCAGATATTTATAGTCATGTGTTTTTAAAGTGGTAACGATCAGGTTCCGTATGGGTCTGTCATCCTCAACCACCAGAATTAATGTCTTATTCATTTAATGTCACCTCGCTTAATGGTAAAGTAAAAGTAAAATTACATCCATGCGGAGCATGATCCGAAAGAACCAGTGTTCCATCGTGTGCTTCTATGATAGAGCGGCAAAGTGCCAGGCCAAGCCCCAGACTCCGTTGGCTGTCTGCAACGGTTGTTTTCCCTGTATAAAACATCTCAAAAATATGTGGCTTCATTTCATCCGGAATTCCAGGGCCATTATCTTCCACGCTTACCTGTGCTTTCCCGGCTTTTTTGAACCCCCGAATGCTAATGACAGAGCCTGACGGCGTATATTTTATCGCATTATCAATCAAATTTACCAGAACCTGTATAATAAGATGCACGTCCATACGTGTAAGAACAAGTTCTTCACAGTCCGCCACGATCTTATACGCATCATGCTTCCGGCTGACATGCCGGAGTGACTCTGCTATTACCTCATCCAAAAGCTGATCCGTAAATTTAAACTTCAATCTTCCATCATTGAGCCTAGTGATTGAAAGCAGATTTTCCACAACTCCGATCAGCCACTCTGAATCGTCATGGATGTCCGTGTAGATCTGATACCTTGTAGCTTCATCCAGACGGTCACTGTTACTGAGAAGCATATCTGCATTTCCGGAAATAGAACAAAGCGGAGTACGCAGGTCATGGGAAATCGCCCGGAGAAGATCGCCACGCAGCTGCTCATTTTTTGCTAAAACCGCATTTTTTTCTTTTTCTATGGCATTTTGTACATTCTCCATTGCAAGTGCACATTCATTTATTACAGACAGCAGGATGCTGTATTCATAAGAGTCCAGTGTTTCTTTCTGCAGAGGGATCCCGATTACGCCATAAACATTATTCCCGCTTCGAATTGCCAGATATAAGCATTTTGCCTGTGAGAAATACTGTGTGGATGCGCCGGCACGCTGTCTGTTTTCATAAGTCCATCTGGCCGCCTGTTGTTCTTCCTGTGTCAGAAAATCCTCTGTGCTCTCTTTTTCCCCGGAAAAAAGCTTTCCTTCTGATAAAGTTCCATTTTCCACAACATATGCCGTGATGCTGCGGTTTAACAGGCGTATCAGCTGTGTACAGGTAACTCCGAGGATTTCTGTCTCACTTTTTGCCTTTTGCAGCAGACGATCCGTATCAAACAGAACCTGTGTGCGAAAGGCAATCTGCGAAGACAGCTTTGCATGCATTTTCAGCTTTGCCGCAAGGGTTCCTGTAAGTACGGACGAAATAAGCATTATGAAAAACGTCACCGGATATCCCACCGCATATGTCTCAAAAGACATCCTTGGCTCCATCAGGAAAAAGCAAAATAAGAATACACTTAAAAAGGAGCCGGCTACACTGCAAAGATAACCATCTGTCACGATCGAAGTGATCAATACGCCCAAAATGTATATCGTTACAATATTTGTATCTGTAAGATCCAGTTTCTGAAACAGCAGGCCGATCAAAGTGCATACTGCAAATATAAAAACCGTCAGCAAGTAATCTTTTGCAGACGGTTTTTCCACATACCATGCAAATGGCCGTTTCGGATAGGTTCTGTTTTTTACTGTATCCTCCATTTTCAAGCTCATTCTGTCATTCTCCTTCTACTGCTGTTTTCTGGAATTATATCACGCAGCTGTTCTGTGGTCAAAATTTTTTCTTCATGGCAATGAGCTATATGCGGAAGCACTTCTGAAGATCTCTGTATTCTCCTAATACCAGTAATTTATCGTTTTCTGCAAAATATGTTTCCGGTGAAATTGCAATACTGAATTCCTCTTCATTTTTTACTGCCAGAATATTAATATTGTAGCGTTTTCTGATGTCAAGTCCACCCACTGTTTTTCCAACCCATTCTTCCGGCACTTCCACTTCAAAAATTGCATGGGAAGCGTCCACCTCCATATAATCCAGTATATGATCATCTGTATAACGGATGGAAGCCCATTTTGCCACCTGCTTTTCCGGATAAACTACCTTATCGGCACCATTGCGTAAAAGAAATTTTTCCTGAACATCACGTTCAGCTCTGGATATCACCAATTTTGCACCCAGTTCTTTTAGAAGGGATGTTGTTTCAAGAGAATTTTGAAAGCTATCTCCAATGGTCACAAAACAAATGTCGTAGTTTCCAATTCCAAGGGACTGTAAAAATTCAGCATTGGTGCTGTCACCAATCTGAGCATTCGTCACAAATGACAGTACTTTGTCCACTCTTTCTTCCTTCCAGTCAACTGCCATAACTTCATGTCCCAGCTGATTGAGCTGCATGGCAATATGTCTTCCAAACCTTCCAAGTCCAATAAGCAATACATTTTTCATAATATTATTTTTCTCCTTCTTATCCAACTGTGATTTTTTCCAGAGGGAGCTTTGCATTTCCCTTATTTCTTCCGGAAAATACCGCATAGATCAGGGTCAGACCACCTACACGTCCCAGATACATCAGTATGATCAACACGACTTGTGAAAAAACATGAAGTTCCGGTGTGATTCCCAGCGTCAGCCCTACCGTACCAACAGCTGAAGCAGCTTCGTACAGACAATCTAAAAGCGGAAGGCCTTCGTACACACTGATCGCTATTCCGCCGCCAAAGAACAAGGCAAAATATAACATGGCTATTGTCGCTGCATTTTTTATCACATGATATTCAAGTCTTCGCCCAAAAGCTCCTGCATTTTCCTGACTTCGAAATGTCGCAATTGCATTTAAAATAAGTACTGAAAAAGTTGTTGTTTTCATTCCACCTGCTGTAGATCCCGGTGAACCACCAATTAGCATTAACAATATCATAACTGCTTTTGATGCCTCACTCATCTCTGAAATATTTATAGTATTAAATCCGGCAGTTCTTGTCGTTACCGATTGAAACGCTGCTGCTAACAGGCGTTTTCCCATGGGTAATTTTGTCAGATCACAGATATAGAAAAAAACTGCCGGAAATAAGATCAGGCATGCGGTAGTCATGAGAATGATCTTGCTTTGCATGCGGTAGCGTTTAAAGTTCCGTTTGTTTGTATAAATATCATCCCATGTGAGAAAACCGATTCCTCCTGTAATGATCAACAGCATAATTACCAGATTTATAAGTATATTTCCGGAATACCCAGTCAGCGATGGAAACATACTGGAATCTGTCCCCAGAATATCAAAGCCGGCATTACAAAAAGCAGAGATTGAATGAAAAACTGACATCCAGATTCCCTTTTTTCCATAATCTCCCATAAAAACCGGCAGCAGCAACACCGTCCCTGCAGCTTCGATCAAAAATGTTCCCCTCAAAATAAACCTTGTCAGTCTGACGATTCCTCCGACTTTTGGAGCTGAAATTGCATCCTGCATGGTGCTTCTTTGCATGAGGGATATTTTCTTTCCGGAAAGAAGGGAAACAGACGCAGCCACAGTCACTACTCCAAGCCCACCTGTTTGTATGAGTGCAAGAATGATCGTCTGGCCTGCCAGGGACCAGTAGCTTCCAGTGTCCTTTACCACAAGACCTGTAACACATACCGCCGAAGTGGCTGTAAAAAGTGCCTCATGAAATGGTGTGATCACTTTCTCCGCAGAAGAAAATGGAAGCATCAGCAGAACGGTTCCCAAAAGGATCACTCCTGCAAACCCCATGATAATCAGCTGAAAAGATGTCATATGTTTTTTCTTATATGATTTTTCCGGCATAAATGATCAGAACTCCTTATCAATACTTTTAACAGTGCTATCCTCGTAACGCATTTTATTATATATAACTGCTTTCAAAGATAGTATAAAAGTCTCTGCTTCCGTATTAAGATTTTATAAAGATATGATATTGAATTGAGAATTATTTTAACCGAATCAAGGAAATTACCTGCTTTGATGATCCTAAGCATTACCTTAATACTACAGTTTTTCAATTGTAAACTCATTTTATATTTGCAGTTGACATTCAATATTTCTATGTGATAAAGTGATACCCGTACAAAAAAACTCAAAAGGAAGGTATTGACATGAACACTGCATCATGCGAAAAAGAAGCTCCATCGCTTTCCAGAGATGAAGCCATTGCAATTTTAGATACTCCGGACGAAGAACTTGAGGCACTGATTGACCGTGCCAGCAGTTTACGTTACAAATATAAGGGAAACCGGGTAAGCATCCACATCCTTACCAATGCCCGCAGTGGTAACTGTTCCCAGGATTGTGCCTACTGTGCCCAGTCATGTCGTTCCACTGCCGATATTGATAAATACAAATGGGTAGATGAAGACAAATTATATCAGGACAATGATTTCGTAAATGATTATCATTTATCCAGACACTGTATCGGTCTGAGTGGTATGAAATTTACAGATAAAGAGATTGAAGAGCTGGCCCGCAGGATACGCAAAATGAAAGAACAGGGAACTCATCTCTGCTGCTCCATAGGCTTTCTCACAGAGCACCAGGCAAAAGTGCTCAAAGAAGCAGGTCTTGACCGGATCAACCATAACCTGAACAGCAGCCGGTCCTTTTATCAGAATATCTGCAGTACACATACCTTTGACCAGCGTGTCCAGAATATCCATATGCTTCAGGGTCTTGGTTTTGAGATCTGCAGTGGCGGTATCATTGGCATGGGTGAAAGCAAAGCAGATGTTGTTGACATGCTTCTGGAATTACGTGAGATCCAGCCGGAAGCACTGCCCATCAACTTCCTCCTGCCAATTAAGGGAACTCCTCTTGGAAATGCCGACATTTCCTATCTGACAACAGAATACTGCATGAAAGTCCTCTGTCTTGCCAGACTTCTGGTGCCTACAGCCGATATCCGCTGTGCTGCCGGAAGAGAAGTATATTTCAAAGGCGAAGAAAAGAAACTGCTCAGTGTTGTAGATTCTATTTTTGCTTCCGGTTATCTTACAGAAGGCGGACAGGGAATCGAAGATACCCTGAAAACCATCACGGATGCAGGATTTACTTATGAGATTGAATCTGCGTAAGCATCCTTATGGACATATGACCTGTCATACACACTTACAGCATTTCATTGCTTACCCGAACCAGTAAATATATTACCTTTTTCAAAGGAGGCTCTTTTAATATGAACCAGACAAATACTGTCTCTGCACCACGTACAAAAACCTACGAGATCACCATGACCGCTCTTATGGCAGCTGTCACCTGTATTCTTGCGCCGCTGTCCATTCCAATCGGTCCGGTTCCGATCTCATTTACCAATCTTGCCATCTATCTGTCTCTTTATCTTCTCGGATGGAAAAAAGGAACCATCAGCTATCTGATCTATCTTCTGCTTGGACTTGTAGGTCTTCCGGTATTTTCCGGATTTACCGGTGGCCCTGCAAAGCTGGCCGGTCCTACAGGCGGATACATCATCGGCTTTATCGTTATGGCTGTTATTGCCGGACTGGTAATTGACAACTGCCATAAGCCTCTGATCCAGCTCGTTGGTATGATTGCCGGAACAATTGTATGCTATCTTTTCGGAACTGTATGGTTCTGCATCGTTGCAGATTCCACTTTCAAAGCAGCTCTTGGAATCTGTGTAATTCCGTTTATCCCGGCAGATCTCATAAAAATGATCATCGCCATGATCATCGGACCAATGATAAAAAAAAGAATCCGATAAACTGAAACTCTGATATTTTAAAAGAGGCAGCAGGAAATTTCCAACATTTCCTGCTGCCTCTTTATCGCATTTCATTTTTCTTATCTGAGTTTTTTCTTCAGCTCCTGGATCAGTTCAAAATAATCTCTGTGCTTCATCTCCGGGAAAGCCTTAAGGATTCTTCCCTGGCCGAATACCGTATGGTTTGTGATAGAGCTTGACAGCTCATCAAACTGTGCCTGAAGTTCCGCTTTCTTCATCCGAAGCATTTCAACAGATCTTTCTTTCTGAGCCACAGTCGCATCTCTGAGCTCTGCCTTAGCAAGGGCAACCTGAACCTTTCCTTCTCCCACCTTCTGTGCTGTGTCAATGGTAGTTGTTGCCAGAGTATCACTGAGCTTATCGCTCACGATCCGCAGATCCGCACGTACCTTATCCAGTCGGGTAAGCTTCTTGTTCAGTCCGCGGATTACCGCTACTGTTACAATAAAATCTGCCAGATACACCGCATACAGAATTGCCATAACAACCCATTCCAGTGTGGAAGGTGTATGAGAAGCCTGACGCTCCACATACTTCTGAAAAACCTTTACAACCATCACAATGGCAAGTCCCCATATCAGGGAAAACTCAAGACAGATATAGCCGTGAAAATTCAGTGGCTTATTGGAATAATCCCACCATCTTGCATGGAAGCATACATCCAGAAGCCATCCGGCAACCAGCTCTACCGCAGTTGCAAGAACGATCCCAAACAGAAAGATCATTCCCTCACTCATCTGATGTCCGCCGCTCTGAAGCGTATTGAGCAATGCAAACACGGAAAGTACACCAAATCCGTACACCGGGCATACCGGACCGTTGAGAAATCCCCGGTTTATAACCTTTCCTAAGGTTACTGCATGGAAGATAACTTCAACGACCCATCCTCCAAAAGAATAAAACAAAAAATACAGACATATCTGAAAATACGTCATCCCGCAAATCATCCTGTGCTCCTCCTTTACAGCTGTCAAGATCCCGGCAGCTATTCCAGGGTCAGTACCATCACCTCTGCCAGGGTGATTCTGATTATATCATATCACCCCGGCATTTACATCCCTTTATCCGTTCATTCTTCCGGAACAATTTCTTTTTTCGCACGGGTGAAGTACAGAAAGAATCCGATGTTCAGAATGATTCCCACTGTGGTAGATACCGGTGCTGCAAGTCCGATCTTTGTCAGGCTGGCATCTGGCTGGATACTCATGAAGTACGCCATTGGAAGTCGTACCAGAAGTGTCTGTACCAGGCCCTGGACCATAACCCAGATGGTCTGGTTGTTTCCGTTGAAATAGCCTATCATACTGAACAGAACAGCTGTTACCAGTGTCTCGGGAGCAAAACCCTTCAGATAATCAAAGCCCTTTTGGATAACGCCGGCATCTGTTGAAAAGAATCCTGCCAGTACATCCCCCTTAAGCAGGATCAGGATAAATACCAGGCATCCCACAGACAGGCCAACTCCGATTCCCGTAAGCATGGATTTTCTCGCACGTTTCGGCTTTCCGGCTCCTACGTTCTGTGAAACAAAGGAAGCCATGGACTGCATCAGGGAGCTTGGAACCAGCATGGCAAAGTTTACGATCTTACATGCAACTCCGTAACCGGAGGATGCTTCCAGACCCAGGCGGTTGACAAATGCGCACAAGGCCAGGAATGAAATCTGTGTCAGGAATTCCTGAAGTGCCAGCGGCAGTCCGATCTTAAGAAAGCGTCTGCACTGAGGATTCAGCCGGAAATCTTTTTTTGTAATGGTAAACGGCAGCTCCTTCTTTATCAGAAGAACTACTGCAAATACAACACTTAAGGCCTGAGCAGAAACCGTAGCAATAGCTGCCCCTGCTGCATCCATATGTAAGCCGGCTACCAGTACCAGGTCTCCGATCACATTTACAATACATGCCACCAGAACAAACAGCAGCGGAGATTTACTGTCACCCAGGCCACGGAAGATGGCAGACAGCAGGTTATATGCAACAATAAAGAAAATTCCGCTTCCACAGATCCGTACATAAGATGCAGTCAGCGCTACTGCTTCTTCCGGTGCCTGCATCAGCACGGAGATCGGATGTGCAAAACCTACCATAACAATAAACAGCACGACAGAGATCATGGTAAAAACGATCGCAGCTCCGCCGATAACGGAGCCGATCTGCTCCGGTCTTTTTTCTCCAAGATAACGTGCGATCAGAACTGTGATACCCATAGCAAACTGAATCACTACAAAGGTAACAAGATTCAGGACCTGGCTTCCGGTGGAAACCGCTGACAGTCCGGATGTGGAACCGAATCTTCCAACTACAAGAAGATCGACCGCACCATAGGCAGCCTGTAGGATCAGCGCGCCAAGTACCGGCATCATAAAAGCAACCAGCTTCTTCAGGATATTTCCCTGAGTAAAATCTGCCTTATCATTTGTCATAATGTTCCCTCCTGTCGCACATGATCTGATAAAATTTCCCGATGGTCCGGATCATACTGTCTGCTTCTTCTTCGGAAATCTCTGAAAGATAGGGTGCCAGACTGCTGAAATAATCCTGATCATATTTTCCGGAAAGCCTCTCTCCTTTTTCTGTTATGGAAATGTAAGTAACGCGCCCGTCATCCGGAGACACGAGCTTCTGAAGATATCCCTTTGTCTCCATTTCTTTCACTGTTCTGGTGACACCCGGACGCGGCAGGTTCATGGCGTCACTGAGATCGGAGATCCTGATATCTTTTTTTTCTTTCTGCAGAGAATGGATCGCATCCAGATACCGAATATAGGATGGCATTACTCCCTGGGGCAGTGGCGGAAGCATATCCCGGATCCGCTTTGCCTGATAAAATGCATCAAACATCCGCTTGATCTTTTCATTTGTCATAAAAAAACCCCTTATATAATTATCTTTGTTAATTACCATTGATAATTATATAAGGAATTTATGGTTTGTCAAGCATGTTTTACTTTTCTGTCATAAAGTAACTTTCTATTACTCTATGCTTCCAATGCCTCTTTCAGAGAATCCTCAAAGATCTCCAGGCCTTTCTCCATCTGCTCATCCGTCATGGTGAGCGGTGCAAGGAAACGAACTACATTGCCTGCTGTTCCACAGTTCTCAAGAAGGAGTCCCTTCTGGATCGCATTCTGGATCAGCTTGGCTGTAAGCTCTGTTGCCGGTTCTTTTGTTTCTTTATCTTTTACAAGCTCAATACCGATCATAGCGCCAAGTCCACGTACATCACCGATCACCGGATATTTCTCCTGAAGCTCTTTGTAGCGTTTCATGACAACCTCGCCAATGTGTCTTGCTTTTCCTGCGTAATCGTCACGTTTCATGATATCCATAACAGCCAGTGCTGCTGCACAGGATACCGGGTTTCCACAGAAGGTTCCACCGATGGTTCCTGCCGGTGCTGTATCCATAACTTCTGCTCTTGCTGTGATAGCGGAAATCGGAAGACCTGCACCAAGAGATTTTGCGGTTGTGATGATATCCGGTGCTGCGCCTGCTTCTGCCCAGTACTCAGATGCATAATATCTTCCTGTTCTGCAGTTGCCACACTGAACCTCATCTGCAATCATCAGAATTCCGTTGTCATCGCAGATCTTGCGGACTGCTTTTACCCACTCGATCGGTGCCGGGATGAATCCACCCTCGCCCTGGAACGGCTCAACGATCATGCAGGCGATCTCACTTGCAGGTGCTCCTTCGTCAAAGATTCTCTGAAGCTCATCAATATAATACTGAATTGCTTCAGCCTCTGTGTATCCTTTAGGTGCTCTGTACAGATATGGGTACGGCGCACGGTAAATTCCGGCCGGAAATGGTCCCATACCAACGGCATATACTTTCTTGGCTGTCAGTGCCATGGTCAGGTTTGTTCTTCCATGGAAAGCACCTGTGAAACAGATCACGCCGCTTCTTTTTGTGAAGGCTTTTGCAATCTTGATGGCATTTTCATCACACTCTGCACCGGAGTTTGCGAAGTATGTTTTTTTCACATCTCCTTTACACGGCATGATCTCATTTAATCTTTCAGCCAGTGTTACATAACCGTCATGTACATATACATTGAAAATTGTATGGAAATATTTTTCAGTCTGTTTTTTTACCGCCTCGATGACTTCCGGATGGGAATATCCGATATTCAGGACGCCAACACCGCCGACCCAGTCAAGGAATTTATTTCCGTCCATATCTTCAAACATGGCTCCTGATCCCTGTTTGATGCAGATCGGATATGTTTTTCCGCAAAGTGCTTTCGGGATCGCTGCGTCTCTTCTGTCAAGAAGTTCTTTTGATTTTGGTCCTGGAACCTGCTCTGTTACGATCTCCGGTAATGCGGTTGCTAATTCTGCTGTTGTCATAATACTTCTCCTCCTTTATCTGGTCACGGCTTTTCTGCTCCTTCGAAGCAAAAAAACAGGCGTCGGATGTGTTATCATCCGACGCCTTTGTCGTTTATCTGCTGTGTTATTTTGTTTTTTGATTTAGGTAGATTATAGCATTTTCAGGTTTGAAATCAATAGGCCTGGTGTTGCATGTTTTTTGTGCACGGTGCACAATTTCTATTATCTGCGATACCGATATCGCCTGATCAGAAACGCCATCTTCAGCTCCAGGCAGGTATCCAGGTTTTCAAGATCGCATCCCAGGATCTCCCGGATCTTTTTCAACCTGTAATTTAAGGTATTCCTGTGAAGAAACATCTCTTCTGCCGTCTTTTTGGCATTGCAGCTGCAGTTCAGATAATTTTCCAGTGTTTCACTTAAGTTTCCATCGTTCAGTTCATCTGCCTGCAGCAGCTTTCCGATTTTTTCTTCCATATAAGTATCCAGGATTCTGGAATCGTCCACATGGGAAAGTAATGTATAGATTCCCTGATCCCTGTAAAAAAATATCTGCCCCTTCAATCCGGAAACTTCTGCTGCCCGAAGTGCTGAGGAAGCTTCGTTCCGGCTGTCTTTTACCTCATCCAGATACGCCCTACTGTTTCCGGCTCCGATCCGAAGCTCTATTCCATATTCCCTCTGTGTCCGGTCCACAATTCTGGTAAAAATTTCCTTTATATTACTTTCCTCAGATTCTCTGTCCGGGATCAGTGCAAGGATGGAACCCGCCTGTGGAAGGATCAGAATATCCTGTTTTATGTAACTGGAAAATTCAGCGCAGATCACACGCTTCACCTTCCGTCCTGCTGTCAGGGAATCATCGTTTTCCCCTCCGCTTTCTGTATTTCCGGCCGCAAACACAAATTCCGCTACAAAAAAACTCCCCTCCAGATCAATATTCAGATATCTGGCCTGTGCCATCACACGCTCCCTGCTTAAATGTTCTGCATCCAGAATAGAGGAAAACAGCTGCTCTGCGGCATTTCGGTCATTTTCTTCCAGAACAAGCATGCGGCAGATGATCTGAGACAGATCGATCAGAGGATATTTCTCCGGAAGCTCAAAAAGAGGCAACGCTTTCTCTTCACAGTATTGCATCAGTTCCTCTGATATCTGGCCTTCATTGATTCCAAGAGCCGTAATTCCATGCCCATACATCTGCCGGATCATCTCCATCAGCTTCCGACTGTCATCCGTAACACTGGGATTGGTCAGAACTACAAATTCGTCTCCGTGGATATAGTTTTCGATCTTATATTCACTTTTTACACATTGCAGACAGTCTGCAAAATAAATCCATCGAACAGATTGCTCCAAACCGTTTTTTCCTGCTTTCAGCTTCAGAACCTCTGTAAGCTCCGGAATCTGCATCATATCTTTACAATTCATAAAGTTCTATTCCTCCCACTGGTGCCTTTTCATATCCACACAACCATTTGTCTTAAATTCAACACCTTCATCTTCCAGAAGTTCCCTCTGTTCTCTCCATCCTGGTGCAGTACGGCCTGCATGATTCACAACTCTGTGGCAGGGATATTTCCCATAAAATTCTGCCATGCTTAAAACTTTTCCTACAAGCCTCGAATTTTTATCCCAGCCGATGAGACGTGCAATCTGCCCGTAGGAAGCCACTTTTCCTGCCGGTATTTCTTCCACCACGGATAGTATTTCGTAGATCAGATCCTCATCCAGTATTTTTCCCATTGTTGTTCCTCCGAAGCATTTTTTATTTTATATCCACAATTCTTCCCAGGTCAATCTTCGTTCCATCTGTCAGAAAGATTTTCTGGCTGCAGTCGTCAATCTTTTTTATCTGCCCGGTGACGGTTACATAGGAGCCTCCCTCTTTCCGGTCATCCGGCTGGAAATAGATGATGGTGACGGACTCTGTTCTCTCCCTGTCGGCTATCAGCTGCCGGAGTTTTTCATCCAGTTCCTGCTTTTTGTCTTCGGAAAGCTGTACCCAGTTATCGGTGAGTCTGGCTGTTTCCCGGATTGCGTCTTCATAGCCGGTAAGGGCTGCAAAGGGGGAAAACTGTGCAGCTCGGTCATAGAGGGGCATCTGTGGGTGTGTTTTTGAAACATGGTGAGGCAGGTTTATGATGTCCTGGTATTTGCCTTTTGGTTTCTTTTCCATTTATGCTCTGTGACCTCCGATCTGGTTGTTCCGCTCTATGGTTGTGGAACCTTCCTGTAAGCTGCTGCCTTTCAGTATGGCATTTTTTCCGAATTTCTTTTTTACGGAAAGCATAGCTTCTTGGAGCTTTCGCTCTTTTTCCTGTTTTTCTTTTTCTGCTTTCTGTTCTGCCTCTGACACTTCTGATTTAAGGTAATCCGTGAACAGATTCATCTGCTGATATACGGGCTCTGCCGCTGCCAGTTTTTCATCTGTGAGCTGATTGGCTGTGATATAGACACGCCGGATCAGAAGTGTTTTATCCGTGATACGCTCATACAGGTCAAGGACTGCCTTCATGATCGTTGATGTGGATGAGGTTGGATTGTCCAAATTTACAGTTCCGTGACCATGTTTGGGAATTTTTCTTCCATAACGGTCTGTTTTTATTTCGCCCTGATATTTTTTCCTGCCGGAGGAAGATTTCAATAGCGATAGGTAATCCTTTGAAGTTATCTCCGGATTTTCCCCCGCTCCACACCGTGCATGCGACTTTCACCGCACACGGCGCTCCATCGAATTCAGCCGTCCAGGGCTTTTAAACACA